>NZ_AP022579.1:5152787-5505574 GCF_010731295.1 Mycolicibacterium boenickei | reverse complement strand
GTACATGGGCAATCCCGCAGCCTTCAGTTATTCGCATCTGTTCGCCGCGATGGCCTTCGCCAAGGGCGTCGGCGGCGACAGTCATTTCTTCAGCTCATCCACCCAGGACACCAGCAGCCGGCTGCTGGCCAACCAATTTCTGTACGGGGCCCCGTTCCCGGTACCCATTCCGGACCTCACACGTACCGACCTCCTGGTCATGTTCGGCGCGAATCCGGTGGTGTCCCATGGCAGTTTCCTCACTGCGCCGCGGATCAAAGACCGCATGCACGACATCGTGAAGCGGGGCGGACGGGTCGTCGTCGTCGATCCACGGCGCAGCGAGACCGCGGCGCAATTCGAGTGGCTCGGGATCGTCCCGGATGCCGATTCCTGCCTGTTGTTGTCGATCCTGCAGGTGCTGTTCGCCGAGGGGCTCGTCAGTGCCCGGGCCCGGACCCAGGCCGACGGGCTGGACTGGCTGCAAGCGCAGTCCTCGCGGTTCAGCCCGGAGGCCACCCACCGGCACACCGGTGTCGATCCGGACACCGTGCGCGCGTTGGCGCGCGATCTCGCCGCCACTGAACGAGCCGCCGTGTACGGCCGGCTGGGTACCTGCGTCGGGCGCAACGGCACATTGACCACTTATCTGCTCGACGCGGTCAACCTCGTCGCGGGCAACCTGGATACCCCGGGCGGGAGCGTATTCAGCACGTTGGGCATCCCGGGACAGAAATGGGGATCGCTGGCAATGGGCGCTTCCCTGCGCCGCAGCTACCGGAACAAGCGGACGCGGGTCGGCGGCCTGCCGCTGGTCATCGGGGCGGAACCCGCCGCATTCATGGCCAAGGAGATCACGACGCCGGGTCGGCGGCAGGTCAAGGCGATGTTCATCGGTGCAGGCAACCCGGTTCTTTCGGTGCCCAATGGCTTGGAACTGGAACAGGCATTGGAATCCTTGGACCTGTCGGTCGGCCTGGATCTCTACGTCAACGAGACCACCGCGCACTGCGACTACGTGTTACCCGTGACGACGATGTACGAACGCGACGACTTCGCCGTCACGTTCCAGATGTTCCAGGCCACGCCGTTCCGGCAGGCCACCGACGCGGTGGTGGCACCGCGGGGCCAGGCTCGCACCGAGTGGGACATCGTCGTCGATCTGATCGCCCGAATGAAGGTGCGCACACCGGTTTTCGTGGCCCTTCGGCTGGCGGTCAAACGGGCCGCACGACGCGGCCAGAGGCTCAGCCCGCGGCCGATGATCGACACGATGATCCGGATGGCAGACGGCGGTGACCGCTTCGGGCTGCGCCGGGGCGGGTTGACGTTCCGCCGGCTGGCCGAACACCATCCGCACGGTGTCGTGGTGGCGCCGAACATCCGCACGGGTGTGCTGGGCGAGGTCGTGGTGTATCCGAAGGGGCGGGTTCGGCTGGTGCATGACGACATCGCCTCTGAGATCGCCGCGCTGTCACGACGCGCCGACCCGGATGGATATCCGCTCCGCATGATCGGCATGCGGGAACCGCGGTCGGAGAATTCCTGGCTGCACAATTCCCCGTTGCTCATGCGTGGCAAGAGGATTCATCGTGCGCTGATGCACACCGAGGATGCTGCGACGCGTCGCCTGGCCGATGGCGACGCGGTGCGCGTACGGTCGCCGTACGGCCAGATCGACATTGCGCTGTCGCTCACCGATGACATCATGCGCGGGACGGTCGCGATACCGCATGGGTGGGGGCACAAGGGAAGTGGGCAGTGGCGGATCGCCAACCAGGGGGGCGGCGCCAACGTCAACCAATTGACGTCGAGCGAGCCCGCCGACGTGGAGGCGTTGGCCGGCATGTCCTGGCTGACCGGAGTGCCGGTGCAGGTCGAGCACGCCTGACCTTCCCGCGAAACGGCATTCCGGCAGGCCCGTTCTCGAACTTTCTCTGCTGGAATGCGGTTTCGGCGACTGGGTATATTACTGTAAGTGTTACGGTTGTCGGCGTGAGCGAAGTCGTGGATGAGGCCGTCACCAGTGTGGACATCGGTCGGCGTGCCGCAGGCCGGGCCGAAAAGCGCATGCTCATCGACGGCGAACTGGTGGCCGCAGCCTCCGGTGCCGAATTCGACAACCTCAGCCCGGCCACCGGTCTTGTCCTCGGGACCACCGCGGCGGCCGGAGCGCGGGACATGGATGCCGCGATCGGCGCGGCCCGGCGCGCGTTCGATGACTCCGACTGGAGCACCAACCGCGGCTTGCGTCAGCGGGTACTGGCTCAACTGCAGGAGGCGATCGAATCCGAAAAGGACGATCTGCGTGAGGAGTTGATCGCCGAGGTGGGTTGCCCGGTGATGACGACGCAGAACGCTCAGCTGGACTGGCCGCTGGCCGATGCGTTGCGATACCCGGCCAGGCTGATCGACGAATTCGAATGGGAGCGCACCCTCGACGGCGGCGGGCTGTTCGGTGAGCGCAACGCCCGCACGGTGGTCAAGGAGGCTGTCGGTGTGGTCGCCGCGATCACCCCGTCGAACTTCCCGATCGAGGTGATCCTCAACAAGCTCGGGCCCGCGCTGGCCGCCGGCAATACCGTGGTGCTCAAACCTGATCCGAACACGCCGTGGAACGCCACCAGGTTGGGCCGGCTGCTCGCCGAGCGCACCGACGTCCCGCCCGGTGTGGTCAATGTGGTGCCCACGCGGTCCAACGAGGTGGCCGGGCAGCTGGGCACCGACCCACGCGTCGACATGGTGTCGTTCACGGGGTCGACTGCGGTCGGCAGGCATTTGATGCGAGTCGGCGCCGACACCATGAAGCGCACCTTCCTTGAACTCGGCGGCAAGTCGGCGATGATCGTGCTCGACGACGCCAAGCCCGGCCACATCATCCCCGGGGCGATCGGTGCCTGCGTGCACGCCGGACAGGCCTGTGCAGCCAACACCCGGATGCTGTTGCACCGCAGCCTGTTCGACGAGGCGCTCGCCAACGTGACGATGGCCTTCGGCGCGGTCCCGGTCGGTGATCCCGCCTTGCCGACCACTCTGGTCGGCCCGCTGATCAGTGCGGCCCAGAAGCAACGCGTGCTCGACGCGATCGACGGCGCCCGCCGCGACGGCGCCGACATCGCAGTGGGCGGCGGGGTGCCCGATGGATTGCCCGAGCATCTGACCGACGGGCATTTCGTCGCACCCACCGTCATCGTCGGGGCCGATCCCGGATCGGCCATTGCCCAGGACGAGGTGTTCGGACCGGTGTTGGTGATGCTGCCGTTCGATGACGACGACGAGGCGGTGCGGATCGCCAACGACAGCGCATTCGGTCTCGCGGGGGCGGTGGTGTCGGCCTCGTCCGAGCGGGCGATGGGGATCGCGAGACGGATAAGGACGGGGGCAATTGGTGTCAATGGCGGTATGTACTACGGCGCCGACGCCCCGTTCGGCGGGTACAAGAACAGCGGCGTCGGAAGACAGTGCGGGATTGAGGGGTTCGCGCAGTACACCGAGACCAAGACGATCGGCTGGCGCCTGCCCCGGCAGTAAGTCCCTGCGGAGAAAAGCTACCCGTGGACGGTGGTGAACAGCTCCGCGCGATCGAGGATGCTGTCGAGAATGTGGTCGAAGTTGCCATCGTCGGCCATGCCGATGCGATAGCCGCGCCCGGGAATCGAGGCGATCAGTGGCGTCGCGTCGGCATCGATCACCTGCTCCCAGTACTCGCGGGGGAACTGTCCTTCTGCGGGGCGGCTCTGCAAGCGTTGCAGCACGGCCGAACTGCGCACGAGCACGGAGATGGCCGTATAGGTGTCGAAGGCCTGCTTGGCCGTGAGCCCCGCGGCTACCAGCGCGGCGACCGGCTGTTCGAGCTTCTCCAGCGCGGTGCGGGCCGCCGGCACCCCCCGGGTACCGCGGATCAGGATGAGGTCGCACATGATCGGATTCGAGTTGAACATCTCGCGCATTCGATGGGCATGTGCCCGCAGCGATTCGCGCCAGGTGCCGGCGTCGATGGACGGCACGCTCAAGTCGTAATCGAGCAGGACGCGTTCGGTCATCGCATCGAGGAGCTGATCTTTGCGGCGGAAGTACCAGTAGATGCTGGTGACGCCGACATCGAGATGGCGGGCCAGCTGGGGCATGCTGAGGTTGTCGATCGACACCTCGTCGGCGATTTCGAATGCACCACGCAGGATTTCGTCGACGCTGATCGACCCGCGTTCGCGGCGCCGGCGACCGTTGGTGTGCGCGGGACTGGCCATGGCTTCGTCCTTCACCGGATCGGTTCGAACGTGACGGGAATGGCGGTGGGGGAGCGGAATGGCTGACCGAAGATGTGGGGGTCGTCCTCGGTGATCAGTTTGAGGTTGCGTATCCGGCCGAGCAGGCTCTCCATGGCCACCCGCGTTTCCATCCGGGCCAGGTGCAAGCCCATGCAGGTGTGCTCGCCGGCGGCAAAGGTGATGTGCGGCACCCGTTTCCGGAAGATGTCGAACTCCTCGGCCCGGTCCCAGCGGTTCTCGTCGCGGTTGGCCGACCCCATGCAGACGTCGATCACCGCGCCGGCCGGGAGCGCGACACCCTCGAGTTCGGTGTCCCTGGTGGCCGAGCGTTGCACGGTGGTGAGCGGTGTCTCGAAACGCAGCCCCTCTTCGATGGCCTGGCCGATGAGCTCGTGGTCGGCCTGGACCGCGGTGAATTGACCAGGGTGGGTGAGCAGCAGGTACAGCAGATTGCCCGACGAGCGATAGGTGGTCTCCAGCCCGGCGGGCAGGAGCAACCGCAGGAACGAGTAGATGGCCTCGTCGGTCAGCTTCTCGCCGTCGATCTCCGCGGTGACGAGGTCGCCGATGATGTCATCGGTGGGTTTGGAGCGGCGCAATTCGATCTGCGCGAGGAAGTAGTCCTTGAGAGCGGCGGAGGCTTCGAAGGCGCGCTTGTACTTGACCGTGTAGCTGATCAGCTCGACCGCGCGCTGCCGGAACCACGGCAGGTCTTCCTCGGGCAGGCCGAGCAACCTGGAGATCACCCTGGTGGGGAACTCGAAGGTGAAGTCGCGTACCAGATCGGCGGTGCCGGCTTCGACGAACTCGTCGACCAGGGCCTCGCAGATCGGGCGGACGATCTCGGGTTCCCAGCGCTGCAGCGAACGTGACTTGAAGGCGGCCGAAACCAGGTTGCGGTGTTCGCGGTGGGTCTTGCCCTCCATGGCCAGGATGGACGGGCCGATGAACAGTCCGATGGTGTTGTCGTAGATCTTCGAATTGAACGACTTGCCGTCCCGGAACACGGTGTTGACCGCGTCGAACGAGACCGCCGCGAATTGGTGTTCCGGCAGTAGTGATTCCGGTGTCTTCGACCAGTCCATCACCGAGCCGCGGAACACCCCGTGTTGGGCACGGTGTCGCGCGAATATGGGGTAGGGGTCGTGCAGCAGGGTGGCGGTGTCGACGGCAGAGTCGTCGACGGCCAATCCCTGAACGTCACTTTCCACAGTTCACCCCACCATTTGGAACCCATCCGCTTCGCTGGTGCATATTACTGTAAATATTACAGTAATGAAATCGGCGTGGTTCAGAGTGTGATCGGGGCCCCGTTGCTCATCGATGCGATGAAGCCCGCATCGACCTGGATGTCCTGACCGTTGATCCAGCGCGCCTCGGGGGAGGCCAGGAAGGCGATCAGTGGAACCACGTCGTCGACGGTGGCGTGCCGGCCGACGGTGGCCCGCACCAGGTCGAGTACGTCTTTGCCCATCGTCTGTTCGAAGTCGGTGAGGATAGGGGTCTCGACCGGGCCGGGGCTGACGGTGTTGACCCGCACCCCGTATTTGCTCCACGCCGGACCCGCGATCCGCTTGGCGAACAGGATCGCGGCCTGTTTGGACGTGGTGTAGACCGGGAAATCGGGATCCTGCCCGGTCTGCCACTGCGCCACCGCATCTCCGTCGGTGAGGTCGAGGAGCCCGTCGAGAATGTCGATGCGCTGTTGCCAGCCCAGGGCGGCGGTCGAGGCCACGGTGACGATCGAACCGCCGTGCCGCAGCAGTGGCAGCATGCCTTCGGCCACCAATCGCATACCCAGATAATTGACCTTGAGGACGTCGGCTGCCGGCGCGGTGCCCGGGACGCCCGCCACATGGGCGAGCATGTCCCAGCCTTCGCCGATCTCGCTCAGCAGTCGGGAGATGTCGGCGGCGTCGCGGAGATCGCAGGTGGCGTGCTCCGACGCGGGGGTGTCGTTGGGTCGCACGTCGACCGCGAGCACGTGGTCACCCCGCTCGAAGAAGTGTGCCGCGGTGGCGGCTCCGATCCCGGATCCGGCTCCGACGACGACGATCCTGCGTGCGCTCTCAGGCATGCGCCAACCTCTCACTGAATGAACGACAGTAAGGACGACTGTAAACAATTCAGGCTGGTCGGACAATCGGCTGCGACCTGCGTGGTGGGTGCTACCGTTAGCCTTACCGGAGGCAGCTTCGGCAGTGTACGGACGCCCGGGCGAGGAGACGGATTCGAATGAGCGCGATCGACGAGCGTGCGGCAGTGCAGCCGCAGCGCGACGGCCTCGATGAGCTGCTGGCCGCCCAGCGCCGGTCCTTCATCGCCGATGGTCCGCCCGATGTCGCGCTGCGCCGCAACCGCATTGACCGCCTGCTGGCGATGATCCTCGACAATTCAGAGGACTTCGTCGCCGCCACCGCTGCGGACTACGGATCGCGATCGCGCTCGGCGGCGTTCTTCGCCGAAATCTTGGGCATGCTCTCGGTCATCGAGCACACCAGGGCGCACATCCCGCAGTGGATGCGCGCGACGAGACTGATGCGGGCCGCCCGGTTCGCCGGGTTGCGCGCCGAGGTACTGCCGAGCCCGCTCGGCGTGGTCGGAATCATCGGACCATGGAACTTCCCGATCCAGTTGACGGTGCTGCCCGCGGCGGCGGCCTTCGCGGCCGGCAACCGGGTGATGATCAAGATGTCCGAGGTCACCCCGCGCACTGCCGAGTTGATGGCCGCCACCGCCCCGAAGTATTTCGACGCGACCGAACTGCGGGTCGTGACCGGTGGTCCGGAGGTGGCCGCCGAGTTCTCCGGTCTTCCGTTCGACCACCTGTTCTTCACGGGGTCCCCGTCGATCGGAGCGTTGGTGGCGCGCGCGGCAGCGGCCAATCTCGTCCCGGTGACGTTGGAGCTGGGTGGCAAGAACCCCGTGGTGGTGGCGCCCGGAGCCGACATCGAGCGGGCGGCGAACCGAATCGCCCAGGCGCGCATGGTCAATGGCGGCCAGGTCTGCGTGTGCCCGGACTATGTGTTCGTGCCGGATGCTCAGGTGGACCGGTTCGTCACGGTGGCGCGCAAGACGCTGAGCAATCTGTTTCCCACCATCGTCGGCAATCCCGATTACTGCTCCTCGGTCAACGCCGCCAACTTCGACCGGGTGGTCGGTCTCATCGCCGACGCGCGTGCCCACGGCGCCCGAATCGACTCCGTGGTGCCCGCGGGGGAGGTGCTGCCCGACCCGGGCTCACGCAAGATCGCCCCGACCATCGTGCGTGACGTCGACGATCAGATGCTGATCGCGAACGAGGAGGTGTTCGGGCCGGTGCTGGTGGTCCGCGGCTACTCCCGCCTCGCCGAGCCGATCGACCACATCAACGCCAACCCGTCCCCGCTGGTGGCGTACTGGTTCGGCCCCGACGACGCCGATTTCCGTCACTTCGTCGGTCACACCCGCAGCGGTGGGGTCGCCCGCAATGACTTTGCCGCGCACATGATCCCGTCCGACGCGCCGTTCGGAGGGGTCGGCCGTAGCGGAACTGGTGCCTACCACGGCAAAGCAGGCTTCGACGCGTTCAGCCACTACCGCACCGTGGTCGGCAGCGACCTGCCGTTCAGCGTCACCGGGCAGGCGGCCCGGCCGTTCAGCGCTTCCATGAGGGTAAGCGCGGACCTCAGCCTGCGCCGGGCCCGCAACCGAACCGCGGCCCGACTCAGGAAGTTTCGCTGACGGCCTGCTCGCGAGCCCACCGGTAGTCGGCCTTGCCGGCCGGGCTGCGCTCGATGACCGGACGGAACACCACGGCTTTGGGCAGCTTGTAACGGGCGATCGAGGTTTCGGCGTGCCCGATGAGTTCGTCGGCCGTGGCTTCGGCGCCGTCGGCGAGCGCAACAATGGCCACCACCTCCTGTCCCCAGCGCTCACTGGGGCGGCCGGTGACCACCACGTCGCGTACCGCGGGATGCGATGCAATCGCGGATTCGACCTCCTCGGCGAAGATCTTCTCCCCACCGGAGTTGATCGTCACCGAATCGCGACCGAGCAATTCGATCGCGCCGGTGTCGAGGTGGCGGGCGCGGTCACCCGGCGTGGCATAGCGAACCCCGTCGATCACCGGAAAGGTCGCCGCGGTCTTGGCGGCATCGCCCTTGTAGCCCAGCGGCACGAATCCGCGTTGCGCCAGCCAGCCCAGCCCATCGTGGCCGGCGGGCAGGACCGCGGTGAAATCCTCGGTCACCACGCAGGTATCGGGCCCGGCGTTGAAGGTGCCGGTCGACACCGCGCCCGGGGCCGACATGTGGCTCATCTGGGCGCCGGTCTCGGATGACCCGACTCCGTCGACGACGATGAGATTCTCCTTGGCGTCTATGAGTTGCTGTTTGACGTAGGGCGTCAACTGCGCGCCGCCGTTGGCCACCACTGACAGTGAGGACACATCCGCTGTCCCTGCCCTGATCGCATCGAGCAGGGGCCGGGCCATCGCGTCGCCCACCACCGTGGCCACCAACACCTGTTCGCGTTCGATGGTGCGCACCACGTCGTCGGCATCGAAACGGTCGACCACACTGGGGAATACGACGGTCTGCCCCGTGGTCACCGCCGTCATCACACCCCATTGGGCCGCGCCGTGAATCAGCGGCGGCAGGATGAGCAGCTTGGTACCCGGGTTGTCGACCGCACGCCCCACGATCTCCTCGACGGATTGTGATTTCTCACCGGTCACCATGTTGCGGCCGCCGAACGCGGTCATGAAGATATCGTGCTGGCGCCACAAAACCCCCTTGGGCATTCCGGTCGTTCCGCCGGTGTAGAGCACGTAGAGATCGTCAGGGCTGGGTTCCACAGGAGGAGCTGCCAACGTCGTGTTGGCGACGATCGTCTCGTAATCGACTGCACCGTCGAGCAGTTCGTTGCCCGAGTCGTCGGCGATCTGGATCAGTACCCGCAGCGCCGGAAGATCAGACAGGATCTCGGCCACCCGGGGTGCGAAGGCTGCGTGGTACACCAGCGCGGTCGCGCCGGAGTCGGCGAGCAGGTACTGCAATTCGTTCTTGACGTAGCGGTAGTTGACGTTGAACGGGGCGACGCGGGCCCGGAATGAGCCGAGCAGGGACTCGACGAACTCCGGTCCGTTGTAGGCGTAGATGCCCAGTAGGTCTTGCCCTACCTCGTGACCGGCGAGCTCGCCGCGTTCGGTTTGTGCGCCCAGCCCGCGCGAATGCAGGTATGCCGCCAGTCGGTTCGACCGCTCCACGATCTGGCGGTAGGTCAACCGCCGATCGCCCTGCACGATCAGCGGGCGGTCGCCGATGGCCGTGGCGACGGCTTCTGCGACAGCCGGAACGGTGAACTGCACGGTTTCTCCTATTGGCGGATCAGCGCTGCCACGCGTGCAGCAGGCGGTCGGTCGTGGTGACGGTGGCGAGAAGGGACAGGGTGTTGTCAATGACCGCGTCGGCGTAGGCGGTCGGGATTCCGGCCACCGCATCCCGCGGCAGGACCACCCGGTACCCGGCGTTGACCGCGTCCATCACCAGGTTGGTGATCGCGATGTTCACCGAGACTCCGACGGCCACGATGGTGCGCACCCCGAGGTTGCGCAGGATGGCGTCCAGATCGGTGCCGCCCATCGGGCCCAGGCCGTGCCAACGAGACAGCACGAGATCGTCTGGTTCCGGACCGAATTCGGGCAACAGCGCAGCGCCGGGACTGCCGGGCAGGATGCCGACGTCGTTACGGCCGATCGCGAAGATCTTGGCGTTGTGATTGGAACCCAACCCATCCGGGCGTCTCTGCACCAGGCAGTGCACCACCCGGGCGGAGGCGGCGCGTGCCGCCGGCAACAGCTTGCCGATGTTGGGCAATGCCTCTCGGCGGGCCTCGTCGGCCAGCGCGGCCAACCCGGCGTCGGGGCCGACCACCGCGCCCTGACATTCCTGGGTGACGATGGCGGTGTGTTCGGGCGCGACGAGTTCGGTCAGGTCGATCTTCATGCGTGCGCAACGCTGTCGGCGGGAGGGACCTCGTAAAACTGGGTGGCCCACTTACGCATCGCCATATACGGTTTCGCGTCGATCTTGGCCAGGGGCGGGTGTTCGACGTACTTCTGGTAGCGCCAGATGTCGCAGTCCTCCCACACTGTCTTGAGGAACTGCTTCTCGACGTGTCGGCGCACGTGTTCCGGGGGTATGTCGGACCCGGCAGCTGTACCCGATTCTTTAGGCCACCAGATGGAATAGAACATGTCCGACACCTCGTCGTCGACGGGGGTGCAAGCGAAGATCAACCGGTGATTCGACGAGCCCTCGAAGGCGCTCATCGCGAACCCCAGGCCGGAGAAGTGACTGTGAATCCGCAGCGCCATCTTGTCCGGATCGTCACTACGGGCGTCGGGCCAGCCCGTCAGGAACCGCCATTCCTCGTCGACGTGTTCCCAGTGCAGGCAGACCGGAGTGACGGTGGCGCCGTGCACATATCGGAAATGGGAACTGTCCGGACCGTTTTCGGCGACGATCTGGGGGTGCACCGGGATCGCATCGGCTCGGCTGGAGAACTCCGGGTAGGGCCGGTAGTACGCATTCGGGTCGGTTTCGAACTGCGGGAACTTGTGGAAGATGTCGGGCAGTTCCCACTGCGGTTCTTTACCGTCGGGCTGGTACCACATGAAGATGCAGCCGTATTGCTCCTTGACCGGGTAGGACCGCAGCCGTAGCCCGCGGTTGGGCTTGTCGGGCTGGTAGGGAATGTAGGTGTTGTTACCTTCGGGGCCCCACCGCCAGCCATGGAACGGGCACTCCACGCAGTCGCCGACCACCTTGCCGCCGTGCCCGATGTGCGCACCCAGGTGCTTGCAGTGGGCTTCGAGTACGTGCAGCTCGCCGGACTCGTCGCGGTAGGCGGCGAGGTCCTCGCCGAAATACTTCAGCGCCTTCACATCGCCGACCTCATACTCGGCCGACCAGCCGATCATGAACCAGCCGGTGACCTTCCAGGTGAACGGCACTTTCATGGACAGCTGCCTTCCTGCATCAGTGCTCTCGCATTGGCTACGGAATACATTACAGTAGAGCTTTCTGCACGGGAAGCGAACACGGGTGGGGTGCCGAACGGCGACGTTGATTCTACTGAATGGCTTACGGTAGCGTTTACAAATAAGCCGCCCGGTCCAACGCGGTGGGTGAACTGTCAGGGGTTGTTTCACGGACCGTGACTCGCTCACGGGGGCGGAGAAGGATTATCGATGACTGCGGCGACGGTGGTGTTCGACCCGTTTTCTCAAGACTTCTTCAACAGTCCCTACGAGATGTACCGGCAGATGCGTGTGCACGCACCCGTCTACTACAGCGAGCGATATGACTTCTACGCGCTGACCCGTCATGAGGATGTCGCCGCGGCGTTCAAGGACTACGAGACCTACTCCTCGGCCTATGGCGTCGACCTCGCGCAGGTGCGCAAAGGCGATGTCACCGAGCATGGTTCGATCATCGCGATGGACCCGCCGGCGCACCGCCGGATGCGCAGTCTGCTCAACAAGGTCTTCACGCCGCGCGCGATCCAATCCAAGCGTGAACTCGTCACCGAGCTGATCGACAAGCATCTGTCGGCGGTCGACCCGGCCGGGTTCGACTTCGTTCAGGACTTCTCCGCCCTCTTTCCCGTCGACGTGATGACCACGCTGCAGGGCGTCCCCGAAGGAGACCGTCAGCAGATCCGGCTGTGGATCGACGATCTGCTGCACCGGGAAGCCGGAGAGATCGAGATGGGTGAGGTCGGCATCAAATCCGCCGTCGACATGGCGATCTATTACTTTCGGCTGATCAAGAAGCGCCGCCATGAGCTCGGGGACGACTTGATCAGCCAGCTGATCGAGTCGGAGATCGAGCGCGACAACGGTGAGATGGAACCGCTGACCAACATCGAGATCACCGAATTCGCCACGCTTCTCGGTGGTGCCGGCGCGGAGACGGTCACCAAGCTGCTCGGCAATGCGGCAGTGGTGTTCGCCCAGAATCCCGGAGAATGGCAGAAGTTGCTCGACGACCGCAGCAAGGTGCCGCTGGCCGTGGAGGAACTGCTGCGCTACGAAGCGCCCGCGCAGTACAACGTGCGGCGCTCGATGCGCGAGATCGAACTACACGGCGTGACGATTCCGGCAGGCAAACCGGTGTTCCTGGTGGGTGGGTCGGCCAACCGGGACCCGGAGGCGTGGACCGAACCGGACCGGTTCGACATCGACCGCGATCGTTCGCAAGCGCAGAATCTGGGTCTGGGCTACGGAATTCACAGCTGTCTGGGGGCGGCGCTGGCCCGGCTGGAAAGCGTGATCGCCTTGGACAAGATGCTGGACTTCATGCCGCGCTACGAGGTGGACTGGGAGGGCTGCAAGCGGGTGAACATGCAGAATGTCGCGGGCTGGAGCAATGTGCCGGTTCGGGTCCTGGACTGAGCACGAGTGAGCCACGCCGGAGATATAGTGCACCGCAGTCGACCAGGAGGTGGCCCGTTGTCCGACGACATCGAAGCGATCAAGCAGCTCAAAGCCCGGTACTGCCGGTTCCTGGACACCAAGGACATCGATGCCTGGCGGGGATTGTTCGTCGACGACGTCGTGGTGAAGCTCGACATGGCCGTGTCGACCGGCGGTGCCGATCCGCAGACGGCCCCGCCGCTGACGAGCTTCGACGAGTTCTTTCCCGTGGTATGGGGCGGCGTCGAGCACGCCGCGACGGTGCACCACTGCCACACGCCAGAGATCATGTTGACCTCCGACACCACGGCAACGGGCATCTGGGCGATGGAGGACATGTTGTTCTTCCCTGATGGCAGTGAGTTGCACGGCGCGGGTCACTACCACGAGACCTACGAAAAGCGGGACGGCACATGGCAGATCACGAGTCTGCACCTGACCAGGACGCTGCTGAAGTTCAAAGGCGCTTGACTGGCTGCGTTACGGCGGTGTCTCCGAGACATTCTGATCTGCAACAAGATCCATGGTTTCACCGAACGCCTTGAGGTAGTCGAGCGCGGCCTGCGGGCCGCTGCCGTCCGCGTGGATGACGGCCCAGGTGGCACCGTGGCCCTCCAGTTCGTGCAGCACTCCGCGCCCGTGGCGGATCGAAGCGTCGTCATCGAGATCGATCGGCGGACACACCACCTGGATGTCGACGGAGCGCGGGTCGCGGCCGGCGTCTGCCAGACGGTGGTGCAGGCGTCGGACGGCGGCGCCGAACTGATCGGGATTCTCGATGGCCGTGGTGCGCATCGTCGCCGCCATGCCCGTCGTGGCGATGATCGGCATCCACCCGTTGCCGTGCTCGACCACGCGTCGGATCGCAGCGGCGCCGTTCCCGCCGATCCAGATCGGCGGATGCGGGCGCTGCGCCGGGTGCTGCAGCGAGACTGGCCCCACTGCGGCGAAATCAGCACCGGTAACCGGCATTTCGGGCTCGGTCCAGATGGCGCGCAATGCGGCCAGGGCTTCGTCCAGCAGTTCGGCACGACGCTCCAAGCTGACGCCGACCGCCGCGAACTCGGATCCTAGGTAACCCGCACCGACACCGGCGATGAGCCGACCGCCGGAGATCAGGTCCACGCTGCCGAGGGCCTTGGCCGACAGGTACGGGTTGCGGAACGGGAGCACGTACAGGTTGGTCATCAACCGGATGCGCGAGGTGACTGCTGCCATGAAACTCAGCGCGGCGATCGGGTCGAGCGTGTTGTGTCCACCGTGGTTCCGCCACTTGACCGACGGGGCCGGATGCTCGCTCAGGGCAACGGCGGAGAAGCCCGCCGCCTCAGCGTGGGTGACGACCGCCCGGATGACCTCCGGTTGCAGGAATTCGTCAGGTGCGGTGGGCAGCTCGCTGGGATATTCCAGGGTGTACTTCATCGATCTTCCCGTTTCTGACCGGATTCCGAGACGCTACTGAAAGCGTTACCGTAACATCGATCGCTGATTGTCGACCGAGATGGAGTAGCGATGGATCGCCGGCGGAAAGTACTCGTCATGGGCGCAAGCGGAAACGTCGGGGCCTGCGTCACTCGCCAACTCGTCGAACGAGGCGACGATGTGCGGGTGCTGCTTCGCCGCAGTAGTTCGACCAAGGGCATCGACGGTGTGGACGTCGAACGCTGCTACGGCGACATCTTCGACACCGATGCGGTGGCGGCGGCCATGGCCGACCGGGATGTGGTGTTCTACTGCGTCGTCGACACCCGCGCCCATCTGGCCGACCCGGCGCCGCTGTTCTCCACCAATGTCGAGGGATTGCGCAACGTCCTCGACGTCGCGGTGAACGCTGACCTGCAGCGGTTCGTCTTTCTCAGCACCATCGGCACCATCGCTGTCGGTGACGACGGCGCGACCGTCGACGAGGACACCCCGTTCAACTGGGCCGGCAAAGGCGGCCCGTACATCGAATCCCGCCGTCAGGCCGAAGACCTGGTGCTGACCTACGCCAGGGAACACGGTCTGCCCGCCGTGGCGATGTGCGTGTCCAACCCCTACGGGCCACCCGACTGGCAGCCGAGGCAGGGGGCGCTCGTGGCGATGGCTGCGTTCGGCAAGTTGCCGGTCTACGTGCGCGGCGTCGGCTCGGAGGTGGTCGGCATCGATGACGCGGCCGATGCGCTCATCCTGGCCGCCGAGTACGGCCGGATCGGCGAACGCTACATCGTGTCCGAGCGCTACATGTCCCAGCGGGAGATGTTCACCACGGCGGCCGAGGCGGTCGGTGCGCGACCGCCGCGATTCGGAATACCCATGGCCCCGTTGTATGTCTTCGGCTGGCTCGCCGGCATGTCGAATCGGCTGTTCGGCACCGACTTTCCGATGAACCTCACCGCCGCGCGACTGATGTGGCTCACCTCGCCCGCGGACCACAGCAAGGCGATGCGTGAGCTGGGGTGGAAACCGGCCCCGACCGCCGAATCGATTCGCCGGGCCGCGCAGTTCTACGTCGACCGCAAGAACCGCAACGAGAAGGTCATCGACTTGTGAGCAGCCCCGACTTCGACGCGATCGTCGTCGGCGCCGGATTCTCCGGCTTGTATGCCCTACACCGGCTACGGGAGCAGGGGCTGAGGGTGCAGGTCCTGGAGAAGGCCGACGCCGTCGGCGGCACCTGGCTGGTCAACCGGTACCCGGGCGCACGCTGTGACATCGAGAGCATCGAATACTCATACAGTTTCAGCGATGAGATCCAGCAGGAGTGGGTCTGGACCGAGACGATGCCGGCCCAGCCCGAGATCGAGGCCTACCTGAACTTCGTCGCGGACCGACTCGACCTGCGCCGCGACATCGCATTCGGTACCGAGGTCACTGCGATGACCTTCGACGAGGACAGAACGCTGTGGGCGGTCAGCACCGCCGGCGGGCAAACGCTGCACACCCCTTTCGTGGTGGCCGCCACCGGAATCCTCTCGGTGCCGCTGGAACCCGACATCCCCGGCATGAGCCGGTTCGCCGGCACCTCGCTGTTCACCGGCCGCTGGCCGCGCGAGGAGGTCGACTTCACGGGCAAGCGGGTCGGGGTCATCGGTACCGGATCAACCGGGGTGCAGCTGATCCCGGTAGTGGCCGAGCAGTGCGCACAGCTCACGGTGTTCCAGCGGTCCCCGGCGTTCACCCTGCCGTGGCAGGTGCGCCCGTTCGCGCCCGGGGAGCTCGACGCGCTCAAGACTGACTACGCGGGCATCAGGGCCGCGCAGCGGGAACACCCGGTGGGAGCGGCCCGGCTCAGTGCGTTCTCCGTGCTGCTGGACATGCTGGTGCGGCCGCCGGTGAAATCGGCGACGCCCGAGGAGAAACGACGCGCGGTCGAGGAACACGGCGTCATGGGCGCGCTGAACTGGGGCGATGTCTTCTTCGACATCGATGCCAACCGGACGGCCACCGAGTTGTACGGACAGGCGGTGGCCCGCATCGTGACCGACCCGGAGACGGCGGCGTCGCTGACACCCAGTCACCCGTTCGCCTGCAAGCGGCCGATCATCGACCAGGGTTACTACCAGACCTACAACCGGGACAACGTCACCCTCGTCGATCTGCGCAAGGGCGTCATCAACGAGGTGACGGCGACGGGGATTTCCACCGAGCAGGGCGACTTTGACCTCGATGTGATCGTGTACGCCACCGGGTTCGACGCCATGACCGGCGCGTTGAGCCGGATCGATGTGCGTGGCCGTGACGGGCTGGTGCTGGGGGAGTACTGGTCCAAGGAGGGGGCGCTGTCCTACCTCGGTCTGGCGGTGGCCGGGTTCCCGAACTTGTTCACGATCCAGGGCCCGGGAAGCCCCTCGGCAGCAACGAATTTCGTGGCCGCTCTGGAGCAGCATGTGGAGTGGATAGCGGATTGCATCGCGTACCTGAGAGCCGGTGGGTACTCGACCATCGAGGCAACGCCGCAGGCGCAGGCCGAATGGGTGGAACACACCACGGCGCTGGTGGCACCCACCGTGCTGGTGCATCCGAGCTGCAACTCCTGGTATAACGGCGGCAATGTGCCCGGCAAGAAGCGGATGTACCTCGGATACACCGCCGGCATCCCCGAGTACCGTCGCCGGTGTGACGAGATCGCCGCTGACGGCTACGCCGGGTTCATTGTTGCTTAGGGCTACCCGGATCGCCTGGGAGCTCGGTGGTGTGATGCCCCGCTCGGTGGGCGCACTGGCCGGAGCGGGGGATTGGTGTCCGCTTTCGGTCACCGGTCTGCGTCAGCTCGGTGAGGTTGCCCTCGACGAGCTCGTGGTCACGGGCATGACGCTGGCCGGCCCACCGCCGCAGTTGCCGCGGCCCCTTGGCGAATATCAATGGGCCGCCGACGAACTTGGCGCACTCGGTATCGATGGGGCGCACGCAGAGCCGGATGCATTGGAGGTCAAGAGCATTCGTCCTCGCCGATTCGGCGCACTGACGTTCGACGAGCTGGTCTTCGATCACGAAGCCGCGCTGCCGACCTCGGTGCTGGCCGACGGTCACGGCGGTGTCGCCACCGCCAGGGTGCGGTTGTATCGCTGCGGAGACGATGCCCGCCCGTGGTTGATCTGGATGCACGGGGCGGGTCAGGGTGACTCGATGGATCTGCTGGTCGCACGGGTCCGACGGCTACGTGAACTCGGCTTCAACGTGGCCCTGCCGGTCCAGCCTGGGCACGGGCCGCGCCGCGGGTCATGGCCCGAGTATCCGGCCCGCGATCCGCTGGCCAACATCGCGGGCATGATGCGTGCGGTGTCTGAGGTACGGGCGCTGATCGGCTGGCTCGAACCGCAATCGTCGTCGATCACGGTGGCCGGCCTGTCGTTGGGAAGTGCCGTGGCGGCGCTGGTGTCGCATCTGGACGCCCGAGTCGACGCGGTGGCGTTGTACACGCCGATCCTGAGTCTCAACACGATGATCGGAATGCACTTGGGGCGCTGGGGATCAGCGGGACGGCAGTCGGCGCGGGATTTGCAGTCCACCACGGTAGCGGCGATGACCTCGGTGATCGACCCGCTGCACACCCGGCCCCAGGCTGATCGCCGCCTCATCGTCGGTGCCTGGCACGACCGGATGGCGATGCGCAGTTCGGCCTTGGCCATGCACGAGCAGTGGGGCGGGGAACTCTACTGGCACGACGGCAGCCATGTCGGGCAGCTGTTCTCCGGTGCGGTACAGGATGCGACCGAGCGATTCCTAACGACCGTAGCTTGACGTGATACGGGCGCGCACACAGTCGATCTCGTGGTCGAGATCGTGGTCTTCGGGCAGGACCACCCACTGGAAAGCGATCCCGAAGATCGATCCCGTGATGTCCCGCAGTGCCATGTCGACATCGATATCAGCCCGCAGTGAACCGTCGGCGATACCGGCGTTCAGGCCGGCTTCGATCTTGACCGCGGCCGCGGCCAATTGACTGCGCACGCCCTCGCGCAGTGGCGACGTGGTCTTCACCGCCTCGAACGCCGACACGAACATCGCGCGGGTCACCGCGGCATCCTCGGCGTGAATCTCCTGCACGCGGTCGAAATGTGCCAGCACCTGCTGTAGGCCGGACGCACCCGGTTCAGGATCGGGGTTCAGGCGTGCCACATAGACGTCCTGGAAGGCGTCGAGAATGGCGTCCTTGCTGCCGTAGCGGGCGTGCACCATGGCCCGGCTGTACCCGGCGCGCCGTCCGATCTCGGCAGCAGTCGTTGCTTCCCAGCCCTTTTCGACGATCAACTCGGCGGCGGCTTGCAGCAGTCGGCGTGAAGACTGCTCTACGCGCTCGGGCTGGGTGAGCCCCTGGGTAGGCGAAGGCACCCTTGCATATTAGACGGTCGACAACTAACTTAGTTGCTCAGCGTCAAATTTGTCTGCGGAGGTCAACGATGACATCAGTCGCAGTGCCCGTGTCCGAACCGGTGCCCACAGGCATCGGTGAGGTCACCGCACCCTGGTTGACCGAAGCGCTGGGTGTGCACGTGACGGCGGTACGGGCCGAGCGCATTGCCCTGGACACCGGCTTCTCCGCGGCGCTGTACCGGATCTATCTCAACGGATCTGGCGATGTGCCAAAGACTTTGATCGTCAAGCTGCCGGCTGACTCGCTGGCGCGCGGCGGGATGGAGATGCTCGGCGGCTATCAGCGCGAGTTGTACTTCTACCGGCACATCGCGCCGAATGCGCCCATCGCCACGCCGCGCTGCTACGTGGCGCGGATGTCCGGCCCGGACTTCGTGCTCGTCCTGGAAGATCTGCAGGACTGGGAGAACGCTGACCATCTGGCCGGGCTGTCACTCCCGCGTGCGCAGCTGGCTATTCACCAGCTGGCCGGTCTACACACGTGGTCAGCAGGCGTCGAGGACATTGTGCTGCGGGAATTTCCGAGCATCGACAGCTCGATGACGCGAGACCTGCTCCTGCCCGCCTTCGCGCCCGGATGGCAGCTTTACCGGGACCACAGCGGCCGGCCCGTGCCGGAGTCGGTCGCGTATTTCGCCGAACGGTTCACCGAACTGGCACCTGTCGCGCTGGCCGCACTCTCGGATCGGAACATGTTGCTGCACGGAGACATCCGCGCCGACAACATGTTCTTCCGCGACGACGCGCTCAAGGTGGTCGACTTTCAGCTGACCGTCCGCGGCGCGGGGGCGGCGGACATCGCCTACCTGGTCAGTCAGGGATTGCCCACCGAAGTTCGTCGCGGTCACGACGAGGAACTGGTGCGTGAATACGTCAGCCTGGTTTCCGGATACCCGTTCGACGAGGCCTGGCGGCACTACCGTTTCGCGACCGCCCTGTTGCTGTATATGCCGGTGGTCGCCCTGCTCACCTGGGACGTCGCCCCCGAACGGTCCCGGCAACTGTGTCTCACGCTCATCGACCGCGCCGTCGCGGCCATCGAAGACATCGATGCATTGGAGGTGTTCGCGTGACCGTCCGGACTGCACGTGAGGTCGTGGAGCAATACAACTGGGTGGTCTGGAACGAGAAGGACTTCGTCCTTGCCGACGAACTGTTGGGGGACACCGTCACCCGCCACGACGTCGGTGAGGCGAAGGTGCTCACCCATGAAGAGGCCGTCAACCGGGTGATCGACCACTGGGCGATGTTCGAGTCCATCCGGTTCGATCTGAACCTGATCGTCGCGGGCGACGACGGCGAACATGTCGCGATCGTGTACGAATCCCCGATGACGTTCCCGGACGGCAACGCCATGACGATCAGCAGCATGGAGATCTTCCGCGTTGTCGACGGCCGGATCACCGAAGTGTGGAATTGTGGCTACAAACAAGGAGTTTGGGCGTGACCGACGAGCGCTTGCGCGAGGAGCCGAAATGACCGAACGGGTGCTGGATGAACTTGGCTACTACCTGCTGGCCGGTGCCGGTGGTGAGGGCCCGGCCACGCTGATGGACGAGGCGCGCCGTGGCGAGGAACTCGGCTTCGGTACTGCGTTCATCTCCGAACGGTGGAACGTCAAGGAGGCATCCTCGCTCGTCGGCGCTGCCTGCGCGGTCACGGATCGCATGCAGATCGCCACGGCGGCAACCAATCACAACACCCGCCATCCGCTGATCACCGGATCGTGGGCCACCACGATGCACCGGCTGTCGCGGGGCCGGTTCACCTTGGGCATCGGTCGCGGGATCGCCGCGATGTACAACGCGTTCGGGGTGCCCGCGGTGACCACCGCCCAGATGGAGGATTTCGCGCAGGTGATGCGCAGGCTGTGGCACGGCGAGGTGGTTCTCAACCACGACGGGCCGATCGGCAAGTATCAGGTGCTGTTCCTCGACCCCGACTTCAACGAGGACATCCGGCTGGCGATCGTCGCATTCGGACCGCAGACACTTGCGTTGGGCGGCCGGGAGTTCGACGACGTCATCCTGCACACGTACTTCACCCCGGAGACGCTGCAGCGCGCGGTCAAGACCGTCAAGGAAGCCGCTGAACAGGCCGGCCGGGATCCTGACAGCGTGCGGGTCTGGTCCTGCTTCGCCACCGTCGGCGATCATCTGCCCGAGGAGCTGCGGCTGAAGAAAACCGTGGCCCGCCTCGCCACCTACCTGCAGGGCTACGGCGACCTGCTGGTCAGTACCAACAATTGGGATCCGGCTGTGCTGCAACGATTCCGAGAGGATTCCGTCGTCACGTCGATTCCCGGCGGCATCGACCACAAGGCCAGCGCCGAGCAGATCGAACACATCGCCACGCTGATCCCCGACGAGTGGCTGGAACCGTCGGCCACCGGATCGGCACGCCAATGCGTCGACCGCATCCGCAAAGAGTTCGACTACGGTGCTGACGCCGTGATCATGCACGGGGCCACACCCGACGAGCTGGAGCCGATCGTCACCGAATACCGGGCCAGGTAGGCATCACCGGGAAGCGGAAATAGAACGCAGGCGGCGCGAGGGTGCGCAAACTGTCGGCGGTACACGGCGTGTCGACCGGCAGACGCGCACGCTCGCGGTGCGGGGTTACGGCATGATCAGGGTGCGGGACACCGGCTCGGCGACCGCCTGACGGCTGAAGATGCCATGCTGCAGGGTGACCAGCAGCGCGTTGCGGGTCTCCTCGGGGGAGATGAGCTCATCGAAGCCGAGGTGACCCGCCGACCGGAAGGACGCTTCGAGTTCCATCCGTTTGAGTACCTCGGCGTAGTCCTCGCCGGCGTGGGTCGCGGCGCTCAGCGCGGCCGCGCCCATCGCGCCCATCGTGGCTCCGGGATAGGCGAAGGTGGCCACCTGGTCGTCGAAACCCAAGAGCGACATCACCATCGAGCCGAAGCCGAACGCCTTGCGCAGCGTCACGTGCAGCTTGAGCGTGGTCGCGGCGGTCTGTGCGGCGAACATGCGTGCGCCGCTGCGTAATACCCCGCTGCGCTCGGACTGGCTGCCCGGGAGCATGCCGGGGTTGTCGGCGAGGAACACGATCGGTAGGTGGAACGAGTCGGCGACCGAGATGAAGTGGGCGGCCTTGTCGGCCGCGTCGGCGTCGATCGAACCGGCCATCACCTGCGGTTGATTGGCCACCACCGCAACCGGATAGCCGCCCAGGTGCGCGAGCGCACAGATGATGGCGCGGCCGAACTTCGGCTGGACCTCGAACCAGTCAGGCCGGTCGAAGACCTCGTCGAGCACGGCGCGCATGTCGTAGATGCGGCGGTTGTCGCGCGAAATGATGTCGAGAAGTTCGGGGGTGGGTCGTGGCTCGGCGGTGTCATCGGCGAGGCGGGTGGGCGGATACGACCATGCGCTCGACGGGAAGTAGGACAGGTAGCGGCGGATGTCGTCGATTACGGTCTCGTCGTCCTCGGCGTAGTTGTGGATCACGCCACTCGCCAGTGCGACATTCGGGCCGCCGAGATCTTCCTTCGAGATGTCCTCTCCGGTCGACTCTTTCACCACAGGCGGTCCCGCGGTGAAGATGGCGCCCTGCTGGCTCATGATGGTGAAGTCGCACACCGGCGCCACCAGCGCGCCGTGGCCCGCCGACGGGCCGAGAATCGCCGATACGGTGGGCACCTTCCCTGAGCATTTCGCCTGGGCGATGAGGTCGGTGGGGGTGCGCCCGTAGTGCTCGCCGCTGGGGCGAAAACCGGCGCCCTCCAACAGCATCACCAGCGGAATCTTGTTGCGTAGCGCCAGTTCGGCGAGCCGGTAGCGTTTGGCGTTACCGCCAGGCCCGATGCTGCCGGCCAGTGTGGTGAAATCCTCGGCGCCCACCATCACCGGCGTGCCGTCGACGCGGCCCGAACCGGCGACCAGCCCGTCAGAGGCGATGTCACCGCCGACCAGCGTGCCGAATTCCTGGAAGGTGCCCGGATCGAGCAGCCGCGCGATCCGGGCCCGGGCATCGAGTTTGCCCTTGCCGTGGTGTTTGGCCAGTCGTTCGGGACCACCCATGCCGAATGCGTGTTCGCGCCGGCGGACGAGGTCCTCGAGCGTTTCCTTCCACTCGGGGTCGTTGGTCATTGTGTCTCCACTTCTCGAACCGGCGGTTGGCTTGTAGCCTAACCTCGTTGACCATACTGAATTGCTTACTGTAGCGTCGACCAGGTGGTCAGGTTTTGCGCGGGGGAACAAGCTGGCAAAGGAACGCGCCGCCGATGAGTGAACCGGTTGCCCGCGCCGTCAAGGTTGACCGCGGCATTCCCAGTCGGCTTGCCGAGGTCCCGCAGATCGCCCGCGACCTGGAGGCCCACGGCTACGACGGGTGCTGGACCGGTGAGATCAACCATGACCCGTTCCTGCCCCTGGCCATTGCCGCCGAGCACACCGAGCGGATCCAGATCGGCACCAGCATCGCGGTGGCCTTCGCACGCAATCCGATGACCACGGCCCAGCTCGGCTGGGACCTGCAGACCTACTCGGGTGGCCGTTTCATTCTCGGATTGGGGACCCAGATCCAACCGCACATCGAGAAACGGTTCAGCATGCCGTGGAGTCACCCGGCGCGCCGCATGCGCGAGTACATCGAAGCGCTGCAGGCGATTTGGAGCTGTTGGCGCGACGGGACCAAGCTGCGGTTCGAGGGCGAGTTCTACACCCACAAGATCATGACGCCGATGTTCACCCCGGAGCCGTCGGCGCTGCCGTTCCCCAAGGTGTTCCTTGCCGCCGTGGGTGAACTGATGACCGAAGTGTGCGGCGAGATGGCCGACGGTCTGCTTGCTCACGCGTTCACCACCCGGCGCTATCTCGACGAGGTGACCACGGTGGCGTTGCAGCGCGGCATGGATCGCAGCGGGCGTGACCGCGGTGACTTCGAGCTGTCCTGCCCGGTCTTCCTGGTCACCGGCGCCGACGAACAGGAGATGGCCGCGGCGTCGGTCGCGACCCGCAAACAGCTCGCGTTCTACGGCTCGACCCCGGCCTACCGCAAAGTCCTGGAACTGCACGGCTGGGAAGATCGGCATACCGAACTGCACCGGCTGTCGCTGGCCGGCGAGTGGGACGCGATGGGCCAACTCATCGACGACGAGGTGCTCGGCACCTTCGCCGTGGTGGCCCCGATCCCCGAACTGGCCGCGGCGTTGCGGCGCCGCTGCGACGGCGTCATCGACCGGGTGCTCCCGGGCTTTCCCGCCGCGGTATCCCCGGAAACCGTGAACGCGGTACTGCAGGAGTTTCGCGAATGCCCGCCAGTGAGGAGCAACGTATGACCGTCCGCACCGTCGACGATGTCGCCAGGATGTTCGCCGATCCATCGGCATATGCCGACGAGGCGACATTGCATACGGCGTTGACCCACCTGCGGGCGAACGCCCCGGTGTCCTGGGTCGAGGTGCCCGACTACGCCCCGTTCTGGGCGATCACCAAGCACGCGGACATCATGGAGATCGAGCGCGCCAACGACATCTTCACCAACTCGCCGCGACCGGTACTGGTAACGCGTGAGGGCGATGAGCAGCAGGCCGCGATCGGCATCCGCACGTTGATCCACACCGACGACCCACTGCACCGCGACCTGCGGGCCATCGGAGCCAACTGGTTTCGGCCGAAGGCCATGCGCGCGTTGAAGGATCGTGCCGACGAACTGGCCAAGCGGTTCGTCGACAGGATGGTCGATGAAGGTCCGGAATGCGACTTCGTGCAGCAGGTCGCCGTGAACTATCCGCTGTACATGATCATGACGCTGCTCGGCGTGCCCGAGTCCGACTTCGGGTTCATGCTCAAGCTCACCCAGGAGCTGTTCGGCAGTGACGACGACGAGTTCAAGCGCGGTACCAGCATGGAAGAGCAGGGCATGGCGCTGCTCGAGATGTTCCAGTACTTCACCGAACTGACCGCTTCGCGTCGGGCCGATCCGACCGATGACCTGGCTTCGACGATCGCCAACGCCACCCTCAACGGGGAGCCGCTGTCCGATATCGACACGGTCTCCTATTACGCGATCATCGCCGCCGCCGGCCACGACACCAGCAGCGCCAGCATCTCCGGCGGCATGCACGCGCTACTGCAGAACCCCGACCAACTGGCCCGGCTGCAGAACGACATGAGTCTGATGCCGCTGGCGGTCGAGGAGATGGTCCGGTGGACGACACCGGTCAAGGAATTCATGCGCACCGCGCAGCAGGACTACGAGATTCGCGGTGTGCGGGTCGCGAAGGGCGAGTCGGTGCTGCTGTCCTATGTGTCGGGTAATCGCGATGAGGACGTCTTCGTCGACCCGTTCCGCTTCGATGTCGGGCGAGATCCCAACAAACACATCGCGTTCGGCTACGGTGTGCATTTCTGTCTCGGCGCCGCACTGGCCCGGATGGAGATCAACAGCTTCTTCTCCGAGCTGCTGCCGCGGCTACGGTCCGCTGAACTCGCCGGCGCACCGCAGCACATGGCCACGACGTTCGTCGGCGGGCTCAAGCACCTGCCGGTGCGTTACTCGCTCACATAGGACCGCGAGCAGACGTGAAACCCCCTAAAATCCCGTGATTCCAGGGGGTTTTGCGTCTGCTCGCGGTAGAAGATGACTACTCGGACCCGGAGTTGCCGCGGGCCGCCGCGTGCAGCGCGTCACCGCGGGTGCCCTGCTCGTGATGGCTCAGCGCCTGAATCGAAACATCATGACCCTCAGCGGCTTTACGCAGCGCGCCGACGGTGGCCTGCTCCCGTGAGATGTGGGTGAACGGATCGAACGAGTACCAGCGCATGGCGTTCTCGTGCGTCATCTTGTTGATCTCGTCGTCCGGCACGTTGTTCTCGGTCAACACGTCCCACAACTCCTCGGGGGCACCCGGCCACATCGAGTCGCTGTGCGGGTAGTCGGCTTCCCAGGCGATGTTGTCGACGCCGATCTTGTCGCGCAGGGTCACGCCGACCGGGTCGGAGATGAAGCAGGTCAGGAAGTGCTCCCGGAACACCTCGCTGGGCAGCTTGCCGCCGAAGTTCTGATGGGTCCAGGTCGAGTGCATCTCGTAGGTCCGGTCGACGCGCTCCAGGAAGTAGGGAATCCAGCCCGTGCCGCCCTCGGACAGCCCGATCTTGAGATCGGGGTAGTCCTTGATGGGCTTGGACCACAACAGGTCCGCGGCGGCCTGCACGATGTTCATCGGCTGCAGGGTGATCATCACGTCCAGCGGTGCGTCGGGTGCGGTGATGGCCAGCTTGCCCGACGAGCCGATGTGCACGTTGAGCACAGTGTTGGTGTCGCACAACGCCTTCCACAGCGGAGTCCAGTAGTCGTCATGGAAGCTGGGGTAGCCCATCGCTGCTGGGTTCTCGGTGAACGTCAGCGCGTGCACGCCCTTCTTCGAGACCCGGCGCACCTCATCAGCGCAGGCCTCGGCGTCCCAGATGACCGGCAGCGCCATCGGAATGAAGCGCGCCGGATAGGCGCCGCACCATTCGTCGATGTGCCAGTCGTTGTAGGCCTGCACCAGCGCCAGCGAGAACTCCGGGTCCTCGGTCGCGAACAAGCGTCCGGCGAACCCGGGGAAGGACGGGAAGCAGATCGAGCCGAGGATGCCGCCGGCGTTCATGTCCTTGACGCGCTCATCGACGTTGTAGCAACCCTTGCGGATCTCGTCGAGGCCCTGGGGTTCGAGCCCGTACTCCTCCTTGGGGCGCCCGGCGACCGCATTCAACGCGACGTTGGGAATGACGATGTCGCGGAACTGCCAGGTGTCGCTGCCGTCAGGGTTGTGCACCAGACGTGGTGCCTCGTCGGCGTACTTCTTCGGCAGGTGGTTCTTGAACATGTCAGGTGGTTCGACAATGTGATCGTCCACGCTGATCAGGATCATGTCGTCTTTGTTCACGAACCCGCTCCATTCATGACGGCCTTACCGTAATGGCAACAGTTTAGCCCGGGTGCCAACCTCAGAGCCAGACGATGGACAGATTGCCCGGTCAGCAGCAGCGTGCGCCGGGATTGGCCTCCGTATTGCGGTGCCGCATCTTCCAATAATCCCGCTCGGACAGCACCGGCTCACCGGGATGGGTGCGTTCCCGGTGAGCGACGTAGCGCCGATAGTGGTTGTCGCCCATCAATGTTGACCAGTACCACCCGACGTGGCGTGCGGCCTGGCGTGTGCTCCGGGCAAGGCGTCCCACTGCTTCTGCACCTCCTTCTCGACCGAGGTGGCGATCAATCCTGACGGGGCGAAGATGCGCGACGGCACCTCCTCGTCCACCGCCAGCGGCCGGCCGGCGCCGCGCAGTGCCTGCAGTGCCATCACCACGCCCGCGATGAATACGATGAGCACCAGTACCGCGAACACCACCGACAGGGTGCCTTGGATGAACGTGTTACGAATGACCGCATCGATCTGATCGGGGTTCTTCGCCGCGCCGAAGGTGGACTTACCGGCCTCCTGAGCCGCGACGTACTGCGAATGCTGCTTCCAGTAACCGACTTTCGGGTCAGCGGAGAAGATCTTCTGCCACGACGCCGTCATCGTCACGGTCAGATCCCACAGCAGCGGAACACCTGGAATCCAGGCCCACTTCACCAATCCGCGTTTGATCACCACCACGGTGACCACCGTCAGCGCGATCGCGGCCAATAGCTGGTTGGCGATGCCGAACAGCGGGAACAAGGTGTTGATGCCGCCCAAGGGGTCGGTGACGCCCATCAGCAGAATCGAACCCCACGCGGCGACGACGATGACGCTGCAGGCCCAGGCGCCCGCCCGCCAGCTGGGGTTGCGGAGTTTCTTCAGCGGCCCACCGAGATTGCCCAGGCCGTCCGACAGCATGAACCGCGCGACACGGGTACCCGCATCGACCGTGGTCAGGATGAACAGCGCCTCGAACATGATCGCGAAGTGGTACCAGAAGGCCTTGAGGCTCGCTCCGCCGAAGACCTGGTGCAGCACCTCGGACATGCCGAACGCCAGGGTGGGTGCGCCGCCGGTGCGCGACACGATCGAATGTTCGCCGACGCCTTCGGCTGCCGCGGTGATCTCCTGAGCGGTGATGGGCTGCCCGGACAGGCCAAGGCCGTTGACGTAGTCGGCGGCGGTCTGCGCGGTGGTGCCGGTTTGTGCCGTCGGCGCATTGATCGCGAAGTACAGATGCTGGTTGAGGATCGCCGCGGTGATCAGCGCCATGATCGCGACGAACGACTCGGTGAGCATGCCGCCGTAGCCGATCAACCGCATCTGGCTTTCCTTCTCCAGCAGCTTGGGCGTGGTGCCCGAGGAGATCAGCGAGTGAAAGCCCGACAGCGCGCCGCAGGCGATGGTGATGAACAGGAACGGGAACAACGAGCCGGCGAACACCGGGCCGGTGCCGCTGGTGGCGAACTGCGAGATCGCCGGTGCCTGCATCACCGGCCGGGCGATCAGGATGCCGACGGCCAACAGGGCGATGGTGCCGACCTTCATGAACGTCGACAGGTAATCACGCGGAGCCAGCAGGAACCACACCGGCAGCACCGACGCGGCCAGGCCGTAGATGATGATGCACCACGACAGGGTGACCTTCGAGAGCGTGAACCAGTCCGCGCCCCAGGATGTTTCGGCCACCCAGCCGCCGGAGACCACCGCGAGCAGCAGCAGTGCGACACCGATGAGCGAGACTTCCGAGACCCGCCCGGGACGCAGGAAGCGCAGGTACAGGCCCATGAAGATGGCGATCGGGATGGTCATCGCGATCGAGAAGACGCCCCAGGGGCTTTCGGCCAGCGCATTGACCACCACCAGGGCCAACACGGCCAGCAGGATCACCATGATGACCAGCACACCGACGATGGCCGCCACACCACCGACCACGCCGAGCTCGTCGCGCGCCATCTGCCCGAGCGAGCGGCCGCGGCGGCGCACCGAGATGGACAACACCAGGTAGTCCTGGACGCAGCCGGCCACGACGGCGCCGATGATGATCCAGATCGTGCCGGGCAGATAGCCCATCTGCATGGCCAGCACCGGGCCGACCAGCGGGCCCGCACCGGCGATCGCGGCGAAGTGGTGACCGAACAGCACCCGCCGGTCCGTCGGCATGTAATCCGTGCCGTTGTCGAAAAGCTCTGCCGGAGTGGCATTGTCGTCACGCGGCCGGACGATCTTCATCTCGATCAGCCGGGCGTAGAACCGGAAGCCGATCACGTAGGTGCAGATCGCGGCGATCACGAACCAGACCGCGTTGACGGTCTCCCCGCGGAAGAAGGCGATCACCGCCCAGGCCACCGCGCCCAGCACCGCGACGATCGCGAAGATCGCCTTGTGCTTGGCCGTGATCGGAGAGCGGTCGATGATCGCCACCGGCGGAAGGTCTTTGTCGGTGCGGATATAGGTGACGTCGCCGTCGTGCTCCTCGATGCGGTCCGCCGGTGGGGCGTCCGGTGTTGCCACGGTCTCTCCTCGCTCGCCCTGTGTCATACGCGTCGTGATGATCTTTTCATCGAGCCAAAGCGTGTGGCATCGAATCCCGGTTTCCGAACCGTAGCCGGGAATCCGGGCGCAGGTCAGGTGAGGTAGGCGCGCACCGCGTCGATCGTGTCTGCCTGATCCGGGGTCTTGTCGTCCCGGTACCGCAGCACCCGCGCGAAACGCAGGGCAACCCCACCCGGATAACGGCTCGACCGCTGGACGCCGTCGAAGGCGATCTCCACGACCTGCTCTGGACGGACCGTCACCACCCAGCCGTTGTCGTCGACCTGCAGTTGGGTGAAGCGCTCGGTCTGCCACGCCAGCATCGCGTCGGTCATGCCCTTGAATGTCTTACCCAGCATCACGTATCCGCCGGTGTCCGGGTCCCGGGCACCCAGGTGAATGTTGGACAGCTTGCCGCTGCGCCGCCCCGACCCGCGTTCGACGGCCAGCACCACCAGGTCCAGCGTGTGCACCGGTTTGACCTTGAGCCAGCCGGCGCCGCGGCGGCCGGCCTCGTAGGGCGCCGACGGGGACTTCGCCATCACTCCCTCGTGGCCGGCCCCTAGGGTGCGGTCCAGGAACTGCTGCGCCACGTCCGCGTCGGTGGTGACGACGCGGTCGACGCTCCGGTCTTGTGGAACCAGTGCGTCCAGGGACGCCAACCGCTGTTCGGTGGGCAGATCGAGCAGATCCCGGCCGTCGACGTGGAGCAGATCGAAGAAGAAGACCGACAGCGGTTCGAGATCGTTCGGCGTCTTGCGGCCGAACCGGGCGGCGGTGACCTGAAAGGGGTGCGGGCGTCCATCGGGCCGCAGGGCGATGGCCTCGGCGTCCGCGATCAGATCGGTGGCCGACAACGCGAGCGTCGCTTCGACCACCTCGGGCAGTCGGTGGGTGACGTCGTCGAGGCTGCGGGTGTACACCGACACCTTCGATCCATTGCGATGGATCTGCACGCGGGCACCGTCCAGCTTGGCCTCCAGAATCGCGGTACCGCCGAGCCGTTCGAGCGCATCGGCGACACCTGTCGCGGTCTGGGCGAGCATCGGCCCGACCGGGCGACCGACCTGCAGCTGGAACTCGGTCAGGGCGGATCGGCCGCCGGTCAGCGCTGCGGCGGCCACCGCGGGCAGATCGCCGGCGAGCATGGCCGCGCGCCGGACCTCGGCTACGGGGACGCCGGATGCCTTGGCCACCGCGTCGGCCATCACCCCGGCCAGAGCGCCCTGACGTAGTTCACCGCCCAACAGACGCCGGAGGAAGGTCTGTTCGGCGTCGGTGGCTGCCGCGAACAGGGTGCGCACCGAATCGGCGCGCAGAGCTTGTGAGCCCTTGCCTGCGATTCCCTTGATCTCGGTGAATGCGGTGTCGACGCCGGTGATGGTCAACGTCGGGACCTCTGCGGGCGTCGGAAGTGAACGCAATGCGGCCCACCCGACACCGATCTGACGCTGCGGCAACTCGCCGGACAGCCAGGACACCGTCACCGCCACCGCCAGGGCGTCACCGTCCGCCGCGGTCGCGGCGAGCAGGGTGGCAATGCGGTCGATCTTGGCCAACCGCGCCGAGGCCCCGGCAATATCGGAGGATGCGGACGCGACGTCGGCGAGCAACACGTCCTCAGCGTGCCACGGGGGTCAGACACCCTCCGGGGTTTGACCGAGGAGTTGCATCAACACCGCGGCCTGCGATTGCAGGTCCGCAGCCCGTTCGTGATGTCCGTTTGCGATGTATTCGTCGGCCGCCGTGCGCCGTTCATCGACCTCGGCCTGGACAAGAGCGCGAATCTCGGCGTCGCTCAGCACCCGGCGGGCGACCTCGGTCGAGCCCACCCCTGACACGGCCCCGGCGATCGCTCCGCCGATGCGGGTGTCGGTCTGATCGGCCTGTGGCGTCTCGGCATTGTCGATGGCGCTCAGCGCCGATCGGATCGCGGAGACGCTGCTGGTGTCGCGGGCCTTCCGTGCCGACAGCAGGGACTGGCGGAGTCGGTCGCGCCATTGCTCGGCGGGGGTCATGGCAGGCGAACCTATTCGGTCTCGGTGGCGGCGTCGAGTGATTTACGCACGCTCGTCGACGACGAGCGTGCGCTGCGTGTCGACAGAATCCGGCGTGTCGGGGGACAAACACGCACCGTCGCGGTGCAAGGGGTGGCCCAGGGGACCAGCGCATCGAACCCGAAAGGCTTACGGGAAGGCTCGATGAGATAGGTTGCTTTACGATTTCGGTCATTTTTGGAAAGGGAGCTAGATGGAGATCGAAGGCAAGAAGGCGATCGTCGTCGGCGGCGCGTCCGGCTTTGGCCGCGCCACCGCCGAGGCATTGGCCAAGCGCGGCGCCAGCGTGGCAGTGCTGGACCGACCGCAATCCAAGGGCCAGGAAGTGGCCGACGCGATCGGTGGCTCCTTCTTCGCCGTCGACGTCACCGACTTCGACGGCACCGAGAAGGTGCTGGAAGAGGCCGTCGCGGCCTTGGGCGGCCTGCACATCATCGTCACCACCGCAGGTGGCGGCATCGGTGAGCGCACGATCAAGAAGGACGGCCCGCACAGCCTGGATTCGTTCCGCTCCACCATCGACCTCAACCTGATCGGCACGTTCAACATCAGCCGGCTCGCGGCCTGGCACATGAGCAAGAACGAGCCGGTCGATGCCGAGGCAGAGGAGCGCGGCGTCATCATCAACACCGCCTCCATCGCCGCGTTCGAAGGGCAGATCGGCCAGGTCGCCTACACCGCCTCCAAGGCCGCGATCGCCGGCATGTGCCTGACCATGGCGCGCGACCTCGGCAGCCTGGGCATCCGGGTCCTGGCCATCGCGCCGAGCCTGTTCGCCACCGGTCTGACCGAGGGCATTCCCGACGAGTTCGCCGCCGTGCTGACCAAGGACGCCGCATTCCCCAAGCGTCTGGGCAAGCCCGAGGAGTACGCCAAGCTCGCTGTGGCGATCGCCGAGAACCCGATGCTCAACGGCCAGTGCCTCCGTTTGGACGCCGGTCAGCGATTCGCCCCCAAGTAGAGTGAATTCCGGCGTGATCGAGGGCGCGCCCGCGTCACCGATCACGCCGGAATCGCATACCGGGAGGCGTGATGGCGACCATTGCAGACCAAGTCATCTCCGCACTGACACTGAGCGGGGTACGGCGGGTCTACGGCCTTCCCGGTGACAGCCTCAACGGCTTCACCGACGCCATCCGCCGCAGTGGCGAGATCACCTGGCAGCACGTCCGGCACGAAGAGACCGCGGCGTTCGCGGCGGCCGCCGACGCGGCACTGACCGGTCAGTTGGCCGTGTGCGCGGGCAGTTGCGGCCCGGGCAACCTGCACCTGATCAACGGACTGTTCGACGCGCAGCGCAGCCGCGTGCCCGTGCTGGCCATCGCCGCCCACATTCCGCGTACCGAGATCGGGTCGGAGTACTTCCAGGAAACCCACCCGCAGGAGCTGTTCCGTGAGTGCAGCATCTACTGCGAACTGGTCAGCACTCCTGAGATGGCACCGCGCATCCTCGAGATGGCGATGCGGGCAGCGGTCGAGGAAAACGGTGTCGCCGTCGTCGTCATCCCCGGCGAGATCTTCCTGCAGCGTGCGGGGGAGACCGGATGGACCACGCGCCCGGTGCGGCCCACCCGGTCGATCGTGCGTCCCGACGACGAATCGGTGCGCCGCGCCGCCGACATCCTCAACGCCGCCGAGCGAGTCACCATCCTGGGCGGCGCGGGCGTGGCCGGTGCCCACGACGCCCTGATCGAGCTGGCGTCGACCCTGCAGGCTCCGATCGTTCACGCACTACGCGGCAAGGAATTCATCGAGTACGACAACCCGTTCGACGTCGGCATGACGGGACTGCTCGGCTTCGCCTCCGGCTACAAGGCCATCAAGGAGGCCGACACCCTGTTGATGCTGGGCACCGACTTCCCGTACCAGCAGTTCTATCCAGAGGGTGCCACCGTCATCCAGGTCGACATCCGCGGTCGCCACCTCGGCCGCCGCACGCCGATCGATCTGGGCTTGCGCGGCAGCGTCGCCGACACCCTGGCCGCGTTGCAGCCGCTGTTACGGCCGAAAAACAATCGCGACCACCTCGACCGGTCGCTGCGCCATTACCGCAAGACCCGCGCCACGCTCGACTCGCTGGCCGTCAACGACCGCGACAAGACCCCGATCCGGCCGGAATATGTTGCTGCTCTTGCCAACCGGCTGGCGTCCGACGACGCGGTGTTCACCTGCGACGTCGGGTCCCCCGTGGTGTGGGCGGCCCGGTACCTGACCATGAACGGGCGGCGCAGGCTGATCGGGTCGTTCAACCACGGCACCATGGCCAATGCGCTGCCGCACGCGATCGGCGCGCAGACCGCGTTCCCCAACCGGCAGGTGGTCGCCCTGGCCGGGGACGGCGGACTGACCATGCTCTTCGGCGAGCTCGTGACGCTGATCCAGAACAAGCTGCCGGTCAAGCTGATCGTGTTCAACAACTCGTCGCTGAACTTCGTGGAGCTGGAGATGAAGGCCGCAGGCATCGTCACCTTCGGTACCGAACTGGTGAACCCGGACTTCGCCGCCGTAGCTCAGGCCATGGGAGTATTCGGCAGGCGGGTCACGGAACCGGCAGACCTCGAACGCGCGATCGCCGATGCCTTCGCCCACGACGGCACGGCCGTCATCGACGTCCACACCGCGCGCCAAGAACTGTCGATACCGCCGGCGATCACCGTCGAACAGGCAAAGGGATTCTCGCTCTACGCGATCCGCACCATCCTCGCCGGGCGCGCCGATGAACTCCTGGACCTCGTCACCACCAACGTCGCCCGTCGCATCCTGGACTGATGACTCAGGCCGGGCGGGGAATCACCGCGGCCGTGCTCTGGCCCAGCCATTTCGGGATCGCTCGGCGGACGTCGGCGGATCCCGACAGCGCGACACTGCCGTCGAGCACGGCGCGGGCCCAGCCGGCGTCACCGCGCCAGATCTCGACCAGGGTGCGCAGATCGGTCTGCACGGTCCCGGCCACCTCATAACCAGGATCGAAATCGCAGACGTCGGCCTCGCCGTCGCTCACCGTCAGCCACCACCGCGACGCCTTGGGTTCGACGCCGTCGAGGATGAACGCGACCGTGGTACGTGAACGCGGCCACTCGGCGATGGGAATGGTGCGGCGCATGTCCCACATCAGCAGGTGCGGATCGAGATCCTGCTCGCCGAGTTCGCCGATCCAGCGCACTCCCCACGAACCGAGCGCGTCGACCACGTCGGCGAGTTCCTGCCCGCACGGGGTCAGGGAATAGCTTGTCCGCCCGTCGATCTCGATGCGTTCGATCACTCCGGCGCGGGTCAGCGACTTCAGTCGTTTCGACAGCAGGGCCGGTGACATCTTCGGTACCCCACGCCGGAGGTCGTTGAAGTGTGCGCTGCCGCGCAGGAGTTCCCGGACCACCAGCAAGGTCCAGCGTTCGTCGAGCAACTCCATGGCCTTGGCCACGGGACAGAACTGGCCGTACGTCGACATCGGCGATCTACCTCCCCGAAGAGTGCGGTGTCATAAGTACACCGCTGTCGGGGCCCGGAAGCCAGTACAGATTCAGAACCGGGGTCGCTACAGATCTGGTACTGGATTTGCCGCACCGGGCGAGATCACGATGAACACCATGATCACTGACAGCGAACTTGAGGCCAAACACCGGGCGCTGTGGGCGCTGGGTGACTACGCGGCGATCGCCGCCGATATCGTGCGACCACTGGGCCCGGTACTGGTCGCGGCCAGCGGCATCGGGCCCGGCGACCGCGTTCTCGACGTCGCGGCCGGCACCGGCAACGCCGCCATCCCCGCCGCGGCGGCGGGCGCGCGCGTGACCGCCAGCGACCTGTGCCCGGAACTGGTCGAAGAGGGCCGCCGCCTCAGCGCGGAGGCCGGAGTCAGGATCGACTGGGCCGAGGCCAACGCCGAGGCGTTGCCATTCGATGACGCCTCGTTCGACGCCGTGCTGTCCTGCATCGGGGTGATGTTCGCTCCGCACCATCAGCAGGCCGCCGACGAACTCCTGCGGGTGACCCGCCCGGGTGGGCGGATCGGCCTGATCTCCTGGACCCCAGAGGGTTTCATCGGGCAACTGTTCGCCACGATGAAGCCGTACGTGCCCGCGCCGCCGCCCGGGGTGTCCCCGCCGCCGAGGTGGGGAGACGAGGACTACGTACGTGGTCTTCTGGGTGAGCGGGTCGGCGAGTTGACCTGTGAGCGACGGGAACTCGACGTCGCGTTGTTCCCCGACGGAGCGGCCTTCCGCGACCACTTCAAGGCCAACTACGGCCCGACGATCTCGGCCTACCGGGCCATCGCCGCCGACGCCGACCGCGTTGCGGCACTGGACGCCGACATCGCCGCGCTCGGCGACCGGTTCCTCGACGGTGCCTCGATGCCCTGGGAATACCTGCTGACAGTGGCGAACACCCACTGAGCGGAGCAGGCAGCTGGCACCATGGCTGCATGCCCGACCATGTTCAGGAATTGCCGACACTCAGTGCCACCGACCAGGACGCCATCGGGCGCTGGCTGCGCGACCAGCACATCGGCACAACCTTGACCGATGTGGCGCCGCTGACCGGGGGAACCCAGAACATCGTGGTGGGCATGAGCGTCGACGGCCGCCGAATGGTGTTGCGGCGGCCGCCTTTACATCCCCGACCCACCAGCGACAAGACCATGCTGCGGGAAATCGCGGTGCTGCGCACCCTGGCGGGCTCGGCCGTACCGCATCCCGGTTTCATCGCCGCGTGTACCGACCTCGACGTGATCGGCGTGGTGTTCTACCTGATGGAGGAGGTCGACGGGTTCAATCCGGGTACAGATGTGAGCCCGGAGTACGCGGACGACGCCGATCTGCGCTACCGCGTCGGCCTGTCGTACGCCGGGAGTCTGGCCGAACTGGGCAACGTCGTCTGGGAGAACAGCGAACTCGCCGCCATCCGCCGGCCCGGTTCCTTTCTGGCCCGGCAGGTTCCGCAGTTCCTGGGTCTACTCGACAGCTATCGGCACGAGCGATACTCGCCCGAGTCGTTGAGCGGCGTGGGGGAGTTGGCGCAGTGGCTGGAGGACAACCGCCCGCCCGACGCCGAACCCGGCATCATGCACGGCGACGCCCACCTCAACAACGTCCTGCTGCGCCGGGACAAGCCCGAGCTCGCCGCGTTCATCGACTGGGAGATGTGCACGATCGGTGATCCCTTGCTCGATCTCGGGTGGATGCTCGTGTGCTGGCCCGACGAACCGAATCCGATCAACGCGGGGTCGACACTGGCCGCCCTCGGTGGTCTGGCCCACCGCAGTGAACTCATCGAGGCCTACCGTTCGGCCGGCGGGCGTCAGACCGACCGGCTGGATTGGTATGTGGCGCTGGCCTGCTTCAAACTCGGCATCGTCATCGAAGGCACCTGGTCGCGGTACCTGGCCGGGCGGGCCAGCCGCGATGCCGGTGAGCAACTGCACGCCTCGGCCGAGAACCTTCTCGCACTGGGGGCACGGGTCACCAAGGGGGACAACCCGTTCGAGTGAGGATCTTCGCGTCCGGAATCAGTAGGTGTCGACGGCGAGCTTGACGGCGAGGGCCACGCCCGCCGCGCCGATCAGGAATCGCAGCGGCGCGGCCGGCGCATGCCGCACGATCACCGGGCCGAGGCGCGAGCCGATCAGGCATCCGGCACCCAACGGGATGACGGCCGGCCAGTACACCGGGGCCACCACGATGAAAGCCACCGCGGCAACCGAATTGGCGACGCCGAGGATCACGTTCTTGCCGGCGTTGGCATGCGCGAGCGTCGCTCCACCGGTCCGCAGCAGCAGTGCCAGCAGCAGCACCCCGGCCGCGGCACCGAAGTAGCCGCCGTAGATGGTGATCAGGAAGATCGCACCGGCCTCGATGGCCACCTTGACCCGATGCTCCCGGTGGTCGGCCACCCGCGTCGGCTTCTGGCGGCCACGCGGCAGCAGGATCGCCACCGACGCGAACGCCAGGAGCGCCGGGACCACCTTCTCGAAGCCCTCGGCGGGAGTGCACAGCAGCAACGCGGCCCCGACCGCACCGCCGGCGATCGCGATCGGGATGATCCGTTTGATCCAGGCTCGCTGCCCGGCGAGTTCGGGCCGGGAGCCCAGCACCGAACCGATGCCGTTGAACACCAGCGCCACGGTGTTGGTCACATTGGCGGTGACCGGAGGCAGGCCGATGAGCAGCAGTGCGGGATAGGTGGCCACCGAGGCCAGGCCGGCGATGCTGCCGGTCAGTCCACCGCAGATCCCGGCGACGACGAGCAGGACAACCTCACCGACGCTCATGAGCCATCCACCCCGCCGAGACTACGGAGTCAAAAGTGTTTGCATGACCAGCCGCGCTGGGTCTAGCATCGCCAACGTGCCAAGGCGACTCGTAGTAGCAACCCGCAGCGGGGTCTGATCCGGACCGACCCCTCGCTGTGGGTCGTTCGCTACTTCGTCGGTCACTTCCTCTGATCAGAGAAGACCGGCACATGTACCTCACTTCCTCGGCACCGCAATCGGGCGCCACGTCCTCTTTCGCCGCCCATTTCTCCAATCCGCTGCCGCGTGGTCTGCGCGAAGCCGGTGAGTCGGCCTCCTGGGAGCAGTTCCTCGACGAGTACGCGGCAGGCCCGGGCACGTTGAAACTGGGGCAGTGGATCTGCACCGACACGGCGCGTTCAGCCAGCAGGCTGGGGCCGCAGGCCCGCCACTACCAGGCCACCCTGGCCCTGGGTGACACCATCAGCACGTTGACCGTGGCGGCCAGTGGACCCATCGCCGCGCTCACCGAGATGCTCTACGCACACGGGATCACCGTGGAGACCATGTCGTTTCACCAGTTGCCCATCGGCGGGCGGACCGCGACCTTCATCGAGGGCTGCGACGGCACGCACAGCGAGTGGGCCATGGGGCTCGACGACGATCCGGAACGGTCGGCGCTGCATGCCGTGATCGCGTGTGCCAACCGGCTGATGAGCAATCGGTTTCTGGCGACGGCCTGACAAAGTCGAATGGCCAGTTGTGGCACGCGAATTCCTCCGAAAGCGTGCCACAACTGGACAGTGGGCCTTCGAGCGACTCAGTGCAGCGGGCGCAGCACGATCGGCATACCGTCGATCGGCACCGGCATGCCGCCGTAGTCGTAGCGCGGCTGGTAGCCCGGGCTTGCCAGCTCCAGCTTGTACCGACGCAGCAGCCGGTGCATCACCGTCTTGATCTCCAACTGGCCGAACACCATGCCGATGCACTTGTGTGCGCCACCACCGAACGGGGCGAACGCGTAGCGGTGGCTCTTGTGCTCGCTGCGCGGCTCGGCGAACCGCTCCGGGTCGAACTTGTCCGGGTCGGTCCACAGCTCGGGCAGCCGGTGGTTGATCGACGGCCAGGTCACCACGCTCGTCCCGGCCGGGATGAAGTAGCCGAGCAACTCGGTGTCGCGCACAGCCTCGCGGAAGTTGAACGGCAGCGGCGTCATCATGCGCAGCGACTCGTTGATCACCAGGTCGTAGGTCTCCAGCTTGTCCAGCGACTCGAAGTCCAGCGGCCCGTCGCCGATCCGTGCGGAGTCGTCGCGCAGACGCTCCTGCCACTCCGGGTTGGCCGCCAGGTGGTAGGCCATCGTCGTCATCGTCGAGGTCGACGTGTCATGCGCGGCCATCATCAGGAAGATCATGTGGCTGATGATCTGGTCGTCCGTGAAGGTCTGCCCGTCCTCGTCGGCGGAATGGCACAGCACGCTGAACATGTCGGTGCTCTCCGACTGCCGCTTCTCACCGATGCGGCTGGCGAAGTAGTCCTCGAGCGTCTTGCGGGCCTGGATACCGCGCCACCATTTCAGCGGCGGCACCGAGGTCCGGACGATCGCGTTGCCGGCCCGCGTGGTGGTGGTGAACGCGTTGTTGATCGTGGTGACCAGGGCCCGGTCGGTGCCGGCGGGGACACCCATGAACACTTCGGAGGCGATGTCGAGCGTGAGCTCCTTGATCGCGGGGTGGAAGAGGAACCGCGGGTCGTTGGCGGCCCAGTCGTCGGCGAGCACGGCCGAAGCCACCGAGTCGATGTGGGAGATGTAGCCGCTGAGCCTGGTGCGGGTGAACGCTTCCTGCATGATCCGGCGGTGGAACATGTGCTCGTCGAAGTCGAGCAGCATCAGGCCGCCCTCGAAGAACGGGCCGATCACCGGATCCCAGGCGCGCTGCGAGAAATCCTTGTTGCGGTTGGAGAAGACCGCCTGGGTGGCGTCGGGACCCAACGCCATCACCGACGACAGCGCGGGTGACTGGGCGTAGTAGAGCGGGCCGTTCTTGCGGTATTGCTCCAGGATGAAGTCAGGACCGCCGCGGAAGATCTCGATCATGTGGCCGATGATCGGCAAACCGGAGTCGCCCAGGATCGGCTTGAGTCCACTGCCGGCCGGCGGCTCTGCGAACACGAACTGGTCCCAGTCCTTGGCCTTGAGGCGCTTCTCGAGGGCGCCCATGCCCGGCAGCGTGTTGGGCGTCGGGGTGAACCGACGCTTGGCCTGATCGAGCAGGTAATGCGGGGTGCTGATGGTTGCCATGGGCCGCTCCTGACCATAAAAGGCTGACGAAATGTGGTCGATGTCACCACTTGAGGCCATCCTGACTGCCAGACTTGACGCATGTCAAGTTTTGATCTGGCGCGTCGCGGGTGCAAAGGTCTAATGCCATGACCGCCGAATCGATACCGGGGAGCGGCAATGGCTCCACCGGGCGTCCGCAGGCCCGTCGGAGCCGGGGTGACCGGCAGCGCGAGGCCATCGTGGCGGCTGTGCGGGAACTGCTCGAGGAGCAGTCGTTCGCCGACATGTCGGTGAGCACCATCAGCGAGCGCGCCGGGGTGGCCCGGTCTGGCTTCTACTTCTATTTCGATTCGAAGTACGCGGTGTTGGCCGTGATCCTCGCGGATGCCATGGAAGAACTGGCCGCGTTGACGCACAACTACGCACCCCGGGAGGCGGGTGAGACCCCGGCCGCCTTCGCCGAGCGGATGGTCGGCAGCGCGGCCACGGTCTTCGCCACCAACGACCCGATCATGGCGGCCTGCACCGTCGCGCAGAACACCGATGCGCAGATCCGCGATCTGATGAACGATTTCGAGGACGCGGTGATCAGCCAGATCGTCGGCCTCGTCGAACAGGACTCAGGCGCCCGCCCCATTTCCGACGACCTTCCCGCGCTGGTGCGCACCCTCGTGGCGACCACCGCGATGACGCTGTCGCACGATTCGGCCTTCATCGGCCGGGGGACCGATCCGGCGCGCGCGCTCGACGTGGTCGAGCGACTGTGGCTCAACGCACTGTGGGGTGGCCAGGACGCCTAGCGTCACAGGTAAGGTTCACCGCTATGGGGAGCGATACCGCGGGTAACGGTCGGGCCGACTTTCGGGGGAAGAAGTGCTTGATCACCGGCGCCGCGAGCGGAATCGGCCGGGCCACCGCGCTGGCACTGGCCGCCCGCGGCGCTGAGCTCTATCTGACCGATCGCGACGAGGTGGGCCTGGCCCAGACGGTGGCCGACGCCAGGGCCCTGGGTGCCCAGGTACCGGCCCACCGGGCCTTGGACATCTCGGACTACGACCAGGTGGCAGCCTTCGGCGCCGACATCCACGCGGCGCATTCGTCGATGGACCTGGTGATGAACATCGCCGGGATCTCGGCCTGGGGGACTGTCGACCAACTCACCCATCAGCACTGGCGCTCGATGATCGACGTCAACCTGATGGGCCCGATCCACGTGATCGAGACGTTCCTGCCGCCGATGGTTCAGGCGCGCCGCGGCGGGCACCTGGTGAACGTGTCCTCGGCCGCCGGGATCGTCGCATTGCCATGGCACAGCGCCTACAGTGCGAGCAAGTACGGGTTGCGTGGGCTGAGCGAAGTGCTGCGATTCGACCTGGCGCGGCACCGTATCGGGGTGTCGGTCGTGGTGCCCGGCGCGGTGAAAACCGGCCTGGTGCAAACAGTTCAGATCGCCGGTGTGGACCGGGAGGATCCGAATGTGCAGAAATGGGTGGATCGGTTCGCCGGCCATGCGATCTCTCCGGAACGCGCCGCCGACAAGATCCTGGCCGGGGTGGGACGCAACCGTTTCCTGATCTACACCTCGGCCGATATCCGCGCCCTGTACACGTTCAAGCGCGTCGCATGGTGGCCCTACAGCGTGGCGATGCGTCAGGTCAACGTGTTGTTCAGCCGCGCGCTGCGACCGAAAACCGCTCAGCGCTAGCGTTTTCCCCAATGCCAGGAGGGCGTGTTGAGCATGCCGAAGCCGGTGACCTTCGTCTCGCCCCACTCCTTGTAGAGCTCGACCTCGATCGCGGCGCCCCGGTCCTCGTCGGCCGCCGGTGTGGTGTCCAGGAAATCGAGCAGGGCATGGGAATGCGTCACCACCACCACCTGGGATTGTTTCGTGGCGGCTTTGATGAGCGACGCCAGCGGCCGGACCAGGTCGGGATGCAGGGAGGTCTCCGGCTCGTTGAGCACCATGAGCGACGGTGGCCGGGGGCTGGCCAGTGCCGTCGCCCACAGCAGGAAACGTAGTGTGCCGTCCGATAATTCGGCTGCCCGCAAGGGGCGCAGCATGCCGCGCTGGCGTAGCTGCAGATCGAACAGCCCGTCGTTGACGGCGACGGACACCGTGGCGCCGTCGAATGCCTCGGCCACGGCGCGTTCCAGGTCGTCGAAGCCGGCCTCGATGATCGTCTGCACCGCCGCGGCCAGGTCGGCGCCGTCATCGGAGAGCACCGGGGTCCGGGTGCCGACGTGGGGCCGGCGGGCCGGGGCGCCGGCGTCGACCCGGAAGCCGTCGTAGAACCGCCAATCACGCAAGCGGTCGGAGACCGCGGACAGCTCGGGAAGTGCATGTGGGTGGGCGTATTCGGCCAGCACACTGTGATAGCTGGGCAGCGAGCGGGTCAGCTCGTCGTAACCCCGGCCCGATTGCGCCGCGACCTCGGCATAGTCGCGGGTGCGGCTCACCAGCGTCGACGCCGGTCGCAGCACCGGCCCCGCGAACACCACCTCCCGTTTGATCTCAGGGTCCTGGGCGAACGCCGTCGGGCCCGTGCCGGCCATCTGCGGCAGGCCCAGGTCGACCAGGTAACCGAAATCGTCTGCGGCGAAGCCCAGTTCGAGGGACACCGGGCGGGTCCGGACCGTGCCCTGGGTCTGCGCATTGGGCTGTTCCGGGCCCGCCCACAAGACCGACTGCAGGCCGCCCTCACGGGCCAGTGAGCCGATCACCTGGCCCCGGCCGCAGTCCGCCAGTAACCGCAATGCGCGGTAGATCGATGACTTGCCGGTGCCGTTGGCGCCGGTGACCACCGTGAGTGCGGCCAGCGGCAGGATCACCTCCCGCAGTGAGCGGTAGCCGCGAATCGCGATGGTCTGCAACATGGGGTCGAGGTTATTGGTGGGCGGTGACACTCGGGGCAGCGGGAAGATCGTCCATGGACAGCTCCAGCCGGACACCCAGCAGGCGGATCGGCCGGTCCAGCTCGAACTGGTCGAACACCGCCAGTGCGGTGTCGGTGATGAGTCCGGGGTCCGTGCTCGGCGAACCGAGCTTGCGGATCTTGGTGCGGGTGTAGAACGTCGCGGTGCGTACCGTGACCGCCACGCGGGTGACGATGCGTCCCTGCTCGACCACCTCGTCGAGCGTTCGCCGGGCCAACTCGCGGATCGCGTCGTCCATCTCGCCGCGCTCGGTGAGATCGGTGGCGAATGTGACGACGTGACTGCGTGAGCGCGGAATCCATGGCTCGGAGCTCACCTCGGTATCGCCGCCGCCTTTGGCCAGCAGCAGGATCCACAGCCCGGTGCTGGGTCCGAAGGCCGCGGTGAGCACGGTGGCATCGGTGGCGGCCAGATCGGCAACCGTGGTGATGCCCAGCGTGGCAAGCTTTTTGGTGGTCTTGGGCCCGACGCCCCACAGCGCATCCGGCGGGCGGTCACCCATCACCGACATCCAGTTGGCCTCGGTGAGCATGTAGACGCCGGCAGGCTTGGCCAGCCCGGTCGCGACCTTGGCGCGCTGTTTGTTGTCACTGATGCCGACCGAGCAGGACAGCCCGGTCTCGGCGGCGATCACGGTGCGGATGCGCTCGGCCAATTCGACGGGATCCGGCACGTCGGCGCCCAGATACGCCTCGTCCCAACCCCAGACCTCGAGCGGGTGCCCCAGATCGCGCAGCAGACCCATCACCTGTTCGGACGCCGCGTCGTAGGCATCCGGGTCTGACGGCAGGAAAGTGGCGTCGGGGCATTTGCGCGCTGCTGTGCGCAGCGGCATCCCGGCGTGGACACCGAACTCGCGTGCCTGATACGACGCGCAGGTGACCACCTTGCGCGGCTCGGTGGGATCACCGCTGCCGCCGACGATGACGGGCAGGCCCTCGAGTTCGGGGTGCCGACGCAGCTCCACCGAGGCCAGGAACTGGTCCAGGTCGACGTGGAGCACCCAGGTGGTCATGGCGCTAGCGGCCGCACAACTTGCGGGCGGTGTCCTGCCACGCGGTGATCAGGGCATCGAGACTGCGCCCGAGGGACAGTTGGTGCGCCAGGTAGTCGGCGTCCAAGAGGGCGATCAGGGCGTCGGCCTGTGCGTCGAGATCGCCTGTGGTGCCCGCTGTTTCCAGCAGCATCCGAACGTGGGTGCGGTGCAGGGTGAACGGGCCGGAGTAGCGCACGCCGGGTTCCCGGATGGCATCGGACAGCAGGGCCTGGTGGCAGTGCACGAACCGGAGTCGATCCGCGCCGTAGGCCAGCAGCCGTTCCAGCGGTGGCGCGCCGGGCCCCAGCGGGGGCGGTCCGAACATGAAGGCGTCCTGTTCGGCGGTCTCGTCCTCGTCGAGCAGCACCATCATCAGCCCCGCACGGCTGCCGAACCTTCGGAACACCGTGCCCTTCCCGACGCCGGCCTCCACCGCGATATCGTCGGTGCTGACCGCGTCCGGTCCCCGTTCGGCGATGAGCCGGCGAGCGGCATCGAGGATGAGAGCGCGGTTTCGGGCCGCATCCCCGCGTTCCTGTGGTGCCGCGTCGATGCCCGCGAGCTGGGTCGGGCGGTCGGAGGCTGCCACAACTGAACTTTAACTCAGGTGGAATTAATCGGACCACAGTCCGGTTGATGGTTGCAAGAATCGGGTGAGACGACCAAGCGAAACAAGGGAGTGGTGAAACATGGCCGATGTCAAGGTTCTGGTGTTGGTAGGAAGCCTGCGCGAGGCGTCGGTGAACCGACAGCTCGCGGAGCTGGCGGTGGAGCAGGCGCCCGACGGCGCGGAATTGCGGATCTTCGACCGCCTGGGCGAGCTGCCCTTCTATAACGAGGACATCGACACCGCCGACGTGGCCGAGCCGGTGGTCGCCCTGCGGGCGGCGGCTGCCGAGGCCGACGCCGCGCTGGTGGTCACCCCCGAATACAACGGAAGCATCCCCGGCGTGTTGAAGAACGCCATCGACTGGCTGTCGCGGCCCTTCGGCAACGGTGCGCTGAAGGACAAGCCCCTGGCCGTGGTGGGCGCTGCGCTCGGACAGTACGGCGGCGTGTGGGCGCACGACGAGACGCGCAAGTCCTTCGGCATCGCCGGGCCGCGCGTGGTCGAGGATCTCAAGCTCTCGGTGCCGTCCAAGGCGTTCGACGGCAAGCATCCGCGGGAGAACGCGGAGGTGGCCGAGGCGCTGCGCGACATTGTGGGCAAGCTCACAATTGAGGTCAGCTGAGGGTTCGTCTTCGCGTTTTGCCGTTCGCGCCGCTTTCCGGCAAAATCTTGCCGCCGGCTGGGTCGTCCCGACCCGGCCGGCGGCTTTGCTGTTGGGGGATCTTGCGCCGCGCGGCGCCCCGACTTGTCGGTGGCTGGTGCTACATCTGGTGCTGCGGCGCGACACGTTCTGTCAAGTCTGGCGCGACACGCCGTGGACGTGGTTGCTGGCAAGCTTACGACCTGGGAATTTCAAAAATGTTATTCAGAACATGTTGTATGGCTTCGAACTGTCGGCCACTAGGTGTAGTGTCTGTGAGACCGACAGGCCACCACAGTTCGGGAGCCGGCCGGAGCGTAGCGAATCCGGCCGAGTCGGTTTCAGGACCAGCCGGAGAGCGGCTTCGACCGGCAGGAATTTTGGCGGCCCGAAGGTCGCTGAACTTAAGCGAAACGTAAGACCCGAGCAGTTGCCAGTCACCTGTCTAGTTTGTTCACTTTCCGCAAGAGGAGCCGTACCGAAGATGACCGTCACCGTGTACACCAAGCCCGCATGCGTGCAGTGCAACGCCACCTACAAGGCGTTGGAAAAGCAGGGCATCGCGTTCGAGAAGGTCGACATCACCCTCGACAGCGAGGCCCGTGACTACGTCATGGCGCTCGGCTACCTGCAGGCCCCGGTCGTGGTGGCCGGCAACGAGCACTGGTCGGGTTTCCGGCCGGATCGGATCAAGGCACTCAGCACGGTCGCGGCCAGCGCGTAACGGAAGGTATCTACGGGGGAGGACGGAGAGCACGATGAGCCATCTCGTCTACTTCTCCAGTGTCTCGGAAAACACCCACCGCTTCGTTCAGAAGCTGCAGTGGCCCGAAGACCGAGTCACCCGCATTCCGCTGCACGGCCGCATCGAGGTGAACGAGCCCTACGTTCTGATCCTTCCCACCTACGGCGGCGGCCGTGCCACCCCCGACATCAACAACGGTGGCTATGTGCCCAAGCAGGTCATCGCGTTTCTGAACAATGAACACAACCGGTCGTTGATCCGCGGCGTCATCGCCGCGGGCAACAACAACTTCGGTGCGGAGTTCGCCTACGCGGGCGACGTCGTTTCGCGCAAATGCGGTGTGCCGTACCTCTACCGCTTCGAACTGATGGGTACCCCGGACGATGTCGACGCCGTCCGCGAGGGTTTGAAAGACTTTTGGAAGGACCAGACGTGCCCCCAACCGTCACAGCTGCAGAGCCTGTAACCACCGGCGCGCACGCGCTGCCCGGAGAGACTGATTACCACGCGCTCAACGCGATGCTGAATCTGTACGACGCCGACGGCAAGATTCAGTTCGACAAGGATGTGCGGGCCGCGCGGGAGTACTTCCTGCAGCACGTCAACCAGAACACGGTGTTCTTCCACAGCCAGGACGAGAAGCTCGATTACCTGATCGAGAAGGAGTACTACGAGCGCGAGGTGCTCGACCAGTACAGCCGTAACTTCGTCAAGAGCCTGCTGGATCGGGCCTACGCCAAGAAGTTCCGGTTCCCGACGTTCCTGGGGGCGTTCAAGTACTACACCTCCTACACGCTCAAGACCTTCGATGGGAAGCGCTACCTGGAGCGCTTCGAGGATCGCGTCGTGATGGTGGCGCTGACCCTGGCCTCCGGTGACACCGTGCTGGCCGAGAAGCTCGTCGACGAGATCATCGACGGCCGCTTCCAGCCGGCCACTCCCACGTTCCTCAACTCGGGCAAGAAGCAGCGTGGCGAGCCGGTGTCCTGCTTCCTGCTGCGCATCGAGGACAACATGGAGTCCATCGGGCGCTCCATCAACTCCGCTCTGCAGCTGTCCAAGCGCGGCGGCGGAGTCGCCTTGCTGCTGACCAATATTCGTGAGCACGGCGCCCCGATCAAGAACATCGAGAACCAGAGTTCGGGCGTCATCCCGATCATGAAGCTGCTGGAGGACTCGTTCTCGTACGCCAACCAGCTCGGCGCCCGCCAGGGTGCCGGTGCGGTGTACCTGCACGCGCACCACCCCGACATCTACCGGTTCCTCGACACCAAGCGCGAAAATGCCGACGAGAAGATCCGGATCAAGACGCTCTCGCTGGGTGTCGTGATCCCGGACATCACCTTCGAGCTGGCCAAGAAGAACGAGGACATGTACCTGTTCTCGCCGTACGACGTCGAGAAGGTCTACGGAGTCCCGTTCGCCGACATCTCGGTCACCGAGAAGTACCACGAGATGGTCAACGACGGCCGGATCCGCAAGACCAAGATCAAGGCGCGCGAGTTCTTCCAGACGCTGGCCGAGCTGCAGTTCGAGTCGGGCTACCCGTACATCATGTACGAGGACACGGTGAACCGGGCAAACCCGATCGCCGGCAAGATCACCCACTCCAACCTGTGCTCGGAGATCCTGCAGGTCTCCACCGCCTCGGAGTTCAACGACGACCTGTCCTACTCCAAGGTGGGCAAGGACATTTCCTGCAACCTGGGGTCGATGAACATCGCGAAGACGATGGATTCCCCGGACTTCGCGCAGTCCATCGAGGTGGCCATCCGGGCGCTGACCGCGGTGAGCGATCAGACCCACATCTGGTCCGTGCCGTCGATCGAGCAGGGCAACAACAGCTCTCACGCGATCGGCCTGGGGCAGATGAACCTGCACGGCTACCTGGCCCGCGAGCGGATCCACTACGGATCCGAAGAAGGCATCGACTTCACCAACATCTACTTCTACACCGTGCTGTTCCACGCGCTGCGCGCATCGAATCTCATTGCGATCGAACGTGGTACGAGCTTCGGCGGGTTCGAGGACTCGAAGTATGCGTCGGGTGAGTTCTTCGACAAGTACACCGAGCAGGCGTGGGAGCCGGCCACCGACAAGGTCCGGCAGATCTTCGCCGACGCGGAAATCCACATCCCGACGCAGGACGACTGGAAGCAGTTGAAGGAGTCGGTGCAGAAGCACGGCATCTACAACCAGAACCTGCAGGCTGTCCCGCCGACCGGGTCGATCTCCTACATCAACCACTCGACCTCGTCGATCCACCCGGTTGCCTCGAAGATCGAGATCCGCAAGGAAGGCAAGATCGGTCGCGTCTACTACCCGGCGCCGTACCTGACCAACGACAACCTGGAGTACTACCAGGACGCGTATGAGATCGGCTACGAGAAGATCATCGACACCTACGCCGCGGCGACGCAGCACGTGGATCAGGGTCTCTCGCTGACGTTGTTCTTCAAGGACACCGCCAACACCCGTGACGTCAACAAGGCGCAGATCTACGCCTGGCGCAAGGGAATCAAGACGCTGTACTACATCCGGCTCCGCCAAATGGCGTTGCAAGGCACTGAGGTTGAAAACTGCGTCAGCTGCATGCTGTGACGCAGCTTTGAGCGGCTCGAATGGCCAGTTGTTGCACACAATTCTCGAAAAGGTGTGCAACAACTAGCCATTCGGCATCAAAGGGCTGTGGGCAACAGACCTATTGAGCCGGCACGTAGACCTTGGTCCGCAGCCGGTCCTCGGGCACCTCGCGCGGGTCGTCGAGGTACAGGTTGTAATGGTGCGTTGTGACATCGTCAGCGGTGCGCGTCGGTGTCATCCCGTGTTCGGTCAGGTAGGCGCCGATCAGTTCGTGCGCCCGCGGAATTGCTTCGGCATACGGCCCGGTGACAGTGGCGACGACGGCTCGCCGAGCAGGGGAGGCGACCACGTTGAGTGGGGCCTGGGCCGTGGTGTGGGCGGGAACCTCGAAGAAAACCGACTCGTCGACATCGGATTCGCGAAATTCGTCGTCGTGTTCGATGCAGCCGCACAGCTGTCCCGGCGTGATTCCCTGCTGCTGCAGGGCCGGTAGGAACCGCTCCCACAACTGCCCCTCAGCGGCGTAATTCGGCATGGTGTCGCGCAGATACACGATGGTACGGGCGGGGATGGCTTCTTCGGTGACCGTGTCGGTCATGGTGAGCTCCTTCTCGGCAAGTAGGTGGTCGATGAGCCGGAGCCGCGCGTTGGCCTCGTCGGCCGCCGCGGCCAGCTCGATGCGTTGAGCCGCGAGGGCCGCGTCGAACGCGGGGGTGCCACGGATGGAAAGCAGGGCTCCGATGGCGGACACGCCGAACCCGATGTCGCGGAGCCGCCGGATCGCGGCGGCGTCGGCCAGCTGCGCGGCGGCGTACCTGCGGTAGCCGCTGATTGTGTCCACCTGCGCGGGCACCAGGACACCATGGGTGTCGTAGTGGCGCAGCATGCGAACGGAGATGCGGCTCAGCGAGGAGAACCTGCCGATCGGCATCAGGAACGGGGTGTCGGCCATGGCTACGACTGTGCCGTCTCACACGGTGTCAGAGTCAAGCCCCGATCTGAGCGATTGGAGGGCGACCGTGTGCGCGAAGATGTTCGGATGTCGACAACCGTTGAGGCGATCTTGGTCACCGCGTTGGTGCTCGGGATCGTTCTGGTGATTTTCGGCCTGATCTACGCGTGGGACAAATGGGGCAAAGGCACTCGACTGGAGCAACGCGTCGACCGTTTCTTCGACCGCCTCAGCGACATCTTCGACCGGTAGCGCCGATTTGAATGCCGGGCCTATGTGTCCGCGGCTACGGCGGCCTGCGCCGCAGGGGCCATCGGCACGAGATCGCCACGGCGAACGCGTCGTCGAATGGTCAGTTATTGCACGCGGACTGCGAAAAAGTGTGCGATAACTGGCCATTCGGCGCCTAGCGCTCGCGGGCCTGCTCGGCTCGTTGCGACTTGAGGCGTCGCTGCTCGGCCAGCACGCTCTGGTAGCTCTCGCGTTCGGCGACCAGCCACTCGGGCTTCTCCTCGAGCAGCTGATCGATCTGCTCGGTGGTGAGCGCATCTCCGACACCGCCGCGTGCGAGACCGGCGATCGAGATGCCCAGCTTGGCCGCCACGAGGTTCTTCGGATGCGGCCCGTTCTTGCGGAGGTCTTTGAGCCACTGCGGCGGGTTCTCCTGGAGTGCGGCGAGCTCACCGCGGGTGATCGCGTTCTCCTGGAACTCCGCAGGCGTCGCCGGCAAATAGACGTCCAGCTTTTTCGCCGCCGTGGCGGGTTTCATGGACTGCGCGTTCGGCCTGCTCATGGCTTCAGGGTATCGGTAACCTGAGGCGGTGACCCCGCAGTCCCTGACCCTCGGGTACGTCCCCGGCGGGACGCCCGCGAAGTGGGCGCGGATCTGGGCGGAGCGGCACCCCGGGGTGCGGCTGCAGTTGAGTGCCGTTCCCGCGGCCGCCGCGGCGGACGCCGTGAGAGACGGCACCGTCGACGTGGCGCTGCTGCGGCTGCCTTCCGACACGTCCGGCCTGGCCGTCATTCCTCTCTACCAGGAGACGACCGTGGCGGTGGTCCCGACTGATCACCTGCTCAGCGCAGTCGATGAGATCACTGCGGCCGATCTCGACAGCGAGCCGATCCTGGTGCCACTCGACAATGTCGTCGTATGGGCGGACGCTCCGGGCTCCCCGGTCGATCACCGACCCGAGTCCACCCAGGACGCGGTCGAACTCGTCGCCGCGGGGATGGGCGCGCTCGTCGTTCCGCAGTCGCTGGCGCGGCTGTATCACCGCAAGGACCTCACGTACCGTCCGATCGTCGACGCACCGACCTGCCCTGTGGCGCTTGCCTTCCCGGAAGGGCCGCAGTCGGACCTGGTCGAAGAGTTCATCGGCATCGTGCGGGGCCGCAAGGCCAGTTCGTCCCGGGGGCAGGCCGCGCCGGCCCCGAAACGCACAGCGCGGGAGAAGACCCTCGCGAAGCAGGCCGCCCGCGCGGCCGCTGGGAAAGTCGCGCGCAAGCCCGGCCGCACCGATCGCGGTCGACGCTGACGCGCGGGAATTGCGAGTCGGCGCGCACGGTTCCTGCACATATGACAACTACCGGTGATGTTGCATCGTTCGGTCCCAACGCGCCCGGATATGTATGGAAGGCGACGGCCGACGTCGAACCGATCGAGGTGTTTCCCGGAATCACCGTGCAGCCGCTCTGGAAGGGCGACAACGGTGCCAAGGCGGCGATCACAACCATCGCGCCGGGTGCGGTCTGGGTCGGTGAAGACCTCCACGACCCGGGTCCCGAAGAGGTCTATGTGGTCTCCGGCGTCTTCAACGACGGCGTCAACGACTATGCCGCAGGCACATTCCTGCACGCACCCGCCGGGTCGTGGCATGTGCCGCAATCCGCAGAGGGTTGCGTCTTGTTCCTGTTCTATCCGGAGGGCTGAGGATCAGTCGGGGAGTTCCTCGAGGATTTCCGACGCAGCCCGCTTCCACGCTGAGACATCGGGCGGCCCGGGGATGTTGCCGACCACGAGCACCACATTCGCCAGGTACCTGTCGGTGGCTATCCGCATCGCCGGGAAATCTCCTGGGCGAGTGAGCGGTTCGATGAGCATGCGTCGTCCGATGCCTGGAACCTCCGTGGCGCCCGGTTCACCGATGTCCGCGAGGAGTTCCTCGGTGATGACCCCGGTGGTGGGGGACTGGACCTTGATCGTCGCCGTGAACGACAGAACGCCACCCTCGGTGGCGTAGTAATTGCAGCTGTGCCCGACGGTGCCGTCGGAGTGCTGGATGTTGGCGTCCAGGCCGTTGTCGATTGCGACGCCCGCGAGGGCCGACATCTGCTCGCCGCTGAGTAGGCAGTCGGAGGGCAGGACATGGTCACGCCACGTCGCCGTGCTTGTCGCTGCTTCGTGACCCGTGGCGACTGGTTGCCCGGGTACGACGTGCGCGCAGGCGGTGGCACATGCGACCGACGCTAGGGCCGCCACAGATGCGCAGTATCGACCTGGCGAATGCACAGCGCAACGCTAGCTGATGCGCGGATGAGTTCGGGCAAAACGTGCGGCCACAAAAATCAATGGCAACCGCCGAGACGAGCCTTCACGCTTGAAGCATGGAGGCCCATCTGTATCAGTCGCCGGCCGATTTCGACGCCGCTGCGTGGTCCGTGTACCGCCCGGATCCGGTGCTGTTCACCCTGGAACTGACGACGCTGCACATCACGCCCTGGCCCGCCGAGCGAATCCTGCTGTCGGTCGGTAACGGAAACGATGTCGAGGGCGCGGCGGTGCAGACTCGTGACTCGGTGCTGTTGGTGAACGGCCTGCCGCCCGGGACGGCGATGACGGCGGCCGAGACGCTCGCCGCGGTGACGGCAGACCTGTCGGGGGTGCGCGGAACACCGGCGACGGCAACGGCTTTCACACAGGCATGGCATGCTGTCACGGGTGTGCGGGCGAGTGAGTCATCACGCGATGTGCTCTACCGGTTGGGGCATCTGACCGGCCCCAGCGGTGTCGCCGGTGAATGGCGACTTGCCGGACCCGGGGATGCGGAGACCGTCGTGCAATGGCTGGATGAGTTCTTCGTCGAAGCGTTCGGAGAGTCATCGAACCTGGACGCGAGTCGGGCAATGCTCACCTCCATCGTCGAATCCGGTGACCGCATCCTGCTGTGGACGGTGGACGGCGAACCGGTCAGCATGGCGCGGGTGCGCGCCGCCGTCGTCGGCGTCTCTCGGATCGGTCCGGTCTACACCCCGTCCGGACATCGTGGCCACGGTTATGCGGCCGCGGTCACCGCCGCCGCCGCACAATTCGCGCGCAACGAGGGGACGAGCGAGGTGGTGCTGTTCGCCGATACCGCCAATCCGGTGTCCAACCGGGTTTACCGGCGCATCGGTTTCGAGGCCATCGCCGACGACGTCCGGTACACGTTGGCCGCACCCTGAGGCTGCTGCCTCCCAAACTCCCGACCAAAATGTGAAGCCTCTGCGAAAAGATCGCAGAGGCTTCACATTTGGCGCTCCGAACGGCTACGTGTGCTGCGGGCTCTGGGCCTTCTTGTACAACGACTTGAGCAGCAGGTCACGGAAGGTGTGGTTGTCCAACGCCTTCAGGCCCGCACCCGCGACGGCGGGCATTCCGGCGAGCTTGTTGAAGAAGCGGCCGCGCCGGTATTCACGCCCCCACGCTGCGCGCATCCGCTGCTCGTAGTTCGTGAAGTCGTCGGGCCCGCCGTTGGTGAGCGCGGCGATCGCGCACTCGCCTGCGGTCAAACCGGATTCGAGCGCTTTGGAGATACCCGCACCGGACACCGGCTTGCCCGCACCCAGCGAGTCGCCGACGAACAGCACGCCCGGACGCCACGGCGGCCAGGCCGTGAAGCCCATGGGCAATCGCCACGCCCGCACGCTCTTGTTCTTCTTGAGTTCCTCGATCGGCGGCAGTTCCCATTCGGCGGGCAGGGTCCGCAGGAAGTCGCCCAGGAACTGGGTGGCGTTGATGGACTGCCAGTTCTTGTAGCTGTTGACATAGCCCAGACCGATGTTGAACCGGCCGCCGCCCATCGGGAAGATCCAGCCGTAACCGGGCAATTGATCGCCCTGGAACAACAGCTTGAGGTAGATCTCGAACGCATCGCTGTCGGGACGGTTGGCGTGCATCTCGGACCGGATCGCGATGGCCGAGTAGCCGTTGTACTCCGAGTCGATCTTCAGCGCGCGCTTGATGGGGGAGTAGGCACCGTCGGCCGCGATGACGGCGTCGCCGAACACCTTCTCGCCGCTCTTGAGCACGACACCGACCACGCGACCCTTGGCGTCGAACTCGGGTCCGGCGACCTCGGCGCCCTGGCGCACCTCGGCTCCCGCCGACTCGGCGTGCTTGAGCAACAGCGTGTCCAGCTCGGTGCGGCTCACGGTGTGGCCGTGATCGGGCATCCCGGGACGGCGCGGGAAGGACAGTTCCCACTCGCTGGGGCTGTACACCGTCACGTTGTTGACCCGATGGAACTTGGCGACCTCGTCGGCCAGCCCCATCTTCTGCAGATAGCTCACGGCACGGGCGGTCAGCCCGTCACCACATGGCTTGTCGCGGGGGAACTCCGCCTTGTCCAGGACCAACACCTTGGCGCCGGTCTGAGCGGCCTGCCACGCCGCGGCTGACCCGGATGGGCCCCCACCTGCTATGACCAGGTCGTATCGCTGCGTCATGAGCCTCGTCTCATTGGTTGACTGTGGCTGCGATAGTACCCAAGCGACGTGTCGGCGGCTTGACGGGCGAACGCCCGGGTCAAACGGCAAAACCGCGTGTTGTGGGGCGGTCTGGGCAGGTCAGCGCTATCAGGGCGGGTACAGTGATCGCGTGCGGCGAACGTCGAGATCACATTCCAGCGCTGGCGCGGGCGTCAAGGTCGATGCCCGCAGCGAGCGCTGGCGTGAGCACCGTAAGAAGGTGCGGTCGGAAATCGTCGACGCATCGTTCCGGGCGATCGACCGGTTGGGGCCCGAGGTCAGCCTCCGGGAGATCGCCGAAGAGGCTGGTACGGCCAAGCCCAAGATCTACCGCCACTTCGCCGACAAATCCGATCTGTTCCAGGCGATCGGTGAGCGGCTGCGCGACATGCTGTGGTCGGCGATCTACCCGGCCATCAACCTCGGTGCCGACCCGGCCCGGGAAGTCATCCGGCGCAGCGTCGAACAGTACGTGCGACTGGTCGACGAACATCCCAACGTGTTGCGGTTCCTGATCCAGGGCCGGTTCGCCGAGCAGAGCGAATCGACCATGCGGGCACTCAACGAGGGCCGCGGCATCACCCTGGCGATGGCCGACATGTTCTCCAACGAACTGCGCGAGATGGAACTCGACGGGGCCGCGATCGAGCTGGCGGCGTTCGCCACCTTCGGTGCGTGTGCGTCGGCCACGGACTGGTGGCTGGGCACCGACGAGGACAGCCCGCGCCGGATGCCGGCCGAGGAGTTCGTCAACCACCTGACCACGATCATGGTCGGGTCCATCAACGGCACCTGTGAACTGCTCGGCATCTGGATCGACCCGGACCTGCCGCTGCACGAGGGTGTCCAGCGGCGTCAGCACGCCAGCTAACCGACTCGTTGACAGTCGGGTCCCAGGTCCGGAGACTGGGAAGTATCCGGTACCGCCGTTCCCAGAAAAGGACCTGAGCTATGACGGCTGCCCAACCCTCGCCGCAGGGTCAGCAACCAATCCAGACCCGCGCCTTGATCATCGGCAGCGGGTTCTCGGGGATGGGTATGGCGATCGAGCTGCAACGCCGCGGCGTCGATTTCCTCATCCTGGAAAAGGCCGACGAGTTCGGCGGAACCTGGCGCGACAACACCTACCCGGGTTGTGCCTGCGACATCCCGTCGCACATGTACTCGTTCTCCTTCGAGCCGAAGGCGGACTGGAGCCACATGTGGTCGTTCCAGCCGGAGATCCAGGACTACCTGTTGGGCGTGGCATCCAAATACGGGCTGCGCCGCAACACCCGTTTCAACACCCACGTGGACCGCGCGCACTGGGACGATCAGGAGCTGCGCTGGCACGTGTTCAGTGACACCGGGCAGGAGTTCATCGCGCAGTTCCTGGTCTCGGGGGCCGGCGGCCTGCACATCCCGCAGATCCCGGACATCGAAGGCCGTGAGGAATTCACCGGTGCGGCTTTCCATTCCGCGCAGTGGGACCACAGCGTCGACCTCACCGGCAAGCGGGTCGCAGTGATCGGCACCGGTGCCAGCGCGATCCAGATCGTGCCCGAGATCGTCAAGGACGTCGCCGAGCTCCACCTCTACCAGCGCACCCCGCCGTGGGTCATGCCGCGGGTGAACAACAAGTTCCCGCAATGGATTCGGCGCGTGTTCAGCTATGTGCCCGGAACCCGAGCGGCGATGCGCGCGGCCATCTACTGGATCCACGAGGGCGTCGGCTTCGCGATGACGCAGCAGCCGTGGCTGCTCAAGATCGGCGAGGCGATGGGGCGCTACAACATCAACCGCAGCGTCAAGGACCCCGAGCTTCGTCGCAAACTCACCCCGCGCTACCGCGCCGGGTGCAAGCGAATCCTCAACTCCGACACTTATTACCGCGGGATCGCCAACCCCAAGACCCAGGTGATCACCGAGTCCATCGCCCGGATGACGCCCACGGGCATCGTCACCGCCGACGGTGTCGAGCATCCGGTCGACGTCGTGGTGTTCGCCACCGGCTTCCACGTCACCGACTCCTACACCTACGTCGACATCAAGGGCGCCGGCGGCGAGGATCTCGTCGACCGCTGGAACCGCGAGGGGATGGCCGCCCACCGCGGCATCGCCGTGTCGGGCATGCCCAACCTGTTCTTCCTGCTCGGGCCCAACACCGCACTGGGGCACAACTCCGTGGTGTTCATGATCGAGCAGCAGATCCGCTACGTCGGCCAGGCCATCGCCGCCGTCGACAAGGCCGGTGCCCAGGCACTGTCGCCCAGCCCCCGCGCCCAGGCGGAATTCAACACCGAGTTGCAGCACGACCTGGCGCACACGGTGTTCAACACCGGAGGTTGCCGGAGCTGGTACATGGACGCCCACGGCGTCAACCGGACCCTGTGGAGCGGCATGACCTGGCAGTACTGGCTGGCAACGCGCAAGCTGGATCCGGCGGAGTTCGATTTCATCCACGCCGGACGCGACACGAAAACACTAGATGCTGGGGTCCCCGCGGGGGCTTAGCCCCAGGGGTAGTGTCGTAGGTGCTGTCCGGCAAACAAAACAACCTGGTGAAATGGGGTTCTGGTGAGCGAAGGCATGAAGCTGATCGACCGTGTCTCAGCGATCAACTGGAACCGCCTCCAGGATGAGAAGGACGCCGAGGTCTGGGATCGGCTCACCGGCAACTTCTGGTTGCCGGAGAAGGTGCCGGTGTCCAACGACATCCCGTCGTGGGGCACGTTGACCGCGCACGAGAAGCAGCTCACCATGCGGGTGTTCACCGGCCTGACGCTGCTGGACACCATCCAGGGCACCGTCGGCGCCGTCAGCCTGATCCCCGATGCGCTCACCCCGCACGAGGAGGCTGTCTACACCAACATCGCCTTCATGGAGTCGGTGCACGCCCGCAGCTACTCCAACATCTTCTCCACGCTGTGCTCGACGGCCGAGATCGACGACGCGTTCCGCTGGTCGGAGGAGAACCCGAACCTGCAGCGCAAGGCCGAGATCGTCATGCAGTACTACAAGGGTGACGAGCCGCTCAAGCGCAAGGTGGCCTCCACGCTGCTGGAGAGCTTCCTGTTCTACTCGGGCTTCTACCTGCCGATGTACTGGAGCAGCCGGGCCAAGCTGACCAACACCGCCGACATGATCCGGCTGATCATCCGCGACGAGGCCGTGCACGGCTACTACATCGGCTACAAGTACCAGCGCGGGCTGGCCCTGGTCGACGAGGCAAAGCGCACGGAGCTCAAGGATTACACCTACGAGCTGCTCTTCGAGCTCTACGACAACGAGGTCGAGTACACCCAGGACCTCTACGACGAGGTCGGCCTGACCGAGGACGTCAAGAAGTTCCTGCGCTACAACGCCAACAAGGCGCTGATGAACCTCGGCTACGAGGCGCTGTTCCCCAAGGACGAGACCGACGTGAACCCGGCGATCCTGTCCGCGCTCTCGCCGAACGCCGACGAGAACCACGACTTCTTCTCGGGCTCGGGTTCCTCGTACGTCATCGGCAAGGCCGTCGTCACCGAAGACGAGGACTGGGACTTCTAGCTAGTTGGCGTAGGGGTTGCGCCCCTCGCCGGTGTTGAGCAGCAGGGGATTGTTCACATCGAGAGCATGGCTGCCGCCCGGGCTGAGGACGAACCCCGCCCCGTCAAAGGAATTGCTGCACACCGTCACCGTGCCGTCCGTCCCACATGTCACATCGCGGTAGCTGATGCGTGAGCCCGGCAGCAGCCGGTTCGGCAGCCCGTCGAAGACGAACAGCGGCCGGTTGTCGCTGAGGAACGTCGGCAACCCCCGTTGTCCGCCCGTCACCGCGTTGGCCCCATCCGGTGCCGCGGGCAGCGGGCCGCTGCAACCGTAATTGCCCGATCTGCGACTGATGGCGCATGCGATATCGCCCGGCACGGCAAATGCGTAGTACTCGCCGTTCTGCATCGCGAAGTCGGACGGCTTCACCGGCGCAAGCGCGTTGAGATTGAGTGGCGGTGGGGGCGGAGGTGGCGGCGGGTCCGCTGCCGCCACGCCGGGGACACCAAAACCAGTGCCGATCGCTGCGCTGACCAGGGCCACCAGCACCATCTTCTGCATCACGTCACCTTAGAGCGTCGCAATCGGACACGCGCGTATATGTGCGGCCCCGAGGACAGTAGGTAGTTCGGTCACTCAGCATCCCTCCAGCCGGCTGACAGTTGGCGTTGATATGAAATGAGCTGATGTACCAGCTCATTGCGCAGATCTCGCTGATCCACGGCTGGTTCCCCGTCGTCGTGCAGCTGATCGCGGCACTGCTGCTGGGAGCCGCCGTGGGATGGCGCACGCAACGCTGGCGGCTTCGGATCCTGCCGGCGCTGGTGGCGGCGGCTGCGGTGCTGGCGGGCCTGACCTACTGGTACATCGACTCGATCGGGGTGGCCGGAAACGCCGGGCCGGTCGAGCTGTGGGTCTGGATCGCGTTGAGCGTGCTGGCCGTCGGTGTGGCGTTGCTGGGCTGGGTGAGTGCCCAATGGTGGCGGCGTACTGCGTCGGTGGCGGCGATCGGGGTGTGCGGGCTGGCCTGTGCGCTGACCCTGAACATGTGGGTCGGATATTTCCCGACGGTGGACGGCATGTGGAAGCAGCTCACCTCCAGTCCCCTTCCGGGGCAGACGGACCGGTTGACGGTGACCAAGATGCAGCTGGCCCACTTCCGGCCGCCCAGCGGTGTCCTGGTCCCGGTGACCATCGATTCGGCGGCGTCGGGTTTCATCCACCGCGGTGAACTCGTCTATCTCCCGCCGGCGTGGTTCGCCAGCACTCCGCCGCCGCAACTGCCGGCCGTGATGATGATCGGCTCACAACTGAACACCCCGGCCGATTGGCTGCGCGCAGGCAATGTGCTGGGCATCCTCGACGGGTTCGCGTCGGCACACGGCGGCAATGCCCCGGTATTCGTGTTCGTCGACGCCACCGGCTCATTCGCCAACGACACCGAGTGTGTCAACGGTGCGCGGGGCAACGCCGCCGACCACCTGACCAAGGATGTTGTCCCGTACCTGATCTCGAACTTCGGGGTGCGTCCCGATCGCGACGGATGGGGCATCGCCGGTTGGTCGATGGGCGGCACCTGCGCAGTGGACCTGACCCTGATGCACCCGGACATGTTCCGGTCGTTCCTCGACATCGCCGGGGACCTGCGCCCCAACACCGGGGACAAGAAACAGACCATCAACCGGCTCTTCGGCGGGGACGCCGACGCCTGGGCGGCCTACGATCCCGTCACCGTCATGCGGCGGCACGGCCCGTACTCCGATGTCACGGCATGGTTCGAGGTGCCGATCTCGCAACGAGGCACCACGCGCGACGCCACGGCGAATCCTGAAGCCCAGGACGTCGCCGCGAGCACGTTGTGCAATGCGGCCCGCGCCGACAACATCACGTGCTCGGTGCAGACCGCTCCCGGCCGCCACGACTGGGCATTCGCCGCCAACGCTTTTGGCGCCGCACTACCGTGGCTTGCCGGTCAGCTGAACACCCCGGGCGTGCCACCGACCGAACTGCCGCCATCGACATTGGGGCCGCAGCCCACCAACGTCCAGGCCGCCCCGCGCTGAGAATTTCCCCGCGAGCAGACACAAAACTGCCTGAAATCACCGGATTTTGGGCAGTTTTGTGTCTGCTCGCCGAAACTACCGGCCCCGCGCGGGCTGAGCGGCCGTCGACGCCGACGAGGACGGCCGCGTCGACGGACGCTCGATGATCGTCGACTTCGGCCCGCCCACACGGTAACTGGCACCGCGATGCTCATCGGCCAGGCGGTCGCCGTTGCCGAGAAGCTTGTTGCGCAGGGTCCCCGGTGCGTATTCCGACTGGTAGGCGCCGCGTTCGGTGAGCACGGGCACGACATGGTCGATGAATTCCGCGAACGAGCCCGGTGTGATCGCGTAGGCCAGGTTGAAGCCGTCGACGTCGGTCTCCTCCACCCACTCCTGCAGGGTGTCGGCGACGTGCACGCCGGACCCGACGATGCGCGGCCCCATGCCGCCGATCTCGCCCCACTCGGCGATATCGCGCACGTTCCACTCGCCGCCCTTGTCCGAGGCGGACTGAAACGCCTTGACCGCGGACAGGATCGCGTTGGAATCGACATTGCCGATCGGCTCGTCGAGCCCGTAGCGGGCCAGGTCCACGCCCATCCAACCGGACATGAACACGAGGGCACCCTCGGGATCGCCGTACGCCAGGTACTCGGCATGCCTGGCATGGGCTTCCTCGTCGGTCTCGCCGGTGATGATGGTGGTGAGGTTGAAGATCTTGGCCGAGTACGGATCCCGGCCCGCCAACTCGAGTTCGGCGCGAATCGTGGAAACAGTCTCGCGCAGAAGTGCTTTGGTGGGTGCGGCGGTGAAGATCGCCTCGGCGTTCTCCGCGGCGAAGCGCACTCCGCGCGGCGAGGAACCGGCCTGGTAGATGACCGGCGTGCGCTGGGGCGACGGTTCGGCCAGATGTACGCCAGGAACACTGAAATGGGCGCCGGAATGACCGATGTGGTGCACCTTGGCCGGGTCGGTGAAGACTCCGCGTTCGGCATCGCGCACCACCGCGTCGTCCTCCCAGGAGCCCTCCCACAACTTGTAGAGCACCTCGAGGTACTCGTCGGCATGGTCGTAGCGCGCGTCGTGCGCCGGCTGGTCGGTCTGGCCCATATTGCGTGCCGCCGCAGGAAGATAGCCGGTCACGACGTTCCAGCCGACCCGGCCGTTGGTCAGATGGTCCAGCGTGGACATCCGCCGGGCGAACGGATACGGATGCTCGAACCCGGTACCCGTGGTGATTCCGAACCCGAGATTCTCGGTCACCAGTGCCATCGCCGACACCAGCAGCATCGGGTCGCCGACCGGGATCTGCGCGGCCTGGCGGATCGCCGCCTCGTCGCTGGCGCCGTAGACGTCGTAGGTGCCCAGGACATCGGCGATGAACAGGCCGTCAAAACGTCCGCGTTCCAATAACTTCGCCAGTTCGGTCCAGTAGGTGATGTCTTTGTATCGCCAGGACTGGTCTTCTGGATGGCGCCACAGGCCGGGCGACTGGTGGGCGACGCAGTTCATGTCGAAGGCGTTGAAACGGATCACGCGGGTCACTGCGCCGAAGATGCCCGGCTGTCTCCCGGAGGTCACCGGTTGCGCTCAGTGGGATTGTTTTGGCAATGAACCACGAATGAATGGCCGCCCAACTGTCGGCGCGTCCAGTGGTGGGTTTGCCGGGCAGCCGCGAAACTTAGCCGGGTGTCGACAAAGTCGCTGCTGATCTCGGTCCTGAACTGGCTGCGCGCCGGGTACCCGGAAGGGGTGCCGGGCACCGATCGCGTGCCGCTGCTTGCGCTGCTGCGGGCCACGCCGCTCACCGAGGAGCAGGTGGCCGAGGTGGTGCGCAATATCGCCGAAGCCTCGGCGCCGGCCGACATCGACGATCCGATCGATCGCGACGACATCGCGGAATTCATCGCCGATGTCACCGATCACGACGCCGGTCCGGAGAACATCGCGCGGGTGGCGGCCAAACTGGCGGCGGCGGGTTGGCCGTTGGCCGGCGTCGACCTGGTGGACGACGCCGGCCCCGGCGAATCCTCTGATTCCGACTAGCCGCGTAGCGAGGCGGTGTCGATCACGAAGCGGTACCGCACATCACTGGCGAGGACGCGCTCGTAGGCCTCGTTGATGTAGTCGGGCTGAATGACCTCGATCTCGGGGGTCACCTTGTGCTCGGCGCAGAAGTCGAGCATCTCCTGGGTCTCCGGGATGCCGCCGATCATCGAACCGGACAGGCTGCGGCGCATGCCGGCCAGCGGGAACGGCGGAACCTCCATCGCGTGCTCGGGCATGCCCAGCTCCACCAGGGTGCCGTCGACGGCCAGCAGGCCCAGGTAAGCGCCCAGGTCGAGGTTGGCCGACACGGTGTTGAGAATCAGGTCGAACTTGCCGCGCAGCTTACGGAAGGTGTCCGGGTCGCTGGTTGCGTAGTACTCGTCAGCGCCCAGTCGCAGCCCGTCTTCCATCTTCTTCAGCGACTGCGACAGCACGGTGACGTGTGCGCCCATCGCGTGCGCGAGCTTCACGCCCATGTGACCCAGGCCACCGAGCCCGATGACGGCGACCTTCTTGTCGGGTCCGGCGTTCCAGTGCCGCAGCGGGGAGAACAGGGTGATGCCGGCGCACAGCAGGGGAGCGGCCGCGTCCAGCGGGATGCTGTCGGGGATGCGCAGCACGTAGTTCTCGTCGACGACGATGGCCCCGCTGTAGCCGCCGTAGGTGGGGGAGCCGTCTCGTTCGGTGGAGTTGTAGGTGCCGTGCATGCCGTAATCGCCGGTGCAGTACTGCTGCAGACCGGCCTTGCAGTTGTCGCACTCCCGACAGGAGTCGATGAAACAGCCGACCCCGACGTGGTCGCCGACCTTGTACTTGGTGACCTCCGAGCCCACCGCGGTGACCACGCCGGCGATCTCATGACCGGCCACCACCGGGTAGTTGGGGGTGCCCCACTCGCCCTTCACGGTATGGATGTCGGAGTGGCAGATGCCGGCGAAGTGGATGTCGAAGGCCACGTCGTGCGGCCCTACCTCGCGGCGGGTGATGGTGGTCTTGGTCAGCGGTTCGGTCGCCGAGTTGGCGGCATAGGCATAAACAGTGCTCATCAAAGCCCTCTTTGTTCGTCGTCTGTGCGTAACACGGAAAAGATTAGTCCGGTTAACTGACTGCTGCCTGAAAGAGGCAGTCCAGGGCGTGCAACGACGGAGGCCGCAAAGGTAATCCCGCGGCCCGGTGTGACATATCTCCCGGATTCGTGCCGGGAGGGGCTCACAATCCGGGTGCGCGGACCGATCCGTTGAAGGACGTGCGTTCGCAGCGGATCAGCCCTTCCAAGGTGTAAGGATCCCGGGCGATGACGTCCTCGACTTCCTCATCGGTGAGGTCGCCGGTGATGAGAACCGCACCGGTGGCCGATTCCAGACGCCCGGCCAGCAGGATGCGGCCGGCGGCCACTTCCTCCTTGAGCCACGCGACGTGGGCGGGGCGGGTCTGGTCGACGACGTCGATGGGCTGCAGGTAAGTCGTGGTGAGGACGTGGAACATGCAATGCAGACTACGGGTCGGGTGAGTGGCTCCTGACATGTCTGTCGATCTCCCGGTGGCTACGCGACCGCAGCGCGGCGGCTTCCTCATCGGGGATGCCCAGGACGCGCATGCAAGCGTCTGCCACGTGGAACGGCATCTCGCAACGTTCCGGGCCGGCCGGCATGGACCACACGTTGACCAACGATTCGACGAGCCGGAACGGAAGGTCCGCGGCCGCTTCGTGAACGCCGGTCCGCCGGCTCAGCGCGCGACTCACAGACAGATAGTGCAGGCGTAACCGCTCCCGGTCCGACCAGAAGGGTTCGAGCTTGGCTTCGCGCAACTCGGGCAGCAGGTAGAGCGCGCCGAGGTTCCACCGGCCGGACATCAGCTGTGCGCCGTCGAACGCCGCCAACGCGTGGAGATGTTCATCGGCGGTCAACGCGGGTTCGGTGCCCAGCAGGCTCGGGATGAACTCCAGGGTCGGCGCGACGGTCTGCTCGAGCAGCGCGCACAGAATGTCGTCCTTGGTCTTGAAGTAGTGGTACAGGGATGCCTGGCGGACACCAACTGCTTCGGCGATCGCTCGTGTCGACGTCCCCGCGTAACCGGTTGCGGTGAACAATTCGCCTGCGGCGTCGAGGATTTCGTCACGAGCCGTATCTCCCTGCCTGCGTTGGGCGTGCACGCGTGGTCTTCCTGCCATACGGCCATGGTTGGCCCTCCGGCCGCGAAGAGCCAGCGCACGGGGTATCGGTCACTCGATAGAAACGCACGACACGTGACGGTTACCGGGTCCGTCAATTCCTTTACACCTCATTAACGCCTCTGACACCCAGCGACGCCGCCGCCGGTGAAAACTGTCGCTCGACAGGCTGCGACACAAAGTGGTGACGCGAAACTGCCAAATCGCTTCTGGGAGGCCCACGATGGCTGAGGCCATGATCGACATGACCTTCCCCGCGGGCCTCGGCGCGGACCCCGCGGTCGACGGCTCGGTGATCCGCACTGAGACAGCAGAACTTTCACCACCAGGGCCGGTTGCCGCCGTCGACGATCTGAGTGTCACGTTCCGTCGCAATGGCCGCGACGTCCACGCGCTGCGTGGGGTCTCCCTCACCATCGCCCCGGGGGAGATCGTCGGACTGGTCGGTGAATCCGGTTCCGGCAAGACCGTTCTCGGGTTCACCATGCTCGGACTGCTACCCAAGAGCGCCACGATCGGCGGGTCGGTCGTGGTGGCGAACTCCGACATGGTCAACGGCGGGGCGAAGGCGTTGCGCAAGGTGCGTCGCCTAGATCTCGGTGCGGTGTTCCAGGACCCGATGACCTCGCTGAACCCGACGATGCGGATCGGCAAGCAGGTGGCGGAGGCGGCAGGCAGTGAGCAGGAGGCGCTGCGGCTGCTCACCGCGGTGGGCATTCCGGAACCCAAGCGACGGATGCGGGCATATCCGCACGAACTCTCCGGCGGGTTGCGTCAGCGCGTGATGATTGCGATGGCGGTCGCGGGGGACCCCGAACTCGTCATCGCCGATGAACCGACCACCGCGCTCGATGTCACCGTGCAGGCCCAGGTGTTGCGGCTGCTGCAGCGGCTGCGGGACGAGATCGGTTGCAGCATCGTGCTGATCACCCACGACCTGGGCGTCGCCGCGCAGATCTCCGACCGCATCGCAGTGCTGTACGCGGGGCGCATCGCCGAAATCGGCCCGGCGGCAGAGGTGCTGGCCAACCCCGCCCATCCCTACACCAAAGGACTGCTCGGCAGCCGGCTCACACTGGACACCCCACGTGACCGGAAGCTCGCGGCGCTGCCCGGCGCGGTGCCCAGCCCGGCGTCGCCGTTGCCCGGATGCGCCTTCGAGCCGCGGTGTGCAGTGGCCTCAGCGGACTGCTCGAACTCACTGCCCGAACCAGTTGTCGTCGCACCCGGGCGGGTCAGCGCCTGTATTCGGCCGATGGCGGACCTCGGCGGGACGGTCGGACTCGCGACAGCCGGCGCCGAAGAGGTGTTCCCGGCCATCGAGCAGGGCGGCCCCGATCAGCCACCCGCGGTCGCGCTGGCCAACGTCACCAAGACGTTCGCAGTGTCGCGGCGGTGGCTGGACCGTTCGGCCGACAACCACGGGAAGCTGCATGCGCTGCGTGGCGTGACCATGCGGGTGCGGCAGGGCGAATCGGTGGCACTGGTCGGGGAGAGCGGCTCGGGCAAGTCGACACTGCTGCGGATCATCGCCGGGCTGGAGAGCCCTACGTCGGGGTCGGTCCAGGTAGCCGGCGGGAAATGTCCACAAATGGTCTTCCAGGATGCCGGCGCCTCACTCACCCCGTGGCTGTCGGTCGGTGAGTTGATCGGCGAACGATTGCGCGGCACCAAGATGCCTGCGGCCCGGCGCCGCACCGTGGTGAATGAGGTCCTCGAACGGGTCGGCCTTCCGGCCGAGGTCGCCAAGGCGCGCTCAGGAGAACTTTCCGGTGGTCAGCGCCAACGGGTTTCGCTGGCGCGGGCCACCGTCGTGCCGCCGTCGGTGCTGCTCTGTGACGAGCCGACCAGCGCGCTCGACGTGTCGCTCGCCGCCTCGGTGCTCAACCTGATCGCCGAACTGCGCCGCAGCCTGGACATGTCCGTCGTCTTCGTCACCCACGACCTGTCGGTGGCCCGGGTGGTGGCCGACCGGATCGCCGTGATGTACCTGGGCCGCATCGTCGAGATCGGACCGGCCGACCGCGTGATCGGCGACCCGGCCCATCCGTACACGCAGGCACTGGTCGACGCGATCCCCGACCTGGGCCGCGAATCCCGCGTGCTCCCAGGCGAACCCGCCAGCCCGCTGTCGCCGCCGGATGGTTGCGCATTCCACCCGAGATGCCCGATCTCGGTACCGGCCTGCGGCGGAAGCGAACTCGACGTCCGATTGGAGGGCACACCGGGCAATCCCCATCACGTGGCGTGTATCGAAAGGCGGGCGGTCTGATGGCGATAGCGATTGCATTCCCCACCCTGGCCGGCGGGCGCACCAGTCCGCGGCCGGCATGGTCCTGGCCGCGGTCCACCGTGCTTAACTGGGCCGGATTCTCCATGGTGATCGTGCTGACCCTGCTCGTCATCGCGGTACCGGTGATCGCCCCACACGACCCGCTCACCCCGGTGGGTATGCCGCTGCAGGCGCCGGGCAAGAACGGATTCCTGCTCGGCACAGACTCCGTCGGCCGCGACATCCTGTCCCGAGTGCTCTACGGCGCGCGCTCCAGTTGGTTCGCGGCGCTGGTCGTCGTCGCTGTCGGCCTGGCGATCGGCGGGCTGATCGGCCTGATCGCCGGCGCATCCGGAGGCTGGATCGACTCCGTGTTGATGCGCATCACCGACGCGTTCCTGTCCCTTCCCGCCCCGGTGCTGGCAATCGCGGTCGTGGCCGCGCTCGGGCCGGGCTTCGTGCACACCCTGATCGCGGTGTCCATCGTCTGGTGGCCGTTCTACGCGCGGCTGGTGCGCGGTGAGGTCGCGCGTCTGGCCGCCCGGCCACATGTCGAAGCCGCGAAACTGGCCGGGGTGAGCCGATTCCGGCTCGCGACGCGGCACCTGTTGCCCGGGGCGGTGCCGAACGCTCTCGTGGCCGCCAGCCTGGATCTGGGCACCTTGATCCTCACCGTGGCCGCGCTGTCGTTCCTCGGGCTCGGACAAGCGGCACCGGCGCCTGAACTGGGCGCCGACTCGGCCCGAAACCTCAGTTATTTCCTGCAGCAGTGGTGGATTCCGGTGATGCCTGGTCTCGGTGTCCTGGTGCTGGCGCTGGTGGGAAACATCGCGGGGGATTGCCTGCGCAACCTGATGAAGAACCGCTGAGACAGGAGTAGCGCCGATGAGCGCTTGCGCGAAGAGAGGAGTACTCGAGTGAAGACATTCGTGGCGTCCCGTGTGGGCGCGATGGTGGCGATCCTGATCGCGCTCACCGGGGTGATGTTCGTGCTGCAGCACATCTCGCCACTCGATCCGGTGAAGGCACAGTTGGGCGCACAGGCCTCGGCGCAGGCCGTCGCGGCCCGGCGCGAAGAACTCGGACTGAACCAGCCGGTGCTCGTGCAGTTCTGGCATTACCTGACCAACGCGGTGACCGGTGATCTCGGAACCTCCTACCGCACCCGCCATCCGGTGCTGTCGGACCTCGGTAGCTTCCTGCCGGCCACTTTGGAACTCGCGATCTTCGGGATCGCCATCGCGCTGGTGCTGGCGGCTCTGCTGGCATTCGGCACCACGCTGAAATGGCCTGGGGCCCAGGTGCTTCGCGCCGTGCTGTTCACCGGTGCCGCGGCGCCGATGTTCCTGCTCGGCATCCTCGGATTGATCGTGTTCTACCAAAACCTGGGATGGGTTCCGGCCAACGGCCGGATGGCGGTGGCGAATCCGCCGACCGGACCGACGGGCCTGCTCACCGTCGACGGCCTCGTGCACGGCCGGTTCGATGTGGTGGCCGACGCTGTGCACCACCTGATGCTGCCGGCCCTGGTGATCGCCATCGGCCCTGCCGTGGCGATCGGGCGGGTCCTGCGCAGCAGCCTGATGACCGACATCGACAGCGACTATGCGCGTACCGCCCGGGCCAAGGGGCTGTCGGAGGGCCGGATCATGACGCGGCACGTGCTGCGCAACTCGGTGGGATCGGCGCTGTCGATGACCGGACTTCAAGTGGGCCTGATGTTCTCGGGGGTACTCGTCGTCGAGCAGGTGTTCGGGTGGCCCGGCATCGGCCAGTACATCGCGCAGAGCATCCCGGTCGCCGACTTTCCCGCCATCGCGGGCGTCACCTTGATGCTGGGGGCGCTCTATGTAGTCATCAACACCGCCGTGGACCTGCTCCAGGCGGCAGCCGATCCCCGTATCGCAGTAATAGGAGGTTAGGTGCCCAAACAGCCACTCATCGTGGGTAATCCAGTTCTTGTCGTGGTCGACATACAGGAAGGCGGTGGAATGTCGGCCCAGGACGCCGGGATTCCGGTGATGCCCGGTCATGCCGAGCGTGTCGCTATCGCCGAAAAGCTGCTCGCCGCCGCCCGCGCCGCGGGTGTGCCGGTGGTGTTCTTCCAGGAGGTGCACCGGCCCAGTGGCATCGACTTCGGCCGCGAACTCGACGGCACCGAGGGCGTCCACTGCGTCGAGGGCCAGCCAGGCACCGACCTCGAACCCACCCTGCGACCCCGGCCCGACGAGTTCCACATCGTGAAGCGCCGCTACTCGGGTTTCATCGGAACGGATTTCGAGATCGTGCTGTCCGGCCTCAAGGCCTCGACTCTCATCTTGATCGGCGGCCTGACCGACGTCTGCGTCCATTACACCTTCGCCGACGCCCACCAGCGTGACTTCTACGCCCGCGTCGTCACCGACTGCGTGGGCGGCTCGTCGCAGTACCGGCACGACGCCGCGCTCGACGCCATGGAGTACCTGCAGACCGGCGCCCTGCGGACCTCTGACGAGATCCTCGCCGCCTTTTCCGAACTCGCCACGTCCCGACCCGTTCTCGAAGGAGCCGCCCGATGATCAAGCGATGGAAGACCGTGGCCGCCGTGAGCGCGGTGGCGGCGATGATGCTGAGTGCCTGCGGCGGATCGGATTCGGGGAGCGGCACACCCAGTGCGGCGCCGACCGACAAGGTGCTGCACCTGTCGTTCCTGCAGGATCCCGGCCAGCCGCCGGACCCCGACATCTACTACGCCGGCCAGGGCCTGCTGCTGACCACCAACATCTACGAGGGCCTGCTTCAGTACAAGGCGGGCACGGACAAGCCGGTGCTGGAACCGCTGCTGGCCACCGAGTGGAAGGCATCGCCGGACAACCGGGTGTTCGATTTCAAACTGCGTGAAGGCGTCAAGTTCCATGACGGCACCCCGTTCACCGCGGAGGCGGTCAAGGCGTCGTTCGATCGCAGGCTGGCCGTCGACCAAGGCCCGGCCTACATGGTGAAGGACGTGGAATCGGTCACCGCACACGGTGATTACGACGTCACCATCACCCTGAAGGCACCCAACGCGGCCTTCCTCGACTATCTCGCGTGTGCGTACGGGCCCAGGATGATGAGTCCTCAAGGACTGCAACAGAACGCGGGTGCCGACCACGCACAGAGCTACCTGACGAATCACGATCTGGGAACCGGCCCGTACACGCTCACCGCCGCCGAGGTCGGATCACGTTATGCGCTCGCGTCATTCCCGGAGTACTGGGGGACCAAGCCGTACTTCGAGAAGGTCGAGATGCCGGTGATCACCGACGTCTCCGCGCAGCAGCTCCAGTTCAACAACGGGCAGCTCGCCGCGATCCTGCATGACCTGCCCTCGTCAGCGGTGCAGTCCTACCTGGACAACAAGGCATTCGCCAACTACTCGCTGCCGACCATGATGTCCAACTACCTGTACGTCAACCCGCACAAGGGCATGATGACCGACGCCAAGAACCGCACCGCGGTGCTGCAGGCGATCAACATCGACGAGCTGGTCAAGCAGACGTACTTCGGACGCGGCGATGTGGCCCGACAGATCTATCCGCCCAACATGATGGCCTCGGACTTCGCCAATCAGGGTGTGGCGCACGATCCGTCGGCGCTCAGTGGCATCGCAGGGGGACTGCCCGCCGACCAGAAAGCCATCACCATCGGCTACGACTCGAGCAATCCCGACAATCAGCTGGTCAGCAATCTGCTTCAGACACAGCTCGCCGCTGCGGGATTGACCGCCAAGGTCCAGGCCTACCCGACGTCAGAAATCTACGGTTGGGTCGGCACCGACGGCCAGTCGGCTCCCGAGATCTTCACGGCCCTCGCTTGGCCCGACGCGCCGTCGCCGTACACCTGGGGGCACATCTCATGGGATCCCGACGGCGGGCTGAACTACCTGGGCTGCTCGGCACCACCGGTCACCGATGCGTTGGCCAGTGGCCTGCCCACCGGCGATGCCGCGGTGTTCTCACGGGCCGGACTGGAAGCGGTGAAGACCGGCTGCTGGCTCAACATCGCCGACGTCAACGACTTCATGGTGGCCCAGCCCTGGCTCAAGGGCGTCGAGCAGGCCCACGTCGTGACCAACCCCAACTCACTGCGGCTCGCCGCACTGTCGGTGGGCTGATGGCGACACTGGTCCGCAAGAGCGGAGTCCGCCACATCATCCTGCTCACCCTCGGGTGGGAGGAACTACCGAAATCGGTGTCGGTGTACGGAGCCCCGGCACAGGAGCGGATGCGCGAACCCGTTCCGGGAGTGCTGCTTCAGACCGACGGGGGCTGGGTGCTGCTGGACACCGGGTTCAACACCGCCCTGGTGCGCGACCCGGCGTTGTATCGCCGGTTCTTCCCGACCGTGGAGTACCGGCCGGTGCTGCCGGGCCCCGGCGAGCCGATCGAGCAGCGGCTCGCCGAGGTCGGAGTCGATATCGACGACATCCACACCGTCGCGGTGAGCCACCTGCACCACGACCATGCCGGCGGGCTCAAGCTGTTCGCCGGCAAGGTTCCGGTGCACGCACAACGTCGCGAGCTCGAGTACGGCCTGTCGAATCACCCTGAACCGGAACGCAATGCGATCGTCCGGGTGGACTTCGACGATCCGAACATCGACTGGCGGCTGGCTGACGGCGAGGCCACGATCGCGCCAGGCATCACCGCGATCCCGACGTACGGACACACGCCAGGACATCAGAGTTTCGCGGTGGAGCTCGACGAGTCTGTCGGCGGTGGCGGATTCGTGTTTGCGTTCGATGCCGCCGATCTGACCGAGAACATCGAGCACGAACTCCCGATCGGCGGATTCATCGACGTCCGGCCCGAGGAGACTGTCGAACCGATCCGCAGGCTCAAGAAGCTGGCGCACGACAAGGGATATCAGCTGATTCCCGGGCACGACCCACATGTGTGGCCCGGGCTGACCGAGCACTTTCACGAGCGCTTCGGACCTGTCACCTCGGGGGCGTCCCATGCCTGATCTGGTCCTCCGGGCGCGACAGGTGCTGCTCGACGGAGAGCTACGGCCGGCGTCCGTCGCGGTCACCGGAGGCGTGATCACGGAGATCGGGGCCGTGGATACCGCTGTGGAAGCACCGAACCGCGTCGAACTCCCGGCCCACGCCGTGCTGCTTCCCGGCTTCGTCGACACCCACGTCCACGTCAACGAACCGGGCACCGACTGGGAGGGTTTCGGAACGGCGACCGCTGCGGCCGCCGTTGCCGGGATCACCACCATCGTGGACATGCCGCTGGATTGCCGTCCGGTGACGACCACCGTGGCCGCCCTGCGGACCAAACAGGCGGTGGCCGAGGGGAACTGCCGTGTCGACGTCAAGTTCTGGGCGGGCGTGGTGCCCGAGAACCTGGGTGAACTGGAATCGCTGGCCGCTGCGGGGGTCCGCGGGTTCAAATGCTTCCTCTCCGACTCCGGCAACCCCGACTTCGGATACCTGACTCCCGCGCAGTTCCGTATCGCGATGAGCCGGATCGCCGAACTCGGCTCGGTGCTGTTGGTACACGCCGAAAGCCATCGGGTGATCGCCGAAAGCACACCGCCGCACGGGCGGCGCTACTCATCGTTTCTGCGGTCCCGCCCCGATGCCGCCGAAGAGGATGCGGTACGGCTCGTGATCGAGACGGCGGCCGCGAGTGGTGCCCACGCCCACATCGTGCACGTGTCCAGTGCGAACGTGCTGCCCATGCTCGCCGATGCCAAACGTGCAGGCATCCCGGTGACCGCCGAGACCTGTCCGCACTATCTGACATTCACGGCGAACGAGATTCCCGACGGCGGCACGGAGTTCGCCGCCTGCCCACCTGTCCGAGATGCCGCCAACCGGGAGCGACTGTGGGACGGACTGCTGGACGGGACCCTGGACATGGTGGTCTCGGATCATTCGCCGTGTTCCCCGAACCTCAAGGCCGACGGGGATTTCGGGCAGGCCTTCGGCGGCGTCAGCTCATTGCAGGTCGGGCCGAGCGCGGTGTGGGCACACGCAGCTCACCGTGGATTCGGACTGCCCGAGCTGAGTCGCTGGATGGCCCAGCGGCCTGCCGCGCTGGCCGGGCTTGCCGACCGGGGGAGCATCGCACCCGGACTGCGGGCTGACTTGTGTGCCTTCGATCCCGACGCGGAGACATCCGTACTCGCACGGGATCTGCTCCACCGGCACCGGATCAGCCCGTATTCGGGTCTGACTGTCCGGGGTGCGGCTCTGCAAACCTGGGTGGCGGGCGTACCGGTGCTGGAGAAGGTGGCCGAACCGGTATGAGGATTCTGGTACTCAATCCCAACACCTCGGGGTCGATGACCACCGAGATCGCCGCGGCGGCCACCGAAGCGGCGCATGCCGACACCGAGATCATTTGTCTGGCCCCGCGGTTCGGCAGCGTTGCGATCGACTCGGCCGCCGAGAGTTACCTGGCCGCCGTCGGCATGATGGACCTGGTCGCCGGGATGACCGAGGCGGGTGACTTCGATTTCGACGCGGTCGTCGTGGCCGGGTTCGGGGAGCACGGCAGAGATGCACTCGCCGAAATGCTCACCGTGCCGGTGTTCGACATCGCCGAGTGTTCGGCGCACGTCGCACATCTGATCGGCCGGAGGTTTTCGGTCGTGACCACGCTGGCCCGGTCCATCGCACCGATCGAAGACCGGCTGCTCCTGGCCGGCCTCGACGCGCACTGTGCGTCGGTGCGGGCCTGCGGACTCGACACCGCCACAGTCGATGCCGACCCCGAGGGCGCGATCCAGGCGATCGTGGAGGAGGCCGCCCGCGCGGTCACCGAGGACGGTGCCGATGTGATCTGCCTGGGGTGCGCGGGGATGGCCGGGGTCGTCGACGCGGTCACCGCCAAGCTGGGTGTGCCTGTGGTCGACGGTGTCGCGGCGGCTGTCGGTCTGGCCCAGGCCGTGGTCGGGCTGGGGTTGTCGACCAGCAAGGCCGGGGTGTACGCGCCGGGGCCGGCGAACCCGCGCAGCCACTGGCCGATCTCGCCCGCCCTGGGAGTGGACCGATGATCCCGGCAGCACCGGGCGTGGACCTGGCCTCCCGGGTCGTCGGAGGCAGTGTGGTTGCGGCCAGCGATGAGTCGTTCGGCTTCAAGGAACGGCTGATCGATCCGTCCGAACCGGCCTTCGTGCCGGGCACCTACGACTTGCGCGGGGAGGTGGTCGACGGCTGGGAGACCCGTCGTCACGCCGGGCCCGGTGGTGACTGGGCGATCGTGCGACTCGGTGCGCCCGGGCGGCTGTATGCGGTTGACGTCGACACCCGGTTCTTCTCGGGCAATCATCCGCAGGCGTGCCGCCTGGACGCGGCCGTGCTGGCACCGAGCGCCGATGTGACGGATCCCGCTGTGCAGTGGACAACCATCGTGGAATCCACCGGATTGAAACCGGATTCGCACAACCTGATGACGGTCGGCGATAGGCACCGCTGGACACATCTGCGGCTGGCGCTGGCGACCGACGGCGGTGTGGCCCGGCTGCGCGCCTACGGCGAGGTGATCCCCGACCCGGTGCTGTGGTCCGACGTCACCGTCGAGGTGTCCGGCCTGGAGCAGGGCGGTCGCGTCGAATGGTGCAGCGATGCGTTCTACTCCGACGCCGGGCCGCTGGTGGCTCCCAACCGGCCGCGCAACATGGGCGATGGCTGGGAAACGCGCCGGCGCCGCGACGCCGGCCCAGACGATCACGACGCTGTGGTGATCTCGTTCGCCGTACCGGCCAACCTGAAGCGCATCGAGATCGACACGTCCTACTTCGTCTTCAATGCGTCTCGGGAGGTGGCCGTGTTCGGTTCCAGAATGCGCGCCGACGACGAACATGAATGGGCAGCAGCGCCATTCGATATTCCGGTGCTCAGCCGCATCCAGTTGGCTGCAGACGCCAGGCAGGTGTTCGTCATCGATGCCCCGAACGTCACTGCGATGCGGGTGCAGGCGTATCCCGACGGAGGGATCGCCAGGGTGCGGGCCTGGGGCGCGCCGACAGAGCAAGGGATGCAACAGCTTCGCGACCGGTGGACGGAGTGCTCGTGAGCGATGTTCTCGCAGCGGATTGTGCCGGACTGTGGCGGCGCACCTTGCTGATCGAGGCCGACGGATCGCGTGACACCGCTGCCGGTGTCGCCTGGTTGCAGGCCGGCAGCGCGTACGTCGACTCGCGTGGCTTCGGAGGTGAACTCATCCAACGCGGCACGGTCTTCTCGTGGCGGCGTGATGTCGAGCTGGAGCCGTCGGGTCCGGTTCCAGATGAAGGCGACATGCATTGGGAAGGACAAACTCTGGTTGAGACCGGGGTGCATGAGGACTACGTCGAACATTGGGTGCGCGATCTCCTCCCGACGACTCCGCGCGGCGGGTTGTTCCTGCGGGCACCCGACGGTGACCGGGCCATCCTGGTCCGCGTCGGCCCGGTCTTCGGGTGGCTGGGCGCCGGTGACGTGGTGATCGACACGGTGGGCGGGCCGCGATGGGCCGCGCTCGCAATCGATCTGGAACGCAAGCAGATCCAGGCCAACGGCGTGCGCTGGGTCGTGGAACGAAGTGAAGGGACAGTGGATCTGTGAGTGGCAGTGCATCATCGTTGGCGGCGTTCAACACCGTGCCGGTCATCGACATCAGCGGGCTGCGTTCGGAACAGCGGGAGGAGCGGGAACGGGTTGCCGCCGAGATCGGCGCCGCGGCAAGAGAAGTCGGATTCTTCTACATCAGCGGGTCGGGAATCGACGAATCGGCGTTCGAGCGGATGCTCGCAGCCACGAAGGAGTTCTTCGCGCTGCCGCTCGACGAGAAGATGCGTAGCTACATCGGGCTGTCACAGTGCCATCGAGGCTACGTCCCGGTGGGGGAGGAAGGCCTCGAATCCGACAACCCGCCCGACCTCAAGGAAGCCTTCGACACCGCGCTGGACCTGCCGGACGACGACCCCGACCACCTGGCGGGCAACCCGATGCTCGGACCCAACACCTGGCCCGATCTCCCCGGATTCGCCGAGGCGGTGACGGCCTACTACCAGGCGGTGCTCGACGTCGGCAGGCAACTGTTGTGGGCGTTCGCGGTCGCGCTCGGGGAGGACCCCGAGGTGTTCTCCCGGCATGCCACCAAGACCCCCAGTCAGTTGCGGCTGATGCACTACCCGTTCAATCCCGACGCGAAGGACGCCCAGGGCATCGGCGCCCACACCGACTACGAGTGCTTCACCCTGCTCAAACCCACCGCGCCGGGTCTGGAGGTGCTCAACGGCGCCGGCGAGTGGATCGATGTCCCCCCGGTGGACGGGACGTTCGTGGTCAACATCGGGGATCTGCTCGAACTGTGGACGAACGGGACGTTCGTGGCGACCAGTCACCGCGTGCGCCGCGTGGCCGAGGAGCGCTACTCGTTCCCGTTGTTCTTCAACGTCGACTATCACACCGAGGTGAAACCGCTGCCTCGATTCGTCGCAGGCGATGGGCCGCAGCGCCCGGCACTGCGCGCAGGCGAGCACCTGTTCGCCCAGACCGCGCAGACGTTCGCCTACCTGCGCCGCCGCATGCAGGCGGGGGAGTTGGTGCTACCCGACGGGTCGCTGGCCACCGGTCAGTTCGGCAGACAGGCCGTGCACGGGGTCGACAGCCCGGTCAGTTGATCGGGGCGTTCACCCAACGCAGGTCGTCGAGGATGCCGCGGGCGGCCACGATGTTCTGCCCGGTCTGCCAGACCTCGTTGTTCACCACGAACACCCGGTTGTCCTTGGTCGCCGACAGGGCCCGCCAGGCGGGGCTCTCCAGGATCTTGGGTGCCTTGTCCCTGGCCGCCGCCGACGCGAACGAGACGTAGACGATGTCTGCGTCGGCGATCCGGTAATCGGCGTCGGTGGTGCTGAGCTCGTCGTAGGGCTTGTCGGTAAACCGTTGCGCGGCAGGGCGATCCAAGCCCACCGTGGCCAGCACGCTGCCGGGGAAGGTGTCGGCGCCGTACACCCGGACGGTGTTCTCGGTCAGCTGCACCACCGAAGCCTGGAAGTGCGCGGCGTCGTTCTGCGCGCCGGTGTCGCGGGCGGCGTCGTCGAACTTCGCGATCAGATCGGCCGCGGCATCGCCGCGCCCGGTCGCCTCACCCACCGCGCGCAGCGTGTCGCGCCACCCGGCGCCCGGCGCTCCGGTGAACACGGTCGGGGCGATCGCCGACAACGCGCCGAAGGAGGACGGCGTGATGGTGGCCGAACCCAGGATCAGCTCCGGGTTGGCCGCCTTGACGGCGTCGAGGTCCGGCGTCGTCCGCGAACCGGCGGGGGCGACCCCGTGCACGACGGCGCCCAGATAGGACGGCTGCTCCGACGCGCCGTCCGGGAGCGCGGCCGCGACGATGCGGGACTGCAGTCCCAGCGCGCACAACGCATCCAGTTGGTCACCGGACAGTGCCACGATGCGCTGCGGGTCCCCGCGCACCTCGGTGGACTCGGGGATATCGGAGCCTTCGGCCCTGGCATTGCGGACCTGGCGCGCCGACTGATCGGCGGCGGCCGGTTCGGCGGCGCACGATTCGTCGGGGCGGCGCTGATTACCCAGCACGCCTGCGTCGGCGATCTTGGTGACGCTGGTGGTCATCGACGTCTGCGCCTGCTGCGTCTGCTCGGCGGAGCCGCATCCACTGGCGAGTGTCGCGGCCGCGGCGATCACCGCGACTGCGGCGCGGGGTCGGTTGGTCAGCACCGGGCGACCGTAACATTCACGGCTTCGTCGCTGGTCAGGGCCTCGCGGCCGAAAGATGTGACGCCGGGCCGCCACGCAGTACGACAGTTTGTAGGACCCAGGGGCGGACAGACGGCCGGGAGCGTTAGGATTCAGGTCGATATGCGGGATTTCCCGACGAATCTTTGGAGGATCTCTTGGTAGCCGAAGCGCCCCCAATCGGAGAACTCGAGGCACGTCGTCCTTTTCCGGAACGGATGGGCCCCAAGGGCAACCTGATCTACAAGCTCATCACGACGACCGATCACAAGCTGATCGGCATCATGTACTGCGTCGTCTGCTTCGCCTTCTTCTTCATCGGCGGTCTGATGGCACTGTTCATGCGTACCGAGTTGGCGATGCCCGGGTTGCAGTTCCTGAGCAATGAGCAGTTCAACCAGCTGTTCACCATGCACGGCACGGTGATGCTGCTGTTCTACGCCACCCCGATCGTGTTCGGGTTCGCCAACCTGGTGCTCCCGCTGCAGATCGGCGCGCCCGACGTCGCGTTCCCGCGACTGAACGCGCTGTCGTTCTGGCTGTTCCTGTTCGGCGCGCTGATCGCCCTTGGCGGCTTCATCACCCCCGGCGGCGCCGCCGACTTCGGCTGGACGGCCTACTCGCCGCTGACCGACGCCATCCACTCGCCGGGTGCCGGCGGTGACCTGTGGATCCTGGGCCTGGCCGTCGGTGGTCTCGGCACCATCCTCGGTGGCGTCAACATGGTCACCACCGTGGTCTGCATGCGTGCGCCCGGTATGACGATGTTCCGCATGCCGGTGTTCACCTGGAACATCCTGGTGACCTCGATCCTGGTGCTGATCGCATTCCCGATCCTGACCGCCGCGCTGTTCGGCCTGGCTGCCGACCGCCACCTGGGCGCGCACATCTATGACCCGGCCAACGGCGGTGTCCTGTTGTGGCAGCACCTGTTCTGGTTCTTCGGTCACCCCGAGGTGTACATCATCGCGCTGCCATTCTTTGGCATCGTGTCCGAGATCTTCCCGGTGTTCAGCCGCAAGCCGATCTTCGGTTACACCACGCTGATCTACGCGACCATCAGCATCGCGGCCCTGTCGGTCGCGGTGTGGGCGCACCACATGTACGCCACCGGCGCGGTGCTGCTGCCGTTCTTCTCCTTCATGACGTTCCTGATCGCCGTCCCGACGGGCATCAAGTTCTTCAACTGGATCGGAACGATGTGGAAGGGCCAGTTGACCTTCGAGACGCCGATGCTGTTCTCGGTCGGCTTCCTGATCACCTTCCTGCTGGGTGGCCTGTCCGGCGTGCTGCTGGCCAGCCCGCCGATCGACTTCCACGTCACCGACAGCTACTTCGTCATCGCGCACTTCCACTACGTGCTCTTCGGCACCATCGTGTTCGCCACCTACGCGGGCATCTACTTCTGGTTCCCGAAGATGACCGGACGTCTGCTCGACGAGCGCCTGGGCAAGCTGCACTTCTGGCTGACTTTCATCGGCTTCCACACCACCTTCCTGGTGCAGCACTGGGTGGGTGACGAGGGCATGCCGCGTCGCTACGCCGACTACCTGCCCAGCGACGGCTTCACCACGCTCAACGTGGTCTCCACGATCGGTGCGTTCATCCTGGGCATCTCGACGCTGCCGTTCGTGTGGAACGTGTTCAAGAGCTGGCGTTACGGCGAGCCGGTCATGGTCGATGACCCGTGGGGTTACGGCAACTCGCTGGAGTGGGCGACCTCGTGCCCGCCGCCGCGGCACAACTTCACCGAGCTGCCCCGGATCCGTTCGGAGCGCCCGGCGTTCGAGCTGCACTACCCGCACATGGTCGAGCGGATGCGCGCCGAGGCCCACGTGGGCCGCGCGCATCACCCAGAGCTCGAGTCTGCGGACCGCTCCAGCTGACGGGTGGCAGTATCCGGGGGTGAGCACGTCGAGGATGTTTCGATGATCGGTGCTCCACGAGGGCGCTCGTCGGTACTGATCACCGTCACCGGAGTCGATCAGCCCGGTGTCACATCGGCGCTGTTCGAGGTGCTCGCCCGCCATCAGGTCGAACTACGCAACGTCGAACAGGTCGTGGTCCGCGGCCGGCTCACCTTGGGTGTGCTGGTCGCGGCGCCCGCCGAGACCGTCGACGGTGATGCGCTGCGCAGCGACGTCGAGACGGCGATCCACCGGCTCGGCCTGGACGTGGCGATCGAGCGCAGCGACGACATGCCCGTCATGCGTGAGCCGTCGACCCACACCATCGTGGTGCTGGGTCGCCCGATCACCGCCGAGTCGTTCAGCGTGGTGGCCCGCGCGGTCGCGAGCCTGGGCGTCAACATCGACACGATCCGTGGGGTGTCCGACTACCCGGTGACCGGCCTGGAACTGCGGGTGTCTGTGCCGGCCGGCGCCGCCTACGGCCAACTGCAGTCCGCGTTGGCCCAGGTGGCTGTGGACGAAGGCGTCGACATCGCACTCGAGGACTACAGCCTGGCCCGGCGGGCCAAGCGGCTGATCGTCTTCGACGTCGACTCCACCCTGATCCAAGGTGAGGTCATCGAGATGCTGGCCGCCCGGGCCGGCATGGAAGCCCAGGTGGCTGCGGTCACCGAAGCGGCGATGCGCGGCGAGCTGGATTTCGCCGAATCTCTGCACCGCCGGGTGGCGACGCTGGCCGGTCTGCCCGCCTCGGTGCTCGACGACGTGGCCGAGCAGGTGGAGCTGACCCCCGGTGCCCGGACCACCATCCGGACCCTGCGCCGGCTCGGTTTCCACTGCGGCGTGGTGTCCGGTGGCTTCCGCCAGGTCATCGAACCGCTGGCGCACGAACTCATGCTCGATTACGTCGCGGCCAACGAGCTCGAGGTCGTCGACGGCAAGCTGACCGGGCGGGTGATCGGCCAGGTGATCGACCGCCCCGGTAAAGCCAAGGCGCTGCGCGATTTCGCCCAGCAGGTCGGCGTGCCCATGGAACAGACCGTGGCGGTCGGCGACGGGGCCAACGACATCGACATGCTGGCGGCAGCCGGCCTCGGCGTCGCGTTCAACGCCAAGCCCGCCCTGCGTGAGGTCGCCGACGCGTCGCTGAGCCATCCGTACCTGGACACCGTGCTGTTCATCCTCGGCGTCACCCGCGGCGAGATCGAGGCCGCCGACGCCCAGGACGGCGTGCTGCGCCGCGTCGAGATTCCCGAGGACTGACGCCGCTACCGCTGAACGGGCGCATGCCCTGAAGTAGGGTGGGGGACATGGCGAACCTGAAGCACACAGTCGTGGTTGGCGCGTTCGCCGTGGCGGCAGTCCTGGGCCAGTTGGCGGTCGCGGCACCTGCCGAGGCCAAGCGATGCCCGTCGGGCACCGTCCAGACCAAGTTCGAGGGCGTGTGTGTGGCCGGTTCGTCCGGTGGCGGGATGGGTGCGGTGGCACCGCCGGTGATGGCGCCCAGCGCCGGGGGAACCAACATCACGAACCAGCCGGGCCAGCTGCCGACGGTGAACGGGATTCCGTGCACCATCGAGCACTACAGCACCTGCTACGCGATGTCGCAGCAGCCTTGATCGCTGACTAGACCACCAGCGTCTGCGGCTGCGCGCTGAGCGTGCCGGTGATGCTGTGCCAGGCCCGCACCAGCAGTTGCACGGCCTCTTCGAGTTCAGCCTCGGGCAGCGCGTAGGGCAGCCGGATGAACCGCTCCAGCGTGCCGTCCACGCCGAATCGTGGACCGGCGGGCACATCCAGACCCAGCCGCATCGCGGCCGCCGACAACGCGGTGCTCATCGGCGCCGGCAACTTCACCCACAATGACATCCCGCCGCGGCCGTGCCCGGGCTGCCAGTCCGGAAGCTCGCGCGCCAGCAGTGCCACCAGGAACTCGCGGCGCGCGCGGATGGTCTCGCGCCGTTCCGGAAGCACCTCGGCGCGCATCGCCAGCAGTTTCGCCGCGGCGAGTTGTTCGAGGATCGGGGTACCGAGGTCCACCGAAGGCCGGATCGCGGCGATGGTGGCCAGGGTGCCGCGCTCGGCGCGAATCCAGCCGACGCGCAGACCGCCCCAGAACGATTTCGACATCGAGCCGATGGTCAGCACCAGATCGGTGCGCGGCACCGATGCCGCCAGCGGCTCGGGCGGCGCCTCGTCGATCCACATGTCGACGATGGACTCGTCGACGATGGTGCGGGTGCGGGTGTCGGAGATGATCTGCCCCAACCGCTTTCGTTCCGCGGCAGGCATGGTGAACCCGGTCGGATTGTGGCTGTCGGGAACCAGGTAGGCCAGGCTCGGTGCCAGCTGGCGCAACGCGGCCTGCACGGCGTCGAGTTCCCAGCCGTCCTCGGCGAGCGCGACCGGGACCGCGCGGGCTCCCGCGGTCGAGATGGCCGACAGCGCACCGTGATAGGTGGGTTGCTCGACGAGCACCCGGTCACCGGGCTGGGTGTGGCTGGCCAGGATGAGCCCGATCGCGTGCTGCGCTCCGCTGGTCACCATGATCTGGCTCGGATCGGTGGGCAGTCCTCTGCGGCAATATCTTTCGGCGATCGCGGAGCGCAGCGGTCCGACGCCCATCAGTTCGTGGCCGGGCTCCCGCAGATACGGTGCGATGTCGCGGGCGGCGTCGGCGAATGCCTCCAGCACGGCGGTGCCGGGCGCGGAGAGCGCGGCGGCGGCCAGGCTGACCGTCGGCGTGGTGGCATCGGGCTCGATGTGGCCGGCCGCGGGCAGGGCGGTGACGCTGCGGGCGCCGCGCCGGGCGTGCAGGTAACCGTCCTCCCGCAACTGGGCGAAGGCCGCGGTGACCGTGGTGCGCGACACCCGCAGCGACTCGGCCAGTGCCCGCTCGCTGGGGATTCGTGAGCCCACCGGGACCCGGCCGTCCACGATCAGCAGCCGGATGGCGTCAGCCAGGCCCAGATAGGCGGGGCCACTTTGGCTGGAGGTGCGCCAGTTGCCCAACTCGCGGGTCAAAAGATCCACATCGAGGGCTCGTGCGGCCATATCCGTCGACATAATAAGGCCAGTATGTGCCAACTGGATATTGATGAGCAAGCCACATCGTCGAGATCATGGCTGCATGGCACGGAACTGGATTTCCCGATTGGCGGAGAACCTCCGCCGCGTGTACGACACCGGCAACTACGCCGGTGACTGCGATGTGGACGCCCGCCGGGTGCGTAGCGAGCTCGACGCGATCCGCGTCCGATTCCCCGATCACGCATGAGGACGGCGTTCACCCGCGGTGCCCTGCTTCTGATCGGCCTGTGCGGCTACGGCGCGTCGATGGCGATGATGGTGCGCGCCGGCCTGGGCCTCGACCCGTGGGACGTGTTCCACCAGGGGCTGACCCGGCATACACCGCTGTCGCTCGGCACGGCCTCGGCCGTCGTCGGCGTCGTCGTCCTACTGGCCTGGATCCCGCTGCGGAACCGGCCCGGGATCGGGACCGTCGCCAACGTCATCGTCATCGCGGTCACCGTCGACGCCACCCTTGCGGTGCTCCCCGCGCCGTCGGCGATGCCGGTGCGCATCGCGATGATGCTCGGCGCGGTCGTGCTCAACGCCATCAGCACGGTGCTCTACATCGGTGCAGGCCTTGGCCCCGGACCTCGCGACGGCCTGATGACCGGACTCGTCGCCCGTACCGGGTGGTCGGTGCGGCTGGTGCGCACCGCAATTGAGGCGACCGTACTGGCCGTCGGCTGGCTGATGGGTGGCACCGTCGGGATCGGCACGGTCGTCTACGCGTTCGGGATCGGGCCGCTCGTACAGCTGTTCCTGCGGCTGACCCCACGGTCATTGTTGTTCCACGATTTCAGCGGCGGGCGTGCCCGAGCGGATCGGGAACCGGTCACTACGATGAGCGAGTGGCCTCAGGGGAACGCACCGACTCGACAATCAGCGATGACGAAGACGGAACCGACCCCGACCTGTTGATCGACTTCGCCAGGGTGAGCCTGCGGCGCGGCGGCAACACCCTGGTCGGGCCCATCACCTGGACCGTCGAACTGGACGAACGCTGGGTGGTGATCGGCCCCAACGGAGCCGGAAAGACCTCACTGCTTCGGATCGCCGCCGCCACCGAACACCCGTCGTCGGGCACGGCGTACGTGCTCGGTGAACGGTTGGGTCGCACCGACATGTCCGAGCTGCGGGCCCGGGTCGGCCTGAGCAGCTCGGCGCTGTCACAGCGGATCCCGGACACCGAGGTGGTGCGCGATCTGGTGGTGTCGGCCGGCTATGCCGTCCTGGGCCGCTGGCGCGAGGACTACGAGGACATCGACTACGCCCAGGCCGTCGACATGCTGGAGAGCGTCGGTGCCGAACACCTCGCGGAGCGCACCTACGGGACGCTGTCGGAAGGCGAACGCAAACGGGTGCTGATCGCCCGGTCGCTGATGACCGATCCAGAACTCCTGCTGCTCGACGAACCCGCGGCGGGCCTCGACCTCGGGGGCCGCGAAGAGTTGGTGGCCCGGTTGACCGATCTGGCGGCCGACCCCGATGCGCCGGCCATGGTGCTGGTCACCCATCATGTCGAGGAGATTCCGGTCGGTTTCAGCCACGCGCTGATCCTGTCGGAAGGCAGGGCGGTTGCGTCCGGTCTGCTGACCGAGGTGTTGACTGCTGAGAACCTGTCCAAGGCGTTCGGTCAGTCGATCGCGCTGGACGTGATCGACGGGCGTTACTTCGCCCGGCGAACCAGGACGCGAGCGGCGCACAGGAGGCGTGAATGAGCACATCGGCCGACGAGGGCTTGCCCGGGGAGCCGACCGGCACCGACGTGGGCTTGCCCGAGGAGTCGACCGGCACCGACGAGGGCTTGCCCGAGGAGCCGACCGGCACCGACCCACTGGTGCCGCGTCCGGCGGCCACGGTGATGCTGGTCCGCGACGCCGCCGAATCGATCGAAGTCTTCATGATGCGCAGGCATGCGGCGATGGAGTTCGTGGCCGGGGTGATGGTGTTCCCGGGCGGGGGAGTCGACGACCGCGACCGCAATGCCGACATCGCCTGGTTCGGACCCGAACCCGAGTGGTGGGCCGCGCGGCTCGGCGTGGATACCGGGCTGGCCGAGGCGTTGGTGTGCGCAGCCGCCCGCGAGACCTTCGAGGAGTCCGGTGTGTTGTTCGCCGGACCGGCCGACAATCCGGACGGGATCGTGTCCGACGCCTCGGTCTACGGCGAAGCGCGCGCCGCCCTGGCCAACCACTCGCTGTCCTTCGCCGATTTCCTGCGCGACGAGAAACTGGTGCTGCGCGCCGACTTGCTGCGGCCGTGGGACAACTGGATCACGCCGAAAGAAGAACGGACCCGGCGCTACGACACCTTCTTCTTCGTCGGCGCACTGCCCGAGGGGCAGCGGGCCGACGGCGAGAACACCGAGACCGACCGCGCCTTCTGGAGTACCCCGCAGGCCGGGCTCGACGACTTCGAGCAGGGCAACTCGTTCCTGCTGCCACCTACCTGGACGCAGCTCAATTCGCTGGCAGGCCGCTCGGTCGCCGACGTGCTGGCCAGTGAACGCAAGATCGTCCCCATCGAACCCAACCTTTCGCTCGGCGAGGGCAGCTGGCAGATCGAATTCTTCGACAGCGGGCGCTACAACGCGGCGAGGAACCACCGGGCGCCTCTGGGGCGCGGGCCCGGGAGCAGGGAATCCGACCAGTGAACGAGTTCGTCAGCGCGGTCACCGGGGTGACGCCTGAGCAGGACCGCGTCGGCACCCTGATGCTGTCGCGACCGCCCACCAACGCCCTGACCCGGCAGATGTACCGCGAGGTGGTCGCCGCCGCCCACGAGCTGGGCGAGCGCACCGACATCTCGGCAGTGATCCTCTACGGCGGTCATGAGATCTTCTGCGCCGGCGATGACGTCCCCGAGCTGCGCACGCTGAACACCGGCGAGGCCGCTGCCGCCGATGCCGCGCTGCGCCAGTGCATCGAGGCCGTGGCCGCCATTCCCAAGCCCACCGTGGCCGCGATCACCGGCTATGCGCTGGGCAGCGGCCTGAACCTGGCGATGGCCGCCGATTGGCGCGTCAGCGGCGACAACGTCAAATTCGGGGCGACCGAGATATTGGCCGGATTGGCACCCCGCGCAGGCGGGGGTGCGCGGCTGGCCGAGGTCATCGGGGCCAGCAAGGCCAAGGAATTGGTGTTCAGCGGCCGCTTCGTCGGTGCCGAGGAGGCGCTGGAGCTCGGGCTGATCGACCAGATGGTGGCGCCCGACCATGTCTACGACGAGGCGCTGGCCTGGGCGCGGCGGTTCGTGGACCATCCGGTGGACGTATTGGCCGCGGCGAAGGCCGCCGTCGACGGAGTGGTGGACCGGCCCTGACACCCACCCCACCCCGGCCGTTAGGCTGCCCTGCATGACTGACATCAAGGATTCCGGCGCCGACACCGAGATTGCCGGTATGCCGACTCCTAACCCGCACGCCACGGCCGAGCAGGTCGAAGCCGCGATGCATGACAGCAAGCTCGCGCAGGTGCTCTACCACGACTGGGAAGCCGAGACCTACGACGAGAAGTGGTCGATCTCCTACGACCAGCGGTGTATCGACTATGCGCGCGGCCGGTTCGACGCGATCGTCCCCGAATCCGAGCAGCGCGACCTGCCGTACGACCGGGCCCTCGAGCTCGGCTGCGGCACCGGGTTCTTCCTGCTCAACCTCGTGCAGTCCGGGGTGGCGCGGCGCGGTTCGGTGACCGACCTGTCCCCGGGCATGGTCAAGGTCGCCACCCGCAACGGCCAGTCCCTCGGCCTGGACATCGACGGGCGGGTCGCCGACGCCGAGGGCATCCCGTACGAGGACAACACCTTCGATCTGGTCGTCGGGCACGCCGTGCTCCACCACATCCCGGATGTCGAACTCTCCCTGCGCGAGGTGGTCCGGGTGCTCAGGCCCGGCGGCCGGTTCGTCTTCGCCGGTGAGCCGACCACGGTCGGCAACAAGTACGCGCGCGAGCTGTCCACACTGACCTGGCACGCCACCACCAACCTGACCAAGCTGCCCTGGCTGAGTGGCTGGCGCCGGCCCCAGGCCGAACTCGACGAGTCCTCCCGCGCCGCGGCGCTGGAAGCCGTCGTCGACCTGCACACCTTCGACCCGGCCGACCTGGAGCGGATGGCCACCAACGCCGGCGCTGTCGAAGTACGCACCGCCAGTGAGGAATTCACCGCGGCGATGCTCGGCTGGCCGGTGCGCACCTTCGAGGCAGCGGTGCCGCCCGGGCGCCTGGGCTGGGGCTGGGCCAAGTTCGCGTTCAGCAGCTGGACCACCCTGAGCTGGGTCGACTCCAACGTGTGGCGTCGCGTGGTGCCCAAGGGCTGGTTCTACAACGTGATGGTCACGGGAGTAAAGCCCTCCTGAGCGGTGGAGTAGCGTTCGACCTCTCACACGTCGCGTATCTGCGTTCGGCGGCGGGAACCCAGGCCCTGGCTGAGGTCGCCCAGCGCCGCCTTGCCGGAGCCGGCCTGGTCGGCGACATTGCCGCGGTCCGAACGCAATTCGGTGACCGGGCCGGAATCCTGGTGGAGACCGTACAGCTGCGGCGCCGGGCTGCGGCCAAGTTCGACGACCCGGGTCGGTGGCTGTTCACCGATGAGGCGCTGCAACAGGCCACGGCCGCACCGGTGGCTGCTCACCGCGCCCGCAGGCTGGCCGGTGCCCGGGTGCACGATGCCACCTGCTCGATCGGCAGTGAGCTTGCGGCACTGCGTGATTGCACAACGCAGCTGCTCGGCAGCGACCTCGATCCGGTGCGGCTGGCGATGGCCGCGAACAATCTCGATGACGGCGGCCCCGCCGTCCCGTTGTGCCGGGCCGACGCGCTCGCGCCGATCACCCGCGACACCGTGGTGATCATCGACCCGGCCCGGCGGTCCGGCGGCCGGCGTCGCTTCGACCCACGGGCCTACACCCCGGCTCTCGATGCCGTTCTCGACGTCTACCGCGAACGAGACCTCGTGGTGAAGTGCGCTCCGGGAATCGATTTCGACGAGCTCACCAAGATGGGGTTTGCCGGGGAGATCGAGGTGACCTCGGTCGGCGGCAGCGTGCGGGAAGCCTGCCTGTGGTCGCCCGGACTGACCGAACCCGGTGTGCACAGACGAGCCAGCATGCTCGACACCCGCGAGGAGATCAGCGACGCCGAACCCGACGACTGCCCCGTCGCCGCGGCCGGCCGCTGGATCGTCGACCCTGATGGGGCGGTGGTGCGGGCCGGATTGGTACGCCACTACGCGGCGCGGCACGGACTGTGGCAGCTCGACCCCGACATCGCCTACCTGTCCGGTGATCAGCTGCCCGCCGGGGTACGTGGTTTCGAGGTCCTCGAACAGCTGCAGTTCCAGGAGCGCCGCCTGAAGGCCGCGCTGACCGCTCGGTCGGTGGGGGCGCTGGAAATCCTGGTTCGCGGCGTGGACGTGGATCCCGATGCGCTGCGCGCGCGGATGCGTCTGCGCGGCACCGAGCACCTGGCGGTGGTGATCGCGCGGTTGGGGTCCGGGGCAGCCAGCCGGGCAGCGGCATTCATTTGTCGCCCTTCGCGATAACGGCCACGTACCCTGAACGAAACGCGCCGGTGGATCCACCGGTGTGAGTTGATCGCCTGCGAGGACGACTGACGATGCGAATTTCCCCTGTGACAGCGCTGCTGGCGGCCGGTGCGCTGCTCGGCTGGCTCGGCATGCCGCTGGCGGCCGCGCAGTCGGCCTGCGCCGACCTCGGCGGCACCGTCGACGGTGACCAGACGTGTCAGGTGCACACCGCCAACGCCACCTACAGGCTGGATTACACGTTTCCGGTCGACTACCCCGATCAACAGGCCGTCGCCGCTTACCTGACCCAGACCCGCGACGGATTCGTCAACGTCTCGGGCATGCCCGGCTCACGCGATCAGCCTTACGTGCTGGACGCCAAGGGCACTGCGTACAGTTCTGGCACCCCGGCGCGCACCCAGAGCCTGGTGTTCGAGGTCTATCAGAACGTCGGCGGGGCGCACCCGCAGACCTGGTACAAGACGTTCAACTACAACGTGGCCACGCGGGCACCGATCACCTTCGACACCCTGTTCAAACCGGGCTCCAGGCCGTTGGACGTGGTGTTCCCGATCGTGCAGCGCGAACTGCAGAAGCAGTCGGGCGTCGAACAGGCCATCCCGTCAACCGTCGGTCTGGACCCCGTGCACTATCAGAACTTTGCGATCACCGACGACTCGGTGATCTTCTTCTTCGGCCAGGGTGAACTGCTGCCGGAAGCCGCCGGTGCCAGCCAGGCCAACGTGCCACGGTCCGCCGTGGCGGCGCTCCTGGCCTGATGAGGGATCAGGCCGGCGCGAACCCGTACACCTGACCGTCGCTGGTCGCGGTGACGATCCGGTGATCCTGACCGATCGACACCCCCACCGGCCAGCCGGTGGCCTCAGGAACCGGGTAGGCGTTCAGGGTGTGCCCGTCGGCGGTGTCGAACACCAACAAGGTCTGGCCGTGGCCACCCTCGCGGGCAATCGTGTAGCCGACACTGCCGGCCCGGCTCGAGGTGGTCAGCGGGACCACATCGTCACGGCCCCAGGCCACCTCACCGTGGTCGCCGGCGTCGCGCACCGCGGTCAGTTTGGCCTCCGGCCCGCCCCCGGCCACGATCAGCCCGTCCGGCGACACCGAGGGCGGGGTCTGGGCCAGATAGTTCAGCGGCACCGACCATTTCGGCGAACCGTCGGCAGAGTTGAGCGCCCACAGCTTCTGGTCGCGGCCGTTGACGTACACCGTCGAACCGTCGGCCGACAGCACCGGGCTGGCCAGCGGTCCGCGGCCGACCGCGGTGCTGGTCCATTCCTGCGTCAGGAGCGTCTCCTCGCCGGGGTGGTAGCGCAAGCCCATCAGCACCGGTGCCTCGGCGCCGGGCTGCCACACGCTGAGCACCACGATGCCGGCCTGGTGCGAGAACGCGGGCGCGGCGGCCACCGGGCACCGCGACCGGGCTGGCTGGCAGTCGCCCAGACCACGCTGCGAATCGGTCGGATCGACGCCGGCAACCAGATCCAGCGGTGTTCCGTCGACCGTGCCGCGGTGTCCGTCGAACACCAGCACCTGGCCCAGATGGGTGACCACCAGCAGTTGGCCGTCGTCCAGGAGCCTGGGCGTGGTCGGCATGCCGATCACCGGCTGGCGCCAGCGGACCCACTGGGTGGGCGGGAAGGACAGGATGGTGCCGGGTTGCCCGATGTAGACGTTGTCGAACCCGTCGAACAGGGGACTGGACCAGCCGCCGCCCAGCACCAGACGCGTGCACCAGCGCTGGCGGGCGTTGTTGTCGGCTTCCCACACCATCAATGAGCAGCCCCCGGCGGTCTGCGCGTTGACCGCCAGGCGGTTGTCCGCGCTCAGCGCCACCTGAGCACCCAGCTCACCCTTGACCGATCGGCTCCAGTCCAGGCGAAGCGCCTCCGGGCCGTGGGACCGGGTGTAACTGCTGTTGGCGGCGTCTCCGTACTGCGCTGACCAGCCTTCCGCGGCGTGCGCGTTCACCCAGGAATCGGTGTTCTCGCAACCGGCGAGCAGACCTGTGAACAGCACCGCGACCGCCAGTGCAAGGTATCGCCGGAACACGATGTCCTTTCGTCGCCGAACACCCAGGGGGATTGGTATGAGTGGCCCACGTGAGGGTACCCGGCCACGTGGCAGGACCCGGTAATGCGCCTGTTGACCTCGCGTAGGCTGTCCGGCCATGACGACGATGTGGGGCGCTCCGATTCACAAGCGCTGGCGTGGCTCCCGGCTGCGTGATCCGCGCCAGGCCGATTTCCTGACGAAGGCGTCGCTGAAATGGGTCATCGACAATCGTGCCTACACCCCGTGGTACCTGGTGCGGTACTGGCGGCTGCTGAAGTTCAAGCTGGCCAACCCGCACATCATCACCCGCGGCATGGTCTTCCTCGGCAAGGGCGTGGAGATCCAGTGCACCCCGGAACTGGCGCAGATGGAGATCGGCCGCTGGGTCCACATCGGCGACAAGAACACCATCCGCTGCCACGAAGGCTCGCTGCGCATCGGCGACAAGGTGGTGCTGGGCCGCGACAACGTGATCAACACCTACCTCGACATCGAGCTCGGCGACTCCGCGCTGATGGCCGACTGGTGCTATGTGTGCGACTTCGACCACAAGATGGACAACATCGAGATGCCCATCAAGGACCAGGGCATCGTCAAGGGCCCGGTGCGCATCGGCCCGGACACCTGGATCGCCGCCAAGGTCACCATCCTGCGCAACACCTCGATCGGCCGCGGCTGCGTGCTGGGGGCTCATGCCGTGGTCAAGGGTGAGATCCCGGATTTCTCGATCGCCGTCGGGGCGCCGGCCAAGGTGGTCAAGAACCGCAAGCTGGACTGGGAGACCTCGGCCGCCGAGCGCGCCGAACTCGCCGCGGCACTGGCCGACATCGAGCGCAAGAAGGCGGCCAACAGCAACTGACCGGGCTGCTCAGGCCCCGTTGCACACCCCCGAGTCGCGGATCACGTTGCCGTAGACGTTGGCCGTCGCGATGTTGGCGTTGATCACCCCGGCCGGCTGTTGCTTGGCGATCTTGTCGCTGATCTGCGTCAGCTGATACCACAGGTGGTAGATCGAGTCACCGTTGTACAGCGGTGAATACTGGCTCTGGTCCGGGTAATTCGTGATGTACAAGGTGTGGGCGCGGGGATCGAGGAACGCTGCCGACTGATCCACGTTGGCTTTCACGGCGTCGCCCGCGGCCTGCACGCCGGGCGCGGTCCAGTAGTCGTGCTGCCCGCCCAGGAAGTTCTGGAACCCCACGATCTGCCCCATCAACGTGCCGTACTGGGCGTTGAACCACTGGCAGGACTCGCGTTGAGCATCGATCTGCTCGGGTATGACCCGCACCTGCCACAGGTTGTAGGGGAACACCGTGTAGTTCGGCGACCAGTCCGACGGATGGGGCACGAACGCAGGCAGGGAGGGCGCGGTGCCGTTGGGTTCGGCGGTCGCCGGGGCGGCCGAGCCGAAGGCGAGCGTTGTGCCGACGAATGCGGTGAGGGCGGTACGTATGCCGAGTCTCCAGGTCCGGGTCACGCCTCGATTGTGCGTGGCCCTCGCCGCGGCTGACAGCGGATCGGCGATTCTCGAACGCCCGCGTCAGCCGGTCCAGTCGATGCCGAATCGATCGTTCAGGGCGGCACGGCCGGCAGCGGTGACAGTGAGGGCGCGGTGCCGCGGAGTGCGGCGCAGCCACTCCGCGGCCAGGAACTGGTCGAGAATGGCCCGGCCCAACCCACCGGCGATGTGGTGCCGCTGCTCAGTCCAGTCGACGCAGTAGCGCACCAGTGGCCTAGGGCCGGTGGGTAATTCGACACCCATCTGCGACAGCAGGCGGCGGCCGTCGTCGGTGAGTTGATAGGCCACATCGTGGCCCGGGCTGCTCAGCCGGTCGGTGCCGCCGGGGTGAAACCACCCGTCCCCGCCGGTGAGGACACCGCGATCGAGCAGGCTGCCCATCAGCTGCACCCCGAGCCGCCCGGCGATGTGGTCGTAACAGGTTCGGGCGGAGCGCAGCCGAGCTGCACGCGTGCCCTCCCGCAGCGAGGTGACGGGCCGGACCGGCGCCAGCCGCCCGAGTTGCTCGATGAGCGCACCGACCTCGGGCCCGGCCAGCCGGTAGTAGCGGTGACGGCCTTGCGTGCGGACCGTGAGCAGGCCTGCCTCGGTCAACTTGGCGAGATGACTGCTGGCAGTCGGACGGCTGATCCCGGCTTCCTCGGCCAGCACGCCGGCAGGCAGAGCGCGGCCGTCGTCGAGCGCCAGCAGCACCTTGCAGCGTGCCGGATCGGCCAGCAGCGCGGCCACCGCGGCGATGTCCACCTCGGTCGCCTCAGCCAGCTCCTGGGCCTCACGCATGACACGACTCCTTCCCGACGGTCTGGACGCGTGGTGTGCCCGCTCCCCGGGTGCGACGCGTCAGCCGTAGCGCCAGCACCGCGCCGACCAACTGGCAGCCGGCGCCGACCAGCAGTGCGGTCCGCACCCCGGCGGCACCACCGACGACTGTCATGGCACTACCCAACACCGCGACCCCGACAGTGATACCCAGCAGCCGGGCCAGATTCACCACGCCCGCGGCCAGCCCCGCCCGCCCCAACGGGATCGCGTCCATCGCCAGCGTCACCGCCGGGCCGGTGTTGAGAGCCAGCCCGGCACCCGCGAGCACGAAGGACAGCTCCAGCCATCCGATGCCGCCCAATGGCCCGGCCGCGGCGTAGAGCAGTGAGCCTGCCGCCATCAGCACCAGCCCTGCCGCCATCACCGGGCGCGGGCCGGCGCGACGGACCAACATGTTGGCCACCGGAATCAACAGCAGGTAGACGATCGCCATCGGCAAGAACCACACAGCAGTCGTCAACGCGCCGGTGCCCCGGAGTTGTTGGAAGGCAAAGCTGTTCACCAGCAGTAGCCCGTAGATGCCGAACGTCATCGCGAAGGTGGCCAGCAGAGCGCCGACCAGCCGGCGGCTGCCGAACAGGCCCAGCGGCAGCATCGGGTGCGGGCTCCGACTCTGGACGGCCAGGAATGCGATGAACGCGGCCACCGCCGTTGCGCTGACCAGAACCGTCTCCCGCCAATCCCAGTCGTGTCCCTCGACCAGGACCAGGGTCGCGGCACCGAGCGCCAGGACGGCCAGACCCTGACCGGGCAGATCGAGGCGGGCGGCATCCGGATCGCGCGAATCCGGCAGATGCGTGGCGCTGGCCGCCAGCGCCAGCAGACCGACCGGCACGTTGACCCAGAAGATCCAGCGCCAGCCGATGGTTTCGGCCAGGACGCCGCCGAGCAGTGGACCGAGCGCGGTGCTACTGGCCGCGGCCATCGCCCACGCCGCCGTGGCCCGGGCCCGGCCACGCGGATCCGGATAGACCGCCGCGGCGATGGCCAGGCCCTGCGGCAGCATCATCGCCGCGCCGAGTCCCTGAATCGCCCGTGCCACCAGTAACACCGTCAGCGACGGGCTCAGCGCGCAGGCGATCGACGCCGTGACGAACGTCGCCAAGCCGATGCGCAGCATGCGTCGCCGGCTGAACCGGTCTCCCAGTGACCCCGCGGTGAGCAGAAACGCCGCGAACGTCACGTTGTAGGAGTCGATGGTCCACTGCGCACCGGCCACCCCGCCGCCGAGGTCGTCGCCGATCGCCGGTAGTGCCAGGTTGACGGCGTTCGCATCGACCAGGCCGATGAACAGCCCGAGGTAAGCGGCGATCAGCGTGACGACTGGGGACCGTGGTGGAGCCATATCCGCACGCTATGTGCGGATTGATTCGACGCCGGTCGAATCAGCGGTCGGGCAGTGCGTGCTCGACGATCGGCCGGCGCGAATGTGGCTCCCGCTCGGCACGTTTGGCGGCCAGGTAGACCTGGCTGGTCTCGGCGGCCACGGTGTGCCAGTCGAAGTCGGCGCTGAGGCGCTCGCGGGCGGCGATCGCCCGGCGCTGCGCGGCCTCGGGGTCGTCGAGTACTGCGCGGACCGCCGCGGCCAGGCCCGCCACATCCCGGGGTGCGAAGGACATTCCGGTCTGGCCGTCGATCACGGCTTCGCCGAGACCGCCCACGTTGGACGTCACCAGCGGGGTTCCGGTGGCCGCGGCCTCCAGTGCCACGATGCCGAACGGCTCGTAGTGGCTGGGCAGCACGGCGGCATCGGCGGACTGCAGGGCCTGGAGCAGTTCCTCGTGGCCGAGCCGTCCGACGAACCGGGTTGCCTTGAGCACCTTGTGCTTTCGGGCTTGCTCGACGAGCCACTGCTGCTGGGTACCGTCACCGGCGATGGTCAGGGTGGTACCGGGATGTGCGCGCCGGATCCGGGGCAGGGCCGCGATCGCGTCGTGCACGCCCTTCTCGTATTCCAGGCGGCCGAGGTAGAGGAGTTCGGGTGGGCCCTGGTGGGGGCGCCGTGGGGCGAACGGCCAGAGATCGGCGTCGATCCCGTTGCGGATCACCCTGATCTCGGACAGTTCGGGACCGAACAGCTCGGTGATCTCATCGCTCATCGACGCCGAACACGTGATCAGCGAATCGGATTCGCGCACCAGCCACGATTCCACGGCGTGCACCTGGCGGCTGATCGGGCCGGAGACCCAGCCGGAATGCCGGCCCGCCTCGGTGGCATGGATGGTGGAAACCAATGGCACATCGAAGTATTCGGCCAGTGCGATGGCAGGATGGGCCACCAGCCAATCGTGGGCGTGGACCAGGTCGGGTACCCAGCGGTCACCCGAATTGTCTTTGACCGCAAGGCCGGTGCGCACCATCGAGTGACCCATGGCCAGGGTCCAGGCCATCATGTCCGTGCCGAACTCGAACTCGTGCGGATCCTGCGCAGCTGCCACCACGCGCACGCCTTCGCTGACCTCGTCGGTGGACGGGTGCGTGCTGGGGTCGGTGTCGGTGGGCCTGCGGCTGAGGACCACGATCTCGTGGCCGGCCTCGGCCAGTGCCGTGGCCAGGTGGTGCACATGCCTGCCCAGACCGCCGACGACGACGGGCGGGTACTCCCATGACACCATCAGGATCTTCATGACTGCGGGCCTTCGTGCCGGTGCGAGCGTGCGCACAATGCTGAGGTTTGGCGGGGTGTCGAGCGGCAGACGCGCACGCTCGCGCTGGTGGTCATTTTGGCAGACGCCGGGCGTCGAGGGCACCGAACAGTCCGTCGGCCTTGTTCCAGCCGTCGGCGAGGCGCTCGGCATGGTCGCGGCGGCCCGAGGCCAGGGCGTCGGAGATCTCGCGGGTGGCGTGCGCGTGCAGGTGTGCGCGGTAGCGGGCGTAATCGGCGGCCGAATCCTTGCTCACCATGAACGGCCAGTCGCTGGACACCGTCAACAGCGTCTCCCGCAGGATCTGATCGGCCACCCGGTCGCGCGCGGTCGGTGCGCCGACCGCGGCGTGCTGGGCGAGCGCCTTGTCGACCGTGCTCAGGGCGCCGTCCACCACCTCGCTGTTGAGCTGCACCAGATCGGCGACCTTCTCGCCGTTCCAGACCTGCCAGTTCTTGCCCGAACCCCATGAGCTGGGCGGCAATTCGACCGGGGCGCCGACGAATCCGCCGGCCTTGGCATCCGCGAGGGTGCCGACCCGCACCCCGGCTGCCGGCAGCGCCCGCAACACCCGGCCGAGCCACTCCGGGCCCTCGTACCACCAGTGGCCGAACAACTCGGTGTCGAATGCGGCCACGACGTGGGCCGGGCGGCCGATCCGCTCGCTCTCGCTGATCAGGCGGCGACGGACCACCTCGACGAAGTCGGCGACGTGCTCGTCGATCGCCCGGTCGGCGCGCTGCGGATCGTAGGGCGCCTTCTCCTCGGACGGGACGTTGCGACCGGTGACCCGGGCCGGCTTGAGGCCGGTGGTGTGGTCATAGGTGTGGAAATCCCGATACGCGGCATGGCCGGGGTAGCCGGACTTCGGCGACCACACGCGGTAGCTCACCTGCAGGTCGCGCCCGAAAGCCACCACATCGGACTCGCCGACCGGGCGGCCGAGCGCGGTGTCACCGTGCAGCGAGGGTCCGTCCACCATGAAGTGCCCGACCCCGGCCGCGGCGTAACCGGTCTCCATGCCGGGGGCGTACGCACATTCGGGCGCCCAGATGCCGACCGGGGTGTGAGCGAATCGCTGCTGCGCATCGGCCAGACCTTCGCGCAGGGCGAACTCGCGCAACCGCGGGTTGAGCAGCGGCTGGAACGGGTGCGACAGCGGGCCGCCGAGGAGCTCGATGGTCTCGGCGTCGATCAGCTGGCGCAACAGCCCGCTGGCGCCGTGCCGCCAGTGGGTGGTGAACTCCTCGATCGCCGCGCCGGCCTCCGCGTATTCGCGAATGCCGAACTGCCGCAAGCCTTCCGGCTCACGCAGCGTGGTGGCCTCCTGGGCTCGCAGCTGCCAGTTGGCCAGCCAGTGGTGCATGCCCGCCAGGCAATAGGGGTCGTCGAGCTGCGCGGTGACCACCGGCGTCATGCCGAGGGTGATCAGGTGGCTGCGGTCCTCGGCGGCCAGCCCGCGCAGCACCCGCATCAACGGCAGGTACGCCGCGGCCCAGGACTGGTACAGCCACTCCTCGCCGACCGGCCAGCGGCCGTGATGGGCCAGCCAGGGCAGGTGGGTGTGCAGGACGAGCGTGAACAGACCTGGTGCAGGTTCGGGGTCTGCGGTGGGATGCGTCACGGCCGCACCGCGATCGCGACCAGGTCGAGGCTGTCGTCAATGTTGCGTTCGGTCGCGGAGGTGAGATCGAAGTCGTCGATGCCGACGGCGGCCACGTCGGCGAGCAGCTGCTCGGGCCAGGGCGCGTCGGCCACGGCGCGCTGCACCTGCGCCTCGATGATCGAGCCGCCGTGCCGGGCGTCGAGTTCGGCCAGCCCGGCACCGTGAAACACCCCGAGCATCGACTCGACCTCGAAGCCCGCGTCGTGCAGCAGTTCGGTCAGCTCCGCGGCGTTGAGCTCGCGGGTGTGGAACGGGTTGAGCGGGGTGTCGCGACCGGGGGAGAAGGTGATCCGGTTGGGGGTGGAGACCAGGAACACGCCGCCGGGCCGCAGCACCCGGAAGCATTCGGAGACGAATTGACCTTGATCCCAAAGGTGTTCGATGACCTGGAAGTTCACCACGACGTCGACCGACTGGTCGGCCAGGGGCAGCTCGGCCAGGTTGCCGTGCTGGATCTGCACCCTCGGGTAGCGGGCCCGCACGTGTGCCACCGTGGCCTCGTCGTAGTCCAGTGCCACGACGCGACGTGCGACGTCGGCGATCAGGTCGGCGCCGTAGCCTTCGCCGCAGCCGGCTTCGAGGACCTCTCGGTCGACGCACCGGCCCGCCAGTCGCTGGTACACCACCTCATGCCGGCGAAACCAGTAATTCTCCTCGGCCAGGCCGGGGATGGTCCGCTCGCCGGTCAGGGGTAGGGCGTGATCCGGGTCGCCAACGAATGCGCTCATTGGAAGGCAGGCTAACCCAGCCTTGCCCAGGTTGAAGGGGTCGGTGGCCAATCAACCAACGGTTCCCATACCTCAGGGGTGTGGTAGGGGAGGCCGGAATACAAACTCCGACCAGCTATGGTGTTCCTGCGAACCATCAAAAGTTACCGACCGGTAACATGATGCTAGTTGCCTAGAACGTGATATGAGCCCGGGCCACCGGTCTCATCGAGGAGGACGAACCAGAGTCATGACGAACATCGTGGTCCTGATCAAACAGGTCCCAGACACTTGGTCGGAGCGCAAGCTGTCCGACGGCGATTTCACCCTCGACCGCGAGGCTGCCGACGCCGTGCTCGACGAGATCAACGAGCGCGCCGTGGAAGAGGCGCTGTTGATCAAGGAGCGTGAGGGCGGAGACAGCACCGTCACCGTGCTGACCGCCGGCCCGGAGCGCGCCACCGAGGCGATCCGCAAGGCGCTGTCCATGGGTGCCGACAAGGCTGTGCACCTCAAGGACGACGGCATGCACGGCTCCGACGTGATCCAGACCGGCTGGGCCCTGGCCCGCGCGCTGGGCACCATCGAGGGCACCGAGCTGGTCATCGCCGGTAACGAGGCCACCGACGGCGTCGGAGGCGCGGTCCCGGCCGTGATCGCCGAGTACCTGGGCCTGCCGCAGCTGACCCACGTGCGCAAGCTGACCGTCGAGGGCGGCAAGGTCACCGCCGAGCGTGAGACCGACGAGGGCGTGTTCACCCTCGAGGCGACGCTCCCGGCTGTGGTCAGCGTCAACGAGAAGATCAACGAGCCCCGCTTCCCCTCCTTCAAGGGCATCATGGCCGCCAAGAAGAAGGAAGTCACCGTGCTCACCCTCGCCGAGATCGGCGTGGAAGCTGACGAGGTCGGCGTCGCCAATGCCGGTTCCAAGGTGCTGTCTTCGACCCCGAAGCCGCCGAAGACCGCCGGTGAGAAGGTGACCGACGAAGGTGACGGCGGCACGAAGATCGCCGAGTACCTGGTTGCCCAAAAGCTGATCTAGCCCACCCACTTCCGAAAGACGTAACGAGAACTCATGGCTGAAGTACTTGTGCTCGTTGAGCACTCCGAAGGCGCATTGAAGAAGGTCAGCGCCGAACTCATCACCGCCGCCCGCGCCCTGGGTGAGCCCTCCGCCGTTGTGGTGGGCAAGCCGGGCACCGCGGCTCCGCTGGTCGACGGCCTGAAGGCCGCCGGTGCGGCCAAGATCTACGTCGCCGAGTCGGACGACGCAGAGACCTACCTGCTCACCCCCGTCGTCGACGTGCTGGCCGGGCTGGCCGAGTCGGCCGCCCCCGCCGGCGTGATCGTCGCGGCCACCGCTGACGGCAAGGAAATCGCCGCCCGCCTGGCCGCGCGGATCGGCTCGGGTCTGCTGGTTGACGTGGTCGAGGTCCGCGAAGGTGCCGTGGGCGTCCACAGCATCTTCGGTGGCGCCTTCACCGTCGAGGCTCAGGTCACCAGTGACACCCCGGTGATCACCGTGCGTCCGGGCGCGATCGAGGCCGCCCCGGCCGACGGTGCCGGCGAGGTCGTCAACGTCGAGGTCCCGGCCCAGGCCGAGAACGCGACCAAGATCACCAAGCGCGAGCCCGCCGTTGCCGGTGACCGCCCCGAGCTCACCGAGGCCAGCGTCGTGGTCGCCGGTGGTCGTGGTGTCGGCAGCGCCGAGAGCTTCTCGGTCGTCGAGGAGCTGGCCGACTCGCTGGGTGGCGCCGTCGGTGCCTCCCGCGCCGCGGTCGACTCGGGCTACTACCCGGGCCAGTTCCAGGTCGGCCAGACCGGCAAGACCGTGTCGCCGCAGCTGTACATCGCCCTGGGCATCTCGGGCGCGATCCAGCACCGCGCCGGCATGCAGACGTCGAAGACGATCATCGCGGTGAACAAGGACGAGGAAGCGCCGATCTTCGAGATCGCCGACCTCGGCATCGTCGGTGACCTGTTCAAGGTCAGCCCGCAGCTGACCGAGGCGGTCAAGGCCCGCAAGGGATAGATCGCCAAACGCGTCACGCAGAACCCCGGTGCACCTGGTGCGCCGGGGTTCTGTGCTGTCATGGGCAACTATCTGCGCCGACTACGGACTTTCCAGGGTTTGAATCTCGGCCCACGGTGCCAGTGTTGATCCTGTCATCTCGTCGAGAAAAGGATTCGCACAATGAAAATCACAGTCATAGGTGCCAGCGGCCAGATCGGCTCGCGGGTCGTGCGGTTGCTCACCGAAGCCGGCCACGACGTGGTGGCTGCCTCCCTGTCCTCGGGTGCGAACGTTCTCACCGGTGAGGGCCTGGTGGAGGCGCTGACCGGGGCCCAGGTGCTGGTCGACGTGGTCAACTCGCCTTCGTTCGAGGACGGCCCCGTGATGGACTTCTTCACCAAGTCCTCGCACAACCTCGCGGCTGCCGCGAAGGAGACCGGGGTCGGGCACTACGTCGCGTTGTCGATCGTGGGTGCCGACGGACTGCCGGACAGCGGCTACATGCGGGCCAAGGTGGCGCAGGAGAAGAACATCACCGCTTCCGGTCTGCCGTACACCATCGTGCGGGCCACCCAGTTCCAGGAATTCGCCGAGGCCATCACCGCGTCGCTGGCGGTCGGTGACGAGGTCCGCGTTCCCGACGCCCGGATCCAGCTGATCTCCGTCGACGATGTCGCCGCCGAGGTGGCCAAGGCCGCGCAGGCCGCGCCGCGGGGCGGAATCGTCAACATCGGTGGGCCCGACAAGTTCTCGTTCGCCGACATGGCCCGCGCGGTACTGGCCGAGCAGGGCGACGACAAGCCGGTCGTGATCGATCCGCAGGCAACGTATTTCGGGACCGCGGTCGACGACAACAGCCTGGTCACCGGTGACGACGGGATTCTCGGTGAAACCCGTTGGGCCGCATGGTCCGGGGCACACTGACATGCCGGTCTCCGCTGAGCGCGAGCAGGCGCTCCACGATGCGATGACCGTGATCGCCACCGCGACACCGCCGTTCATCCCGCCGAACGCCGAAGTGATGACCACGATCATCGAGTGGCCCGCCGGGTCACCGGGCGCGCCGCCACACCGGCACCCCGCCGGGCCCGCCTTCGGCTACGTGCTGGAGGGGGAGATGCTCTTCGAACTGGAGGGTGAGGCCCCGCGGGTGGTGAAGGCCGGCGAGGCGTTCTGGGAACCCGGTGGTGACGTGATCCACTACTCGGATGCCAACAACCGTGACGACATCCCGCTGAAGTTCCTCGTCAACATGCTGTGCGTGCCCGGCGAACCGATGCTCGTCGTCGTCGAGGACGACGAACTCGAAGCTCGCAAGGACCGCCGGGTTCGCTGATGGCCGAGTTCGGCGACGTTGTCCGGTCGCGGAGGTCATCGCGAATGTTCTTGCTGGACAAGCCGGTTCCGCGAGAGCTTCTGGACGAGGCGCTCGCGCTGGCAGTGCGGGCGCCGTCGAACTCGAACACGCAGCCCTGGCACGTCTTCTTCGCCACCGGTGAGCGGCGCGCCCGATTGGTGGACGCGCTGCTCACCGCGGTCGAGGCGGCCCCGCCGGCGATCGGCTCCGCGGGCCTGCCGCCGCGGTTCGCGCACCTGCGGCGGGAGAGCGGTGCCCTGGTCTACGGGGCGATGGGGATCGCCCGCGACGACGCCGAGGGCCGCTGGGCCGCCCAGAAGCGCAACTGGGCGTTCTTCCACGCACCCGTGGCCGGGGTGGTCTGCATGCACCGGGATTTCACGAACGTCGATGCGATGGGCGTCGGGATGTTCCTGCAGACACTGCTTCTGGCGCTGAACGAACGGGGAATCGGCAGTTGCGTGCAGGTGTCGATCTCGTTCTATCCGGAGGTGCTGCGTGAACAACTCGACATCCCCGACCATCTGACGGTCCTGAGCGGGTTGTCGATCGGCTACGCCGACCCCGACTTTCCCGCCAATCACCTGGACACACCACGCAACCCGCTCAGTGAGAACGTGGTGTTCCGGCAGGACTGACCGGGCAGGACAAAAAGTCACCTGGCGCTCACAGACATGTCACACGGGCGATGCCGTACGGAGACCCGACTGGGCGACCGTGCTGGTTATGAGCACTGCATCTGTACTCATCGCCGCTGATCACACCGACGGCACGGCGCCCGATGCGCCGCGCTACACCCTCCTGTTGTCCGCCGATTCCGAGCTCATCGAAGCCGCCCAGCGGCTCCGTCACGACGTGTTCACCTCCGAACCCGGATTCGCACTCACCGGGGCTACCGACGGACGTGACGCGGACCGATTCGACGAGCACTGCGACCACCTGCTGGTGCGTGAGGACCGCACCGGTGAACTCGTGGGCTGCTACCGGATGCTGCCGCCGCCCGGCGCGATCGCCGCGGGTGGGCTCTACACCGCCACCGAGTTCGACGTCCGCGGTCTCGACGCACTGCGGCCGTCCCTGGTCGAGATGGGCCGCGCGGTGGTGCGGGCCGACCACCGCAATGGCGCCGTCGTCCTGCTCATGTGGGCGGGCATCCTGGCCTACCTGGACCGCTCGGGATACGACTACGTGACGGGCTGCGTTTCGGTGCCCGTCGCCGGGAACGCCGACGGCCCGCCCGGAACCCAGATCCGCGGGGTCCGTGACTTCGTGCGGCGTCGCCACGCCGCACCCACCGAACACACGGTGTACCCGTACCGCCCGGTGGTCCTGGACGGCAGAGGGCTCGACGACATCGACCCGCCGTCACGCACCACGGTGCCGCCGCTGATGCGCGGCTATCTGCGCCTGGGCGCGCAGGTGTGCGGCGAGCCGGCCCACGACCCCGACTTCGGGGTCGGCGACTTCCCGGCCCTGCTGGACAAGCGCCGCGCCGACGTCCGCTACCTGAAGCGACTGCGCTCGGTGTCGGCGGCAGCCGACATGGCCGACGGGATGGGCGGAGCCGCATCATGACCACGTGTGAACATTCGTGGCTGCCCAAGGCCTCGTGCGACGGCAGCTGTGTTCATGCCGGCGGTGCCGACGCCGGCCGTCGGCTCGTGGTCTGGATTCGCACCTCGGTGCGGGTCAGCATGGCCGTGCTCCTGGCGCCCGGGGTGCCGCTGCTGGCGGTGCCGATGCCGGGCCGCTCGCATGTGCAGCGGTTCTACTGCCGGTTGATGCTGCGCTGCTTCGGAGTTCGAATCAGCCTGTCGGGTGGTCCTATTCGCAACCTGAAGGGCGTGCTCGTGGTCAGCGGGCACGTGTCGTGGCTGGACATCTTCACGATCGGTGCGGTGCTGCCCGGCTCGTTCGTGGCCCGCGCCGATCTCGTCGAATGGCCCGCGGTGGGCCGGCTGGCCCGGGTGATGAAGGTGATCCCGATCGACCGGGGCAGCCTGCGCCGGCTGCCCGCGGTGGTGCACACCGTGGCCGAACGCCTGCGCGCCGGGCACACGGTGGTGGCCTTCCCGGAAGGCACCACCTGGTGCGGCCTGGCCTACGGACCGTTCCGGCCTGCCATGTTCCAGGCCGCGATCGACGCGGCCCGGCCCGTACAGCCGCTGCGACTGGTCTACCGTCACCGCGACGGCCGGCCCTCGACGATTCCGGCCTTTGTGGGGGAGGACACCCTGCTGCGGTCGGTGCGACGGGTCATCACCGCACGTCGCACGGTGTGCCATGTCCACGTGGGGTCGCTTCAGCTGCCCGGAGACGATCGGCGGGCCCTGGCCGGGCGCTGCGAGGCGGTGGTGCGCGGCCACCAGGAGCTCCCTGGCGCTCCCGCGCACGCCCTGGCGGCCTGAGGCGGCGGGAAAGCGGGTAGTCCGCCAGCGGCTATCCTAGGAGGGTTATGGCCTCCATCCTGACCTCCTCCTCAGGCGGGCCGGTCTATCTCGATCACGCCGCCACCACCCCGATGCACGCCGCTGCCATCGAGGCGATGACCGCTGCACTGGCCACCGTCGGCAACGCGTCCTCCCTGCATGGCTCCGGTCGCCAGGCCCGCCGGCGGATGGAGGAGGCCCGCGAGACGTTGGCTCGCCTCCTGGGCTGCCGCCCGTCGGAGGTGATCTTCACCGCCGGTGGCACCGAGAGCGACAACCTCGCCGTCAAGGGCATCTACTGGGCCCGCCGCGATGCCGAGCCGGCCCGGCGCCGGATCATCACCACCGCCGTCGAGCACCACGCCGTCTTGGACGCCGTGCAGTGGCTGGTCGACCACGAAGGTGCCGAGGTGACCTGGCTGCCGGTCGACGCCGAGGGGGCTGTCGCACCCGAGTCGCTGCGCGCTGCACTCGAGGAGGGCGACGGGCCCGCTGACGTGGCCCTGATCAGCATCATGTGGGCCAACAACGAAGTCGGCACGATCATGCCGATCGCCGAGCTGGCCGCCATCGCCGCCGAGTTCGAGATCCCGATGCACAGTGACGCAATCCAGGCCGTCGGACAGATCCCGGTCGATTTCACCGCCGCCGGGCTGGCGGCGATGAGCGTCGCCGCGCACAAGTTCGGCGGTCCGATGGGCATCGGCGCACTGGTACTGCGTCGGGACACCGCGTGCGTGCCACTGCTGCACGGCGGCGGACAGGAGCGCGACGTCCGGTCCGGGACACCCGACGTGGCAGGCACCGTGGCGATGGCCGCAGCGGCCGAGGTGGCCATCGGAGGGCTGGCCGAGCACAGTGCCCGGGTTCAGGCATTGCGGGACCGGCTGATCGACGGCGTGTTGTCCACGATCGAGGACACCCAGCTCAACGGCGCGCGGGGGGCCGGGCGGCTCCCGGCGAACACCCACTTCACTTTCCGTGGCTGCGAAGGTGATTCGCTGCTGATGCTGCTCGACGCCAAGGGTGTCGAATGCTCCACCGGCTCGGCGTGCACCGCGGGTGTGGCGCAGCCGTCGCACGTCCTGATCGCCATGGGTGCCGACCCGGCCACCGCGCGTGGGTCACTGCGATTCTCGTTGGGACACACCAGCACCGACGCGGACGTCGACGCGGTGCTCGAGGTGCTGCCCGCGGCCGTCGAGCGAGCCCGGCAGGCGGCGCTGGCCAGCGCGGGGAGGACGTTCTCATGAGAGTCCTGGTCGCGATGAGCGGCGGCGTGGATTCCTCGGTGGCCGCAGCCCGGATGGTCGATGCCGGCCACGACGTCGTCGGGGTGCACATGGCATTGTCGTCGGCGCCGGGCACGTTGCGCACCGGCTCACGGGGATGCTGCTCCAAGGAGGACGCCGGCGATGCCCGCCGGGTCGCCGACATTCTCGACATCCCGTTCTACGTATGGGATTTCGCCGACCGGTTCAAGGACGACGTGATCGACGACTTCGTCGAGTCGTACGCCCGCGGCGAGACCCCGAATCCCTGTGTGCGGTGCAATGAGCGGATCAAGTTCTCCGCGCTCGCGGCACGGGCCCTGGCGCTCGGCTTCGATGCGGTGGCCACCGGCCACTACGCCCGGCTGGCCGATGGCCGGCTGCGCCGCGCGGTCGACGCCGACAAGGACCAGTCCTACGTGCTGGGTGTGCTGACCGCCGACCAGCTCGCGCATGCGATCTTCCCGATCGGCGACACCCCCAAGCCGCAGATCCGGGCCGAGGCCGCCGAGCGTGGCCTGGCCGTCGCGAAAAAGCCCGACAGTCATGACATCTGCTTCATCCCGTCCGGTGACACCCAGGCATTCCTGGGCGCCCGTATCGGCATCCGGCCCGGAGCGGTGCTCGACAACGACGGCACGGTGCTCGCCGAACACGAAGGCGTACACGGTTTCACGATCGGGCAGCGCAAGGGTCTGGGTATCCCGGGTCCCGGGGCCGACGGCCGACCACGCTATGTCACCGCCATCGACGCCGAGACCGGGACGGTGCGGGTCGGACCCGTCGAGGACCTTGAGGTGCGGGAGCTGTTCGGCGACAAGCCGGTGTTCACCAGCGGTACCCCGCTCGACGGTCCGGTGGAATGCCAGATTCAAGTGCGCGCGCACGGCGGGATCACCGACGCGGTGGCCGAGCTGCGCGACGGTCGCTTGACGGTTTCGCTGCGGGCACCGCTGCGCGGGGTGGCACCAGGCCAGACCATGGTGCTGTACCGCCCCGACGCCGAGGGCGACGAGGTCATCGCCAGCGCGACCATCGCACGCGCGTGAGTGCCTTCGCAACGGCGACCGGTATCGGATCCTGGCCCGGTACCGACGCGCGGGCCGCTGCCGAAGTCGTCGTCGGTGAACTGCACAACCTGTCGCATCTCGTGGAGCTTCCGGCCCGGGGAATCGGTGCCGACCTGATCGGGCGGGGCGGGGCGTTGCTGGTCGACATCGGCATCGACACAGTCCCGCGCGGCTACCGCATCGCCGGTCGCCGCAGCACTGCGCTGCGACGCGCGGTGAGCCTGCTCGGCGAGGACATCGACGCACTGGAAGAGGCCTGGGAGCGTGCCGGGCTGCGCGGTAGTGGCCGCGCGGTCAAGGTGCAGGCGCCGGGCCCCATCACGCTGGCCGCCCAACTCGAACTGCCCAACGGGCATCGCGTCATCACCGATCGCGGTGCGCTGCGCGATCTCTCGGCCTCACTCGCCGAGGGGTTGGCCATCCACCGGGCCGAGGTGACCCGGCGGCTGGAAACTCCGGTGGTGGTCCAGCTGGACGAGCCGTCGCTGCCCGCCGCACTGGCGGGCCGGCTCTCCGGCGTCACCAGCTTCACGCCGGTGCACCCGGCGGACGAGCCATTGGCGATGAACCTGATCGACGCCTGTGTGGCAGCGGCAGGCACCGAGGTCGCCCTGCACAGCTGCGCACCAGAGCTGCCGTGGAAGGCGTTGTTGCGCAGTGCTGTTCACGCGGTGTCGGTAGATGTCTCGACCCTGACGCCCGCGGATCTGGACGGTGTCGGGGAGTTCGTCGACTCCGGGCGCACCGTGCTGCTCGGTGTGGTGCCCTCCGTCGCGCCCGAGGGCAGGCCGTCGTTCGAAGAGGTCGCCAAGGCGGCGGTGTCGCTCACCGACCGGCTCGGGTTCGCGCGGGCCGTGCTGAGGGATCGCATCGGCATCACGCCGACCTGCGGCCTGGCGGGGGCCACATCGCAGTGGGCGCGCACCGCGGTGGAACTCACGCAGAAGGCTGCCGACGCCTTCGCCGAAGATCCGGACGCCATCTAGAAAAAGCAACCAAAAGGTTGCGTTTGACTTCCTGCGGTCGTAGGCTGAAGGGCAACTGAAAGGTTGCATATGAGTACCGATCGGATCGAGAAGGAAGTTCTGCTCAAGGCGCCCCTGGAGCGAGTGTGGCGGGCCATCAGCGATTCCGAGGAATTCGGCCGCTGGTTCGGGGTCCGGTTCGACGGGCCCTTCGTCGCGGGGGAGTCCGTCAACGGGGTGATCACGCCGACCGAGGTCGACGAGGAGGTCGCCGCCATGCAGGAGCCGTATGTGGGTGAGGCCGACGCCTGGCACATCGTGGCGGTCGAACCGCCGCATCGATTGGCCTTCCGCTGGCACCCGTACGCCGTCGAGCCCGGCTCCCGTGAGCCGGAGGCGCCCACCACCCTCGTCGAGTTCACCCTGGCCGAGGCCGACGGCGGGGTTCTGCTGCGTATCGTCGAATCGGGATTCGACGCGATTCCCGCCGAGCGGCGGAAGTCGGCGTTCGAGGCCAACAGTCAGGGTTGGGCCCATCAGGCCGAGATGGTGCGCAAGTACCTCGCGCTCGGCGAGCCGGTGTGACGGCCGCCGTCGCCGAGCGCGCACCCTTGTTCGACGCGCTCGGCGATCCCAACCGGCTACGCATCGTCACCCGGCTCTGTGAGGGCGGCCCGTGTTCGACGGTGCAGCTGACACAGGTGATTCCGGTGACGCGGCAGGCCGCGACAAAGCACTTGCTGCTGCTGGAGGCGGTGGGTCTGGTGACCAGTGATCGCAAAGGCCGCGAACGCATCTGGCGGATCCAGCCCGAACCGCTGGTGCAGGCCAGTGACTACCTCACGGCGCTGTCACGGCGCTGGGACAGCGCCATCGACCGGCTGCGGGCCTACGTCGAGGACTAACGGCCGCGGAGCTCCCGGCGCAGGATCTTGCCGGCCGACGACTTGGGGATCGCGTCGATGAACTCGACCTGGCGCACCTTCTTGTAGGGCGCGACCAGTCCGGCCACGAACGCCATCACTTCGTCGGCACTCAACTCCGACGAAGGCTGTTTGACCACAAAGGCTTTCGGCACTTCCTCGCCGGAATCCCGGTCCTGCACCCCGATCACCGCGGCATCGGCGATCCCGGGGTGGCCGAGCAGCACGGCCTCCAGTTCGGCGGGCGGCACCTGGTAGCCCTTGTACTTGATGAGTTCCTTCAGCCGGTCCACGACATAGACGCAGCCGTTGGCATCGACCTGGGCCAGATCTCCGGTGTGCAGGAACCCATCGTCGTCGATGGTCTCCTTGGTGGCCGCCTCATTGTTGAGGTAGCCGGCCATCACGTTGGGCCCCTTGAACCACAGTTCGCCGGTCGCGCTCAAACCCTCTGCCGGGATGCCGATCTCATCGCCGGTGTCAGGGTCGACCAGCTTGCTCACGCCGTTGGGGACGGTCCAGCCGCACGAGTCCAGCGGCGCCACCGTGCCGACGGTCGCCAGTCCGCCGTCGTGCGGGGTGATGTGGCTGACCGGGCTCAGCTCGCTCATGCCGTAACCCTGAGACACCGTGCAGCTCAGACGATCTGCCACGGCACGCCCGAGGTCGGCGTCGAGCGAGGCCGCGCCGGACAGGACGGCCCGCAGTGAGGACAGGTCATAGGAATCGACCAGGGGGTGCTTGGCCAGGGCGACGGCCACCGGCGGGGCGATGTAGACGAATGTGCACCGGTGGGTCGCGATGTTGTCCAGGAATTCGCCGAGATCGAACGACGGCATGATGACGAGTCGGGCGCGAGCGTGCAGGGCGGCGTTGAGCAGCACCGTCATGCCGTAGATGTGGAAGAACGGCAGCACGGCCAACAGCCGGTCGTCGGAAGTCAGGCCCTGCAGCGGGCGGATCTGGGCCACGTTGGCCGTCAGGTTGGCGTGGGTGAGCATGACCCCCTTGGGGTTGGCCGTGGTGCCCGAGCTGTACGGCAGGACGGCCAGGTGCGTGGCCGGATCGAAGCTCACGTCGCGTGCCGGCCCCTCTGCGCCGAGGCCCGCGCCGTCGAGCACCACCACCTGGTCTTCGGTCAGGCCGGCTGCGGTTGCTCCCTCGAGCGCCTGCGGCAGCAACGCGTTCACCGTGACCAGCAGGCGCGCGTTCGAATCCTTGAGCTGCTTGGTGATGTCCCGCGCGGTGAACAACGCGTTGACGGTGGTGGCGGTGGCACCCGCGCGCAGGATCCCGTGGAACGCGATCGCGAAACCAGAACTGTTGGGGGACAACAGCGCCACCACGTCACCGACACCGATCCCGCGTGCGGCCAACCCGCCGGCGAAGGCGTCGATCCGGCGGACCAGATCGCCGTAGCTGGTCTCGGTACCGGACTTGGCGTCCACCAAGGCGATCCGGCCGGCATCGGCCGCCGACATGTCGGCGAACAGGTAGTCGTAGACGCTGACCGTTGGCAGGTCGACGTCGGGGAACGGGCTGGCGATACTCATGGCTGCTTCCGATCAGTTCTCGTCGAGTTGTTTGATGAGCCGGCGTGAGGCGACCAGGCGGAACGAGGCGTCGACAAGTTCGCGAACCTCGCCCCAATCCACCTTTGCCGCAGTGAAGTCCAGACCAAGCCAGCCGAAGGGGCCCATGTAGGCCGGGAAGAAGAAACGGCTGTCCTGTTCGAGTGCCCGTCGGTCGCTCTCGTCGACCTTGATCAGCAGCGAATGCGGATACGGCACCATCTCGCCGCGGCCCTCGGGTTTGACGTTGCCGCCGTACATGGCGAACATCTTCGGCGCGCAGAACACCGGCCTGCCCCACGAAATCTTCTCGAACGCCTCGGGAAACCCCAGGGCAACGGTGCGGAGTTCGGCCAGGCCCAAGTCGTCGTCGCTGAACATGATCGGGTGCGGCATCCCCTTAGATTAGTGGGACGCCCGGTACCGCCTCGACCAGCGGCTGACTCCGGTGTCATAGCCCTGGACTAACCTGCGGGGGTGACCTCGAACGACGCTGGAGACGCTGACCTGCGACGACGTTGGCAGGAACTCGCAGAAGAGGTACGGGGGCATCAGTTCCGGTACTACGTCAAAGACGCGCCGGTCATCTCCGACGCGGATTTCGACGCGCTGCTGCGGCAACTGCAGGCGCTCGAGGAGGAGCATCCGGAACTGCGGACCCCGGATTCCCCGACCCAACTGGTCGGCGGCGCCGGGTTCGCCACCGAATTCGCCCCGGCCGAGCATCTGGAACGGATGCTGTCCCTGGACAACGTGTTCGATTCCGACGAGCTTTCGGCCTGGGCCGCCCGGATCAAGGGGGAGACCGGCGACGCCGCGCACTTCCTGTGCGAGCTGAAGATCGACGGCGTCGCGCTCGCGCTGGTCTACCGCAACGGCCGGCTGGTGCGGGCCGCCACCCGCGGTGACGGGCGCAGCGGTGAGGACGTGACGCTCAACGCCCGCACCATCACCGACATCCCCGAGCAACTGGCGGCCTCCGACGAGTTTCCGGTGCCCGACGTGCTGGAGGTGCGCGGTGAGGTGTTCTTCCGGGTGGCCGACTTCGAGGAGCTCAACGCCGGGTTGGTCGCGGAGGGCAAGCCCCCGTTCGCCAATCCCCGGAACAGCGCGGCGGGGTCGTTGCGGCAGAAGAATCCCGCGGTCACCGCGCGGCGCAAACTCCGGATGATCTGCCACGGGCTCGGCTACGCCGAAGGCTTCAGCCCCGCTTCCTTGCACGACGCGTACCGGGCGCTGGGCCAATGGGGACTCCCCGTATCCGCGCACACCGCAAAGGTTTCCGGGGTCGCCGCGGTCGCCGAGCGGATCGCCTACTGGGGCGAGCACCGCCACGACGTCGACCACGAGATCGACGGTCTGGTGGTAAAGGTCGACGAGGTGGCCCTGCAGCGCCGGCTCGGCTCGACCTCACGCGCGCCACGCTGGGCGGTGGCCTACAAATACCCACCGGAAGAGGCCACCACCAAGCTGCTCGACATCCGGGTGAGTGTCGGCCGGACCGGCCGGGTCACCCCGTTCGCCTACATGGAGCCGGTCAAGGTGGCCGGCTCCACCGTCGGCCTGGCCACGTTGCACAACGCGACCGAAGTGCAGCGCAAGGGCGTGCTGATCGGCGACACCGTGGTGATCCGCAAGGCCGGTGACGTCATCCCCGAGGTGCTCGGCCCGGTGGTCGACCTGCGCGACGGATCCGAGCACGCGTTCGTCATGCCGACCAACTGCCCCGAGTGCGGCACGGTGCTGGCCCCGGCCAAAGAAGGCGACGCCGACATCCGCTGCCCCAATACCCGCAGTTGCCCGGCGCAGTTGCGGGAGAGGGTGTTTCACGTCGCGGGCCGCGGCGCGTTCGACATCGAGGGGCTCGGCTACGAGGCGGCCACCGCGCTGTTGCAGGCCGGCGTGATCGCCGACGAGGGCGATCTGTTCACGCTGACTGCCGAGCAGTTGCTCCGCACCGAACTGTTCACCACCAAGGCCGGAGAACTCTCGGCAAACGGCAAGCGGTTGCTGGCCAATCTGGACAAGGCCAAGGCCCAGCCGCTGTGGCGCGTGCTGGTGGCATTGTCGATCCGCCACGTGGGCCCCACCGCGGCGCGGGCGCTGGCCACCGAGTTCGCCAGTCTGGACGCCATCATCGCGGCGAGCGAAGAGCAGCTGGCCGCGGTGGAAGGCGTGGGTCCGACCATCGCCGCCGCAGTTGTCGACTGGTTCACCGTCGACTGGCACCGGGCCATCGTCGACAAATGGCGCGCCGCCGGAGTGCGGATGGCCGACGAACGCGACGCCAGCATCGAACGCACGCTGGAAGGCCTGTCGATCGTGGTGACGGGCTCGCTACCCGGGTTCTCGCGCGACCAGGCCAAGGAGGCCATCATCAGCCGCGGCGGCAAGGCGGCCAGCTCGGTCTCCAAGAAGACCGCTTACGTGGTCGCCGGAGACGCCCCCGGATCCAAGTACGACAAGGCCGTGGAGCTCGGAGTCCCGATCCTGGACGAGGACGGATTCCGGGCCCTGCTGGCCGAAGGCCCGCAGGAGCGGCCGCAAGAGCCCGAGCCGGACGACGAGAGCTAGCCCCGGCGCCTCAGCGCAGGATCGTGGCGACGATCCCGGCCAGGTAGCCCAACCGCGCCACCTCCGAGGGACGGAAGCCCGGACCGCCCGGGCGGCCCAGCACCACGGCGGTGTCGTGGCCGCCCAACGGTGCGGCGGCCAGCGTGGTGTCCATGTCGCGCCACACCTGTGGCACCCAGTCCGCATTGCCGTCGAGCGCGGAGGCCTGCTGCAGCGGCAACCACGGCGCCGACTGGGCCTGGGTCTCGGGAGCGCCGTGACTCGCGGCGATCCGTTCCACCCCGGTTGCGGTGGACCGGACCACGACACACCAGCTCACGCGCAGAACTCGCGGCGCCTCCTCGGCGAGCACCCGCAACCGATCGGCCTTGGAGTGCGCGGCGGCGACGTGGTCGATCAACTCCAGCTCGCGGTGTGCCTCGAGCAGCCCGGTATGCGGGCGGATGCTGTCGACGTAGACGCCGGACAGGTTCTCGGCGGCGGTGATCAAGGTGTCCGGCATGGAGCCCTGCGGCAGGTCGACGACCAGATCGTCGATCGCATAGCCGGTTCCGCGCTCGACGACGTCGAGCGACAGGATGTCGGCGCCGACCGATCCGAGGGCCACGGCAAGTGAGCCGAGGCTGCCTGGTCGGTCCTCCAGCTGGACCCGCAGCAGATACGAAGGCACGCGCATCACCTTCGCACAGCGGGCGCACTGCGGCATGCCGGTGCCCGGCCCTGAGGACCGCCGAGGGGAGCCCGATTTGGTGCTTTGACTAGGCTGCTTTGTCGTGTCGAAGATCTCCCGAGACGAGGTTGCCCATCTGGCGCGTCTGGCGCGCCTGGCGCTGACCGATGACGAACTGGACAGTTACGCCGGCCAGCTGGATGCCATCCTCGGCCACGTCAGTCAGATCCAGTCCGTCGACGTCACCGGTGTGGAGCCGACGGACAACCCGCTCAAGGACGTCAACGTCAGCCGGCCTGACGTGGTCCAGCCGTGCTTGACGCAGGAGGAAGCGCTGGCCGCCGCGCCGCGTGCCGAAGACGGACGCTTCGCCGTGCCGCGGATTCTCGGAGAGGGTGAATGACGAGCATGAGTGAGCTGACCCGTCGCGATGCGGCGACCCTGGGTGCCCAGATCGCGGCCAAGGAGGTCTCCTCGACCGAGGTGACTCAGGCCCACCTGGACCAGATCGCCGAGACCGACGACCGCTTCAACGCCTTCCTGCACGTGGCCGCCGATTCCGCGTTGGCCGCCGCGGCCCGGATCGACGCCGCCGTGGCTGCCGGGGAGACGCTGCCCTCGCCGTTGGCCGGGGTGCCGCTGGCGCTCAAGGACGTCTTCACCGCCACCGACATGCCGACCACCGCGGGGTCCAAGATCCTGGAGGGGTGGCGCGCGCCGTACGACGCGACGGTGACCTCGCGGCTTCGCGCCGCGGGCATCCCGATCCTGGGCAAGACCAACATGGACGAATTCGCCATGGGATCGTCGACCGAGAACTCCGCCTACGGTCCGACGCGCAACCCGTGGAACACCGAGCGGGTGCCCGGCGGATCGGGCGGCGGCAGCGCCGCCGCGCTCGCCGCCTACCAGGCCCCGCTGGCCATCGGCACCGACACCGGCGGGTCGATCCGTCAGCCTGCCGCGCTCACCGCGACCGTCGGCGTCAAACCGACCTACGGCACGGTCTCGCGCTACGGCCTGATCGCGTGCGCCTCCTCGCTCGACCAGGGTGGCCCCTGTGCCCGCACGGTGCTCGACACCGCGCTGCTGCACCAGGTGATCGCCGGCCACGACCCGCGTGACTCCACCTCCGTCGATGCTGCGGTTCCGGATGTGGTCGGCGCCGCCCGGGCCGGTGCGGCAGGCGATCTCAAGGGCGTGCGCATCGGTGTGGTCAAGCAGCTGCGCGGTGACGGATACCAGCCGGGCGTGCTGGAGTCGTTCAACGCCGCGGTCGCTCAACTGACCGCGCTCGGCGCGGAGGTCACCGAGGTCGACTGTCCGCACTTCGACCATGCGATGGACGCCTACTACCTGATCCTGCCGTCCGAGGTGTCCAGCAACCTGGCCCGCTTCGACGCGATGCGGTTCGGGCTGCGCGTCGGCGATGACGGCACCCACAGCGCCGAAGAGGTCATGGCGCTGACCCGGGCCGCCGGATTCGGCCCGGAGGTCAAGCGCCGGATCATGATCGGCACCTACGCGTTGTCGGCGGGTTACTACGACGCCTACTACAACCAGGCGCAGAAGGTGCGGACCCTGATCGCCCGCGACCTGGAGCAGGCGTACCAGAGCGTGGATGTCCTGGTGTCCCCGGCCACGCCGACGACGGCGTTCCGGTTGGGGGAGAAGGTCGACGATCCGCTGGCCATGTACCTGTTCGACTTGTGCACGCTGCCGCTGAACCTGGCCGGGCACTGCGGTATGTCGGTGCCGTCGGGTCTGTCCCCCGACGACGGCCTGCCCGTCGGTCTGCAGATCATGGCGCCGGCCCTGGCCGATGACCGGCTGTACCGCGTGGGCGCGGCCTACGAGGCGGCTCGCGGCCCGTTGCCCAGCGCGTTGTAGGCGCTATGTCCCTATGCCCGGCATGGTTGTGTCGGGCGAGGCAAGATGGTGCCCATGCGCATCGGAGTTCTCACCGGCGGCGGTGATTGTCCTGGCCTGAACGCGGTGATCCGGGCGGTGGTGCGTACCTGCGACCAGCGGTACGGGTCGTCGGTGGTCGGATTCCTCGACGGCTGGCGCGGTTTGTTGGAAGACCGCCGCATCCAATTGGCGAACGACGATCGCAACGACCGGCTACTGGCCAAGGGCGGCACCATCTTGGGCACCGCGCGGGTCAACCCGGACAAGCTGCGGGCCGGCCTGGAGCAGATCAAGCAGACGCTCGAGGACAACGGGATCGATGTGCTGATCCCGATCGGTGGCGAAGGCACGTTGACCGCCGCGCACTGGTTGTCCGAGGAGAACGTTCCGGTGGTCGGGGTGCCGAAGACCATCGACAACGACATCGACTGCACGGACGTGACTTTCGGCCACGACACGGCTCTACAGGTGGCGACCGAGGCGATCGACCGATTGCACAGCACCGCCGAGTCGCACCAGCGCGTCATGCTGGTCGAGGTGATGGGCCGCCATGCCGGCTGGATAGCGCTGAACGCCGGGATCGCCTCGGGTGCGCACATGACGCTGATCCCCGAGCAGCCCTTCGATGTCGAGGAGGTCTGTCGGCTGGTCAAGAAGCGGTTCCAGCACGGTTCGTCACACTTCATCTGCGTGGTGGCCGAGGGGGCGAAGCCGGCCGAGGGCACGATGCAACTGCGCCAGGGCGGCATGGACGAGTTCGGCCACGAGAAATTCACCGGTGTGGCACAGCAATTGGCATTAGAGGTGGAGAAGCGGATCAAGAAGGACGTCCGGGTCACGGTGCTGGGCCACGTCCAGCGCGGCGGTACTCCGACCGCGTACGACCGGGTGCTGGCCACCCGGTTCGGGGTGAACGCGGCCGACGCCGCGCACGCCGGCGAGTTCGGGATGATGGTGTCGTTGCAGGGGCAGGACATCGGCCGGGTGTCACTGGCCGATGCGACCCGCCACCTCAAACTGGTACCGCAGTCCCGTTACGACGATGCCGCCGAGTTCTTCGGATAGGTCACGTCCCCTGCCGAGCAGACACATATTTACCCTTTTTCCAAGGGTTTCGGGGACATTTGTGTCTGCTCGGCCAGGAAAATCACGCGCTCTTGAGCGCTTCGCGGCGGAGTAGCTGCCACATGGACGGAGTGTCTACCGTCGTCGAAATCGTCACGGTCGCACCGGTTTCGGGCGCTCCGGCCAACCTCAGCAGGTAGTCGGCGAGGTCGGTGCGGGAGGTGAACGCTCCCACCGGATCGCGCCGGCCGGCAACGTATTCCGTGACTTCTGGCAGGTCGAACAGGCCGGACGGCCGCACGATCGTCCAGTTCAATCCGCTGCCGGTGACGATGTCCTCCATCCGGCGCATGTCGGCATAGAGGGTCCGGCCGAAGATGCGGCTGATCACCGGCTGGACCACGCGCAGCGCGAACGGGGTATCGGTCCGCCCGGGGTAGTCGGCGATCGCGGTGGAGCTCACGACGGCCAGTCGGTCGACTCCGGTCGCGCACATCGCGGCGACGATATTGCCCACGCCGACCGAGTACGTGTCGACCGGATCCATGGTGAACGTGACGCCCAAGGTGGACAGCACCGCGTCGGCGCCGTCGACCGCGGCGGTGACCGCCGCGGCGTCGCGCACGTCGGCTTCGGCCACCGTGAGTGCGGCGCCGGTGATCGGGAACTGCTCGGGATGGCGGGTCACCGCCACGACGGTGTGGCCCGCGTCGAGGGCTCGGCGGGTGAGCAGACGTCCCGTTGCGCCGTTGGCGCCGAAAATGACGATTCGCATGAAGCCTCCCAAATGGTCACTAATAGTGACAATCACGCTATATGACAATCACTCGCAGTGCTAGTGTCCGCGTGTGGCTGAGAAACCGATCGGGGTGTCCGCGCTCGACCAGCGCATACCGTTTCTGCTGTCCCAGCTCGGCGCGTATGTGGCCGAGGGGTTCAAGGCCAGGTTGGAACCGCTGGGCCTGCATCCCCGGGCCACCGCGGTCCTGCTGGCGCTCGCCGCGGCCGACGGGCAGTCCCAGCGTGAGCTGTACGAGCGGCTGGGCCTGCACCGCAACGTCATGGTCACGCTGATCGACACCCTTGAGGCTGAGGGGCTGGTGGAACGCAGGCCGCATCCCGAGGACCGCCGGGCCTTCGCCGTGTCGTTGACCGAGCGGGCGCGGGAGCTGATCCCGGCGCTGGATGAGACCGGCCGCGCGCTCGAGGACGAGGTCACCGCGTCGCTGTCCGACGACGAGCGCGCCGTCCTGCGACACACATTGCGGCGGTTGTCGGCCGCCGCGGGTCTGATCCCCGGCGTCCACCCCGGACTGACCTGAAACGCGGCCCCATTAGGATCGACACCATGTCTGTCGCTACCGCTGAACTCGTCGACTACGACGACGTGATCGCCGCCTACGAGCCCGTGATGGGCATGGAGGTGCACGTCGAGCTGTCCACGGCCACCAAGATGTTCTGCGGCTGCGCCAATCGGTTCGGTGCCGAGCCCAACACGCTCGTCTGCCCGGTCTGCCTCGGACTGCCCGGTTCTCTTCCGGTGCTCAACGAGGCGGCCGTCGAGGCGGCGATCCGCATCGGCCTCGCGCTCAACTGCGATATCGCACCGTGGGGCCGGTTCGCCCGGAAGAACTACTTCTACCCGGACCAGCCGAAGAACTACCAGATCTCGCAGTACGACGAACCCATCGCGATCAACGGGTACCTCGACGTGCCGCTCGATGACGGCACCACCTTCCGCGTCGAGATCGAGCGTGCGCACATGGAGGAGGACACCGGGAAGCTGACGCACCTGGGCAGTGACACCGGGCGCATCGCGGGCGCGACCACGTCGCTGGCCGACTTCAACCGGGCCGGTGTTCCGCTGATCGAAATCGTCACCAGGCCCATCGAGGGAACCGGGGCGCGGGCACCGGAAATCGCCCGTGCCTACGTGACGGCACTGCGAGATCTGCTGCGCGGCTTGGGTGTATCGGACGTGCGCATGGACCAGGGGTCCATGCGGTGTGACTCGAACCTATCCCTCAAGCCGGTCGGCGCGGCCGAGTTCGGCACCCGTACCGAGACCAAGAACGTGAACTCGCTCAAGAGCGTCGAGGTGGCGGTCCGGTACGAAATGCGCCGCCAGGCCGCGGTTCTCAACTCCGGCGGCACGGTCACCCAGGAGACCCGGCATTTCCACGAGGACGGTTACACCTCGCCGGGACGGAGCAAGGAAACCGCGCAGGATTACCGCTATTTCCCGGAGCCCGACCTTGAGCCGATCGCGCCAAGCGACGAGCTGGTCGACCGCCTGCGCCAGACCATCCCCGAGCTGCCGTGGTTGGCGCGCAAGCGGATTCAGGAGGAATGGGGCATCTCCGACGAGGTGATGCGCGACCTGGTCAACGCCGGTGCCGTCGAGCTGGTGGCCGCCACCGTCGGCCACGGCGCCTCCAGCGAGGCCGCGCGCGCCTGGTGGGGCAACTTCCTGGTGCAGAAGGCGAACGAGTCGGAAATCGAGCTCGAGGCGCTGCCCATCACCCCGGCCCAGGTGGCCGCCGTGGTCAAACTCGTCGACGAGGGCAAGCTGTCCAACAAGCTGGCCCGCCAGGTGATCGAAGGTGTGTTGGCCGGCGAAGGCGAGCCCGAGCAGGTGATGACCGACCGTGGCTTGGCGCTCGTGCGCGACGACTCGGTGATCCAGGCCGCGGTGGACGAGGCACTGGCTGCCAACCCCGATGTCGTGGAGAAGATCCGCGGCGGCAAGGTCGCTGCGGCAGGCGCCATCGTCGGCGCCGTGATGAAGGCCACCAAGGGCTCGGCCGACGCCGCGCGGGTGCGCGAGTTGGTGCTGGCCGCCTGCGGCCAGGCCGGATAACCGACGGTCAGCTCACCGGCCGGCGAGCATCGTCATCGCCGCGGCGGCATACCGTTCGAGCCGCTCACGCGGGTAGTTGTCCGGGTCGTGCACGGCCAGCCGGCCGAGCATCTCGGCGAACGACAACAACGTGTGACCGAGCAGCTCGGCATCCAGCGCAGCCAGCCGCGGATCCACCGCAATGCCGGCTTTCGCCATTTGCTCTACCTGCGTGAGGATCTGATTCCGGGCGTTGCGGACGGCGGCGCGGTAGTCGCGCGGGGCACTGTCGGGCACGGTGAGGATCAGCCGCCAGCGGGTCGGATTCTCCAGCACGCACCGCAGGAAACCGGTGACGGTCGCGGTATAGGCATCCGTCGGGCCCGTGACCGACAGGTTCTTGGGCAGCGCGGCCAGTACCTGACTCAGCCCCTGTTGATGCTCGCGGATGAGCAAGGCGGTCACCAGCTCGGCGCGGGTTCGGAACGCGGTATACAGCACCGGTTTGCCCACTCCGCCGGCCTCGGCGACCGCCTCCATCCTCAGCTCGTGCAAGGGGCAGTCGTGGAGCACGGTCATCGCCGCGTCCAGCAGTTGCTCGCGCCTTTCCTCGCGCGGTAGCCGCGGCGCGTATCTGCGGCGGGGGCGGTCAGGCACCCGGACAATGGTACGTGATAGGCGAACCATTTCTAAGGGCACGTTGTGACCCTTGCATTTATTTTTCGCCGTCGGTGCAGCCGTCCCCGGTCACGATTCGTGAGCCGACCCGCCTTGAAATGTGTTGTGGCTCAGGTGTTGTCAGCGTTGCTGCGCGGGAAGCCGCCGCCCTGCGGGAAGAGTGGGAACACGACGTCGTCGAAGCTCTCCGCGTCGCCGGCGGTCCGGTTCACGGTCGCACCCCACACGTTGCCGTCAGGGGACAGCTGCAGCGCCCACGCGTGTCCGCGCACGTTCTCCCGCACCACCTCCGGATCACCGGTGACGGCGCCGGTGTCGGGGGCGAGCCGCACCGCGACGGTCTTCTTGGGGTCGACGAGGTTGACCAACACCGTGCCCTCCAGGGCGGCGCACCCGGCGACGCCTGGGCGGTCCGGCCAGGTCCACACCGTGGACACCTTGGAATCCTTGGTGATCCGCTGCAGACGGTCGGCGCTCGGAGTCCGGTCGGTGACGTAGAGCGAACCGTCCGCCGCGTCGACGCACATCGCCCCGGCGGCGCCGAGGCCGCTCAGCGCCGTGGTGATCGGGGCCTGGTTGACCGTGGTCGGCTGCTCGATGCGCAGCACCTTGCCGGCCAGTGATCCGGGATCGGCGGCCAGTGCGGGATCGCCCGCATCACCCGTTTGCACCAGCAGGGTGGTCTTGCTGGTGAAAGTCAGCGACCCCATGTTGCCGCTGGCGCCCTTGGGGATGCCGGTGAGGATCGGCTTCGGCACGTCGCCGTCGGCGATGCGAATCACCCGGTTGTCGGTCGGTGTGCTGACGTAGGCGTACATCAACCGGTCCTGGCTGTACGTCGGGGACAACACGATGTCCATCAGGCCGCCGTCGCCAGACGGATCGACCGGGATCATCACCTTGACCTTCGGCTCGGCTTTCACCGACACCTGCTTGACCGCGCCGGTGAGCCGCTCGCCGACCAGGGCGGACTGGCTGTCGGGAAGCATGATCAAACCGCTGGTGCTGTCCAGGCAACCCTGCATCACGCCCGTTGCCTTGCATTCCTTGGGAAACGGCTTGGCAGGCAGCGGCGGCGGAGGCGGCGGCGTCGTGGTCGGCCCCGGCTCCATCTTCGGTTCAGTGGTGAAAGGCTCGGACTGGGCCGCGTCGAATCGGGCGCAGCCCGAACCGACCAGCATCGCGGCGCACAGAACGGCGGCCACCCCCGTCATCCGCCGGCGCGATTTCATGCCCGCCAGATTACGGATGCCTCGGCAGTGCGCGCCACGTCGGGACCGTGCGCCGGGTCCATAGCAGCCCGATACCAGGCAGAAGCGCCGGGGTAAATACCCGGATCGGACCGACCTTGCACTTACCCTGGCAGCTGTGACCAGTCACTCGCAGGACCCTCAAGCCTGGCAACGACCGGGTTACTCGGACGATTCCGCCAGGCCGGCCGGAGCCAGCCTGGTCGACCCCGAAGACGATCTGCCGTCGGCGACGTACGGCGGGGACTTCGAAACCACCGCGATTCCGCGCTACGACTCCAAATCGGGCGACCAGTCTGCCTTCAGCCTGGTCGGAGACCCTGAGCCGCTGCCGTACGTGCAGCCGGGCGGCCCCGCTCCGATCGGCCCCTTCTCGGCCGAACCGGCCGAGATCGAGCGCGACGAGTTCGTCGACGACCGCATCAGGGCCGCCGGCCGAAGAGGCACCCAGGACCTCGGCCTGTTGATCCTGCGCGTGGCACTTGGCGGGCTGATGATCATCCACGGCCTGCAGAAGGCGTTCGGATGGTGGGGCGGCCCCGGCCTGGACGGGTTCAACACCCAACTCGGTGAGATGGGCTTCAAGAACGCCGACATCCTGACCTACGCGGCTACCGGAGGCCAGATCGCCGCCGGCGTGCTGTTGGTGCTGGGGCTGTTCACGCCGATCGCGGCGGCCGGCGCCCTGGCCTACCTGATCAACGGGGTGCTCGCGACCGCGATGGCGGCCCACGAGCAGGCCCGGCTCTCGGAAGTCATCACCGATGGCACCGAATATCGGTTCATCGTCGTCGTGGCCGCGGCCGCGATCATCCTCACCGGACCGGGTCGCTACGGATTCGATGCCGGTCGCGGGTGGGCCCGGCGTCCCTTCGTCGGATCCTTCGTCGCCCTGTTGCTCGGCGTGGCCGGGGGCATCGCCATCTGGGTGCTGCTCAACGGCGGCAACCCACTCGGCTGAATCGGTGCTGAACGGCCACTGATCAGGCGTACGGATTCGGTACGCGGCCGCCGCTCACCTCGGTCAGCAACGGCAATGTTGCGAACGTCACTGCGGGCAGGCGCAGGTCGGTTCCGTCGTTCAGGTCGGCAATCGCCCATGAGGACCGGTCGAACCGCAGTCCCTTGATATCGCCCCACTGCACCGTGCGGCTGCGCGTCAGAGAACGCGCGGTGACGGTGTCGGTATCGGCGGTGGTGCGGTACCGGATGATGGCCGCCGACAACGCAATCGGGATCACCAGCAGCACCGAGAAAACGGTGGGATTGCTCAGCACCAGGGTCAGCAGACCGAGCGTCAGAAAGCCGACTGCCAGGTGCGCCATGGGCGAAATCCGGATGACGACAGGGGCGGTTGCCGATCGTGCGCTCACAGCTTCATCCTTGCACCACCTGAATCGCCGGCCCGCCGGCCATCCACTCTGTCGTGGCCCGCAGGCGAAGCAATTTGACCTTTAACCTGTACGGCAGCTACCGTCGAGTGCTATGCAGACCCCCGGATTGCTCGTAGTAATTGGTTGGCGCGTTGATGCCGCGCTAGCCCTCTGCCGGGCATAGCCAACCGCATCGACGCGCCACCCTCGTACAGCTGCCGGCTGACGGGGGTTTTTTATTTGCCCACAAGCGCGCCGGAATCATTGAAAAATTGAAGTTTCCGCCAACAGGAATGTGACGCAACCGTGAAGAGGACATCGTGAGCGCACCGACAACACGACCGCCAGCCCGGTCGGGAACCGCGCCTGCCAACGGCGCAGCCAAGGCCAAATCAGAATCGGGTCAGCCCAATCGGGTTGCACCGGTGCAGCTCACCGGCGCCCAGGCGGTCGTCCGGTCGCTGGAGGAGCTCGGTGTCGACGTCGTCTTCGGCATCCCCGGCGGCGCCGTGCTGCCCGTCTACGATCCGCTTTTCGACTCACAGAAACTGCGTCACGTGCTGGTTCGCCATGAGCAGGGCGCCGGTCATGCCGCCAGCGGCTACGCCCATGCCACCGGCAAGGTCGGCGTGATGATGGCCACCTCGGGCCCCGGCGCGACCAACCTGATCACTCCGCTGGCCGACGCCCAGATGGACTCCATCCCCGTGGTGGCGATCACCGGGCAGGTGGGCCGCAGCCTGATCGGCACCGACGCCTTCCAGGAAGCCGACATCACCGGCATGACCATGCCGATCACCAAGCACAACTTCCTGGTGCGCAACGGCGATGACATCGCCCAGGTGATGGCCGAGGCCTTCCACATCGCCCGCTCCGGTCGCCCGGGCGCGGTCCTCGTCGACGTTCCCAAGGACATCCTGCAGGGCCAGTGCACCTTCTCCTGGCCGCCGCAGATGGACCTGCCCGGTTACAAGCCGAACACCAAGCCGCACAGCCGTCAGGTGCGCGAGGCCGCCAAGCTGATCGCCGCGGCGCACAAGCCGGTGCTCTACGTCGGCGGTGGTGTCATCCGCGGTGAGGCCAGCGCCGAGTTGCTCGAGCTGGCCGAGCTGACCGGTATCCCGGTCGTCACCACCTTGATGGCGCGCGGTGCGTTCCCCGACAGCCACCCGCAGCACCTGGGGATGCCGGGCATGCACGGGACCGTGGCCGCCGTGGGGGCCCTGCAGAAGAGCGATCTGCTGATCGCTCTGGGTACTCGCTTCGACGACCGCGTCACCGGCCAGCTGTCGTCGTTCGCGCCCGAGGCGAAGGTGATCCACGCCGACATCGACCCCGCCGAGATCGGCAAGAACCGGCACGCCGACGTCCCGATCGTGGGTGACGTCAAGGCCGTCATCACCGATCTGATCGAGGTGTTGCGCCGCGACGGGACCACCAGTGCCGCACTGAAACTGGACAGCTGGTGGGAGTACCTGTCCGGGCTCAAGTCGACCTACCCGCTGAGCTACGGCCCGCAGAGCGACGGCAGCCTGAGCCCCGAGTACGTCATCGAGAAGCTCGGTCAGATCGCCGGACCCGAGGCGGTGTACGTGGCAGGCGTCGGCCAGCACCAGATGTGGGCCGCGCAGTTCGTCAAGTACGAGAACCCGAAGACCTGGCTGAATTCGGGCGGTCTTGGCACCATGGGCTTCGCCGTCCCGGCGGCCATGGGCGCCAAGTTCGCCCGTCCCGAGGCCGAGGTGTGGGCCATCGACGGCGACGGCTGCTTCCAGATGACCAACCAGGAGCTGGCCACCTGCGCCATCGAGGGCGCACCGATCAAGGTGGCGTTGATCAACAACGGCAACCTGGGCATGGTGCGGCAGTGGCAGACCCTGTTCTACGACCAGCGCTACAGCCAGACCGATCTGGCGACGCACTCGCGCCGGATCCCGGACTTCGTCAAGCTGGCCGAGGCGCTCGGCTGCGTCGGATTGCGCTGCGAGCGGGCCGAGGACGTCGAGGACGTCATCAATCAGGCCCGGGCCATCAACGACCGCCCGGTGGTCATCGACTTCATCGTCGGTGCCGACGCGCAGGTGTGGCCGATGGTCGCCGCCGGTACCAGCAACGACGAGATCATGGCAGCCCGGGACATCCGGCCGCTGTTCGACGAAAACGACGCCGAGGGGCATGCCTGATGAGCGCTTGCGCGAAGAAGAGAGGGTACTGATGAGCAACACCACCCCCACCCACACCCTTTCGGTGCTGGTCGAGGACAAACCCGGTGTTCTCGCCCGGGTGGCCTCGCTGTTCTCTCGCCGCGGCTACAACATCCAGTCCCTGGCGGTGGGCGCGACCGAGCAGAAGCACATGTCGCGGATGACGATCGTGGTCAGCGTCGAGGAATCGCCGCTGGAACAGATCACCAAGCAGCTCAACAAGCTGATCAACGTGATCAAGATCGTCGAGCAGGAGGACGACAACTCGGTTTCCCGCGAACTCGCCCTGATCAAGGTGCGCGCCGACGCAACCAACCGTGGCCAGGTCATCGAAGCGGTGAACCTGTTCCGCGCCAAGGTCGTTGATGTTTCGACCGAGTCCCTGACGGTCGAGGCGACCGGTACCCCGGAGAAGCTGGAGGCCCTGCTGCGGGTCCTGGAGCCGTACGGTATCCGCGAGATCGCACAGTCCGGCATGGTGTCGGTCTCGCGCGGACCCCGTGGTATCAGCGCAGTGAAGTAAGCACGTCAAGTAGCGTTAGTCGGCTGTAGAGCTAGAAAGAGAAGGAAAATTTCGCATGGCAGTTGAGATGTTTTACGACGCCGACGCGGACCTGTCGATCATCCAGGGTCGCAAGGTCGCCGTCATCGGCTACGGCAGCCAGGGACACGCGCATTCGCTGTCGCTGCGTGACTCGGGCGTGCAGGTCAAGGTCGGTCTGAAAGAGGGTTCGAAGTCCCGCGTCAAGGTCGAGGAGCAGGGCCTTGAGGTCGACACCCCGGCCGAGGTGGCCAAGTGGGCCGACGTGATCATGGTGCTCGCGCCCGACACCGCGCAGGCCGAGATCTTCAAGAACGACATCGAGCCCAACCTCGAGGACGGCAACGCGCTGTTCTTCGGCCACGGCCTCAACATCCACTTCGGCCTGATCAAGGCCCCGGCCAACGTCACCGTCGGCATGGTCGCCCCCAAGGGCCCCGGCCACCTGGTGCGTCGCCAGTTCGTCGACGGCAAGGGTGTGCCCTGCCTGATCGCCGTCGACCAGGATCCCAAGGGTGAGGGCCAGGCCCTGGCGCTGTCCTACGCCGCCGCCATCGGCGGTGCCCGCGCCGGCGTCATCAAGACCACCTTCAAGGAAGAGACCGAGACCGACCTGTTCGGTGAGCAGGCCGTGCTCTGCGGTGGCACCGAAGAGCTGGTCAAGGCCGGCTTCGAGGTCATGGTCGAGGCGGGCTACGCCCCGGAGATGGCCTACTTCGAGGTGCTGCACGAGCTCAAGCTCATCGTCGACCTGATGTACGAGGGCGGCATCGCCCGCATGAACTACTCGGTGTCCGACACCGCGGAGTTCGGCGGCTACCTGTCCGGCCCGCGGGTCATCGACGCCGACACCAAGAAGCGCATGAAGGACATCCTGACCGACATCCAGGACGGCACCTTCGTCAAGCGTCTGGTCGCCAACGTCGAGGGTGGCAACAAGGAGCTCGAGGCGCTGCGCAAGGCCAACGCCGAGCACCCGATCGAGGTCACCGGCAAGAAGCTGCGCGACCTGATGAGCTGGGTCGACCGGCCGATCACCGAAACGGCCTGATTTTCACGCTGACTGGCCAGTTATTGCACGCAAAGTTCGAAAACGCGTGCAGTAACTGGCCTTTCGCGTACTAGATGATCGTGTAGCCGATCGCCGCCAGCGTGCGGGCGACATTGCGGCCGTCGGCGCTGCCCGGGAGTTTCTCGGTGTCGTCGATCTGCAGACCTTCACCGACGACACCGTAGAGCTCGGTCGATACCGGATCGTCGGGCTCCGGCGGCTCGATGTGGCCATCGGGGTAGATGCACTGTGCCCGCATGGCCCACGTCGTCTGGGCGGCGGCGACGACGTTGTAGCCGTGCAACGGCGGGCTCACGTGATAGAGCTCCAGGTCGCCCACCGCGATGATCTTCATGACCGGATCGGTATGCGGCAGAGAACCCACCAAGCGTGCGATGCCAGAGTTCACCGCTCAAATCTAAGGGCCGGCCCAGTGGTGCGTTCGCACCAAATCACCGGCCGTTGTCAGTGCGGAACGGCGACCTGCGGCGGCGTCGTGATCGGCGGGGTGGCCTTCGGCGTCTCGGGACTGGTCGGCGGCACCGTCGGGGTCTCCGTATCGCCGGCCGGCGCCTCCGGCTGACCCGTGATCGTCTCGCCGATCGTCATCTGCGGGATGGTGACGTCTTCTTCGATCTTCTGCATGGGTTTCCCCGAGCCGCATGACACCACCGCCACCAGCACGATGGCCGTTCCGCAGGCGGCCGCCACTTGCCGCCAAAATCGAGTCGACACCTCGGCACCCCCTCGAGTTGAATTCAAGGCTGACCAACTCGACTGTAGAGCGCAGAACATCTCGGCCTGGCCCCAATGCGCGAATCAGGCGATCGCGTTGGCCTTGTCAGCCCAGCCGCGCAGCCACACTCACCACCCGCCGGGCCAGATGATCCAGCGCGTCGTAGGTGGTGTCGTCGAACTCGTTGATGTTGTCGTGGTTGGCCAGCAGGCTCGCGCCGTACGGGTTGCCGTCGGCGAACTTGAGCGGCTCCGTGTAGCCGGGCGGCACGATGATCCCGCCCCAGTGCATCAGCGTCACGTAGAGCGTCAGCAGCGTGGTCTCCTGACCGCCATGAGCGGTGTTGGTCGAGGTGAACCCGGCGTAGACCTTGTCGGCGAGCTTGCCCTGCGACCACAGGCCACCGAGCGAATCGAGAAATGCGCGCAATTGTGATGCGACAGAACCGAACCGGGTGGGGGAGCCGAAGATCACCGCGTCGGCCCAGACGATGTCGTCACCGGTCGCGCTCGGAAGATCTTTGGTGGCTTCGTAATTCGCGGTCCACGCCGGATTGTGGGCGAAGGACGCCGGATCGGCGGTCTCGGCGACGGGCCGCAACCGCACCTCGGCGCCGGCGGCCTCCGCGGTGGCGGTGACGCGCTGGGCCATGTGCGTGCCGTGTCCGGTCGCGGAGTAATAGATGACGGCTACCTTGGGCTGGGTCATGGCGCCAGCTTAGGCAGATCCGTGATGCCGAACTCGCGTTTCAGCACGGTGCGGGCCGCGTAGAAGCCGGCCATCCCGTGCACGCCGCCGCCAGGTGGAGTGGCCGACGAGCACAGGTAGGCCTTGGGGATCGGTGTGGTCCAGGGGTCGAACCGCGGTGTGGGGCCCAGCAGCGCACTCGCCATGTTGTTGCCGCCAACGCCGATGTCGCCGCCGACCAGATTGGCGTTGTGCTCGTCCATCCGCGACGCGGGCACGCTGCGCACTCCGACCACCAGATCGCGGAAGCCCGGCGCGAATCGTTCGATGATCGCCGTGACGCTCTCGGCCAGGTCGAGCGTGGAGTTGTTGGGCACGTGGACGTAGGTCCACAACGGGCGGCGACCGGCGTCGTCGATACGGGTCGGGTCGGCGATGTGGGGGAGTGCGGCCAGCACCATCGGCCATTCGGCGTGGCGCCCCGCGGCGATCTCGGACTCGGCCAGTGCCATCTGCGCGCGGCTACCACCGAGATGCAGAGTCGGCGCCTGGGCCAGACGTGGGTCACGCCAGGGGATCTCGCCGCTCAACACGAAATCGACCTTCGCCACGCCCGGCCCGTACGTGTAGCGACTCAACGCCCGGGCATACCGCGGCGGCAGGGCCTTGCCGTAGATGGCCAGCAGGGCCGTGGGTGCGGTGTCGTAGATGACCACGCCCGACGGTGGTTCGGTGACCTCGTGCCCGAGCACCAGTTCACCGCCGTGCGCGGTGAGATCGGCGAGCAGAGCGTCGGGGATGGCCTGGGACCCGCCGATCGGGATCGGCCAGCCCACGGCATGGCCCAGTGTCGCCAGCATCAACCCGGCGCCTCCGGAAACCAAGGACGGCATCGTCGAAATCGTATGGGCGGCAACGCCGCTGAACAGTGCCCGGGCGTCCTCACCCGCCAGTGTCCGCCACAGCGGGGTGCCCTGGGCCAGGAGCCGGGGTGCGACGCGGACGGCTGCGCCCAGCGAGGGCGGTACCGACCGCTTGTCGCCGAGGATGAGTCCGACCACGCCGTCGCAGTCGGCGGCCAGCGGGCCGAGCAGCCGTCGCCAGGAATCGCCGGATTCCAATTCGGCGCAGGTGCGCTCGATGTCGCGGTAGCCCACCGCGGCGGGCCGGTCGATCAGTGGGCTGGCATAGGAGATGTCGGGGACGGCCAGCTCGACGCCACGCGCCTGCAGGTCGTAGGCCGCGAAGAACGGCGACGCCAGCGCCAGCGGGTGGACCGCCGAACAGATGTCGTGGCCGACGCCGGGGAACTCCGGGTCGGGCAGGGTGCGCGCGCCGCCACCAGGGGTGGGCTGTGCTTCGATGACACGTACCGACAATCCGGCTCGGGCGCAGATGACGGCGGCGGACAGACCGTTGGGGCCGCTGCCGACGATTGTGACGTCCACGCCACCAGTACACCGCACGCGGTTCGGCTGTGGTAGGGCCCACACACTAGGCTGTCCGCGTGAGTCTTCCCGTTGTTTTGATTGCCGACAAGCTCGCGGAATCGACCGTCGCCGCCCTCGGTGACCAGGTAGAGGTCAGGTGGGTCGACGGTCCGGACCGCGAGAAGCTGCTCGCTGCCGTGCCCGAAGCCGATGCGCTCCTGGTGCGTTCCGCCACCACGGTGGACGCCGAGGTCATCGCCGCGGCCCCCAAACTCAAGATCGTCGCCCGCGCGGGCGTCGGCCTGGACAATGTCGACGTCGACGCCGCGACCGCCCGCGGAGTGCTCGTGGTCAACGCGCCGACCTCCAACATCCACAGCGCTGCCGAGCACGCCCTGGCCCTGCTGCTGGCCACCGCCCGGCAGATCCCCGCGGCCGACGCGACCCTGCGCGAGCACACCTGGAAGCGGTCGTCGTTCTCCGGCGTCGAGATCTTCGACAAGACCGTCGGCGTCGTCGGCCTTGGCCGCATCGGACAGCTGGTCGCCCAGCGTCTGGCCGCCTTCGGCGCGCACATCGTGGCCTACGACCCCTACGTCTCGCAGGCCCGCGCCGCCCAGCTCGGTATCGAGTTGCTGCCGCTGGACGAGCTGCTCGGCCGCGCCGACTTCATCTCGGTGCACCTGCCCAAGACCAAAGAGACCGCCGGTCTGCTCGGCAAGGAGAACCTGGCCAAGACCAAGCCGGGCGTCATCATCGTCAACGCCGCCCGCGGTGGCCTGATCGATGAGCAGGCCCTGGCCGACGCGATCACCAGCGGCCACGTGCGTGCCGCCGGTCTGGACGTCTTCTCGACCGAACCGTGCACCGACAGTCCGCTGTTCGAGCTGCCCCAGGTCGTCGTGACCCCGCACCTGGGTGCCTCGACCGCCGAGGCGCAGGACCGGGCCGGAACTGACGTGGCCGCCAGCGTGAAGCTCGCCCTGGCGGGTGAGTTCGTGCCGGACGCCGTCAACGTGGGCGGCGGAGCCGTCGGCGAAGAGGTGGCGCCCTGGCTGGACCTGGTGCGCAAGCTCGGTCTGCTGGCCGGTGCCCTGTCGGATGCGGCTCCGGTGTCGCTGACCGTGCAGGCACGTGGCGAGCTGGCGTCGGAAGATGTTGAGATCCTGCGGTTGTCGGCGCTGCGGGGGCTGTTCTCCGCCGTGGTCGACGAGCAGGTGACGTTCGTCAACGCGCCGACGTTGGCCGCCGACCGTGGCGTGGCCTCCGAGATCAGCACCGCCACCGAGAGTCCCAACCACCGCAGCGTGGTCGATGTGCGCGTCGTGCATGCCGACGGCAGCGCGCTGAACGTGGCAGGCACCTTGAGCGGCCCGCAGCTGGTGGAGAAGATCGTCCAGATCAACGGGCGCAACTTCGACCTGCGCGCCGAGGGGTACAACCTCATCGTCCACTACAACGATCAGCCGGGCGCCCTCGGCAAGATCGGCACCCTGCTGGGCGGGGCGAACGTCAACATCTTGGCCGCGCAGCTGAGCCAGGACGTCGACGGTGACAGCGCCATCGTGATGCTGCGGCTGGATACCGATGTGCCCGAGGACGTCCGCTCCGCGATCTCCGCCGCGGTTGACGCCACGACGCTGGAAGTGGTCGACCTGTCATGAAACTCGCTGTCATCGCCGGTGACGGCATCGGCCCGGAGGTCATCGCCGAGGCACTGAAGGTGCTCGACGCGGTCTTGCCCGGTGTCGACCGGACCGAATACGACCTGGGCGCGCGGCGTTACCACGCGACGGGGGAGACCCTGCCCGAGGGATTCGTCGACGAGCTCAAGGGCTACGACGCAATCCTGTTGGGCGCCATCGGTGATCCTTCGGTCCCGAGTGGTGTGCTCGAGCGTGGCCTGTTGCTCAACATGCGGTTCGCGTTGGACCACCACGTGAACCTGCGGCCGTCGAAGTTGTTCGCCGGGGTTTCCAGCCCGCTGGCCGGCAACCCGGAGATCGACTTCGTGGTGGTGCGCGAGGGCACCGAAGGTCCCTACACCGGCACCGGCGGCGCGATCCGCGTCGGCACCCCGCACGAGGTTGCCACCGAGGTGTCCACCAACACCCGGTTCGGGGTGGAGCGAGTGGTGCGTTACGCGTTCGAGAAAGCCCGGGCGCGGCGCAAGCACCTCACCCTGGTGCACAAGAACAACGTGCTGGCCTTCGCCGGATCGCTGTGGAAGCGCACCGTCGATGAGATCGGCGCGGACTACCCCGACGTCGAGACGGCTTACCAGCACATCGATGCCGCCACCATCCACATGGTCACCGACCCCGGCCGGTTCGACGTGATCGTCACCGACAACCTGTTCGGCGACATCATCACCGACCTGGCGGCCGCGGTCTCCGGCGGTATCGGCCTGGCCGCGAGCGGCAACATCGATGCGACGGGTACCAACCCGTCGATGTTCGAGCCCGTGCACGGCAGCGCACCCGACATCGCCGGGCAGGGGATCGCCGATCCCACCGCCGCGGTGATGAGCGTGGCGCTGCTGCTGACCCACCTCGGTGAAACCGAGGCGGCGGCGCGGGTCGACAAGGCCGTCGGCGAGCACCTGGCCACCCGCGGCGACGCGAAGCTCTCGACCAGCGAGGTCGGCGAGCGCATCCTGTCGCTGCTGTAGTTCTTCGCTTGTGGCATCGACTCTGCGTTGAGGGCGTGATTTTTCGCATTTTTGCGCCCTGGACGCAGAGTCGATCGCCGAGCGATGAGTTTGCGAACGCCCACTGGTCGGTATGGGCATGGGACTCATCGAAATCGAACTGTTCGCGACCCTCGACCTCGTCGCGCAGGCGCCGGGCGGCCCTGACGAGGACCCCGACGGGTTCTCGTTCGGCGGCTGGCAGGCCCCGCTGATCGACGAGGTCTCGGGCGCACAGGTCGGCGCTGCGTACGAGGGTGCCGACGCACTCCTGCTCGGCCGCCGGACGTACGACATCTTCGCCGCCTACTGGCCGCACCAGACCGATGAATTCGGCACGCTGTTCAACCGCATCCCGAAGTACGTCGCGTCCCGCGGCACGCCTGATCTCTCGTGGGCGGGTTCCGAACGGGTGGGCCCGGATCTTGTTGCCGCCGTGCGCGAGATCAGGGACCGGCATGAACATGTCAAGGTCGTCGGCAGCCTGAACCTGGTCCAGACGCTCCTGTACGAGAAGCTCTTTGATCGCATCGACCTGTGGGTGCACCCGATCATGCTGGGCGAGGGCAAGAAGGTGTTCGACGGCGGTTCGGTGCCCACCAATGTCACCCTGCTGCAACCACCGGTGGCCAGCCCGAACGGGATTGTCTACCTGCAGTACGGCCTTGCCGACGGCGTGCCAGGGACGGGGGACATGAGCGAGTGAGATCAGTGAGCTGATTGCTCTACGCGCACCGGATCGGCCGGCACCAGCGGCACCGCGATCAACGGCAACAACGCACAGACCGCGAACGCCACCGGGTAGCCCGCCACCCCGATCAGTGCACCGAACAACGGCGCGGAACTGGCGGTCGCGAGGTGCTGGCTGGTGTTCTGGGTGCCCAGGGCGCGCCCGCTCCAGAACGGGCCTGCGATCTCAGCGATCGCCGTGAACGCCAAACCGTTGTCCGACACCGTGATCACCGAGGCGATCACGATCAGGGCGACACTGATCGGCGAGTCCAGCCAGTCGGTCAGTGCCAGTAGCCCCATCGTCGCTGCGGCTGCCAAGGCGATCGTCCGGATCGGTCGCAGCCGCTGCCCGATGACATCGGACCAGCGGCCCGCAGCGATCCGCCCTGCCGCACCCAACAATTGAGCGACGGTCACCAGCGTGCCGGCCGATGCCGCGGACCAGCCCCGGTCGCTCATCAACCACACCAGCGTGAACGTCCACACCATGCCCTGAGGCACCACCAGCAGCACCGACACCGCGTGGATGCGCCACAACACGTTTGAGCCCCGGTACGGGTTGGCCAGGTGTTCGGCCGGAGCCTCGTGGCGCGGCGGCCGTGGCGGATCCAGCACTCCCACAGCGCAGATCACCGCCGACAGCACACACACGATCGCGGGGAACAGCAATGCGATTGCCACCCCGTGTGATTCGGCCAGACGCGGAATCACCAGCGCGCCCAAGCCGACACCCAGGGGCGTTGCCGTCTGCCGGATTCCCATTGCCAGGCCACGCTGTTCGGGTGGGAACCAACCGACCACGACCCGTCCGCTCGCCGAATTGCTACTGGCCGCGGCCATTCCGCCGAGGAGCAGAAAGATCCCGACCGCAGGCAGGGAATCGGCGGTCGCGGCCCCGAACGCCGCCGCGGCGGTCAGCGCGGAACCCACGGTGAGCACGATCCGTTCGCCGACCCGGTCGACGATGTACCCCCAGGCGATCAGCGTGAGTACCAGCCCGAAGCTCGGCATCGACGACAACAGGCCGGCCTTGGCCAGATCCAGGCCGCGCTCGGCGTGCAGGGTGGGGATGAGGAACGCCGCACCGTTGATGAAGACGTTGGCACATGTGGTCGCAGTCAGGGCGATCGCCAACATCGACCAACGGCGAAACGTGCTGATCGACGAAACCGGCATGCCTGCATCGTGTCACGGATGTCTCAAGATATTGAACTTCAATTCCAATATATGAGACAGCTGCGGGCTGTCCTAGGCTGTGATCGTGAAGTTGTGGTTTGCGACAACCGTTTTGCTGATGTGTGGACTCGTGGCGGCACCGACCGCGTCGGCGGCCGCGCCGAACTGGTCCGGCCTTGATGCTCGCGATTACACCGCGCCGATTCCGGTGCCGGGCACCCTGATCGAGACGGTCCCGCTGGATCCCGCGCTGTCGGTGCCGGGTGCGGCCGGTGCCTACCGCATCCTCTATTCGACTGTCGATCAACATGATGCGGCCGCGCTCAGCACCGCCGTGGTGTTCATCCCGCACGGCCAGGCCCCCGAGGGTGGCTGGCCGACCATCGCCTGGGCGCACGGCACCGTCGGGCTCGGTGACGACTGCGCACCGTCGGCGCAGCCCCGCAGCGCGCGGGATGCCGAGTATCTGACGCACTGGCTCGACCAGGGCTACGCCGTCGTCGGCTCCGACTACGCCGGGCTGGGCACGCCGGGACTGATGAGCTACCTCAACAGCGTGGCCACCGCCCACAGCGTCGTCGACTCGGTGATCGCGATGCACCACATGGATCTGCCGTTGTCGCCGAAGTGGGCCATCGTCGGCCAGTCCCAGGGCGGCGGGGCGGCGGTCAACAGCGCGCGCTGGGCCACCGAGTTCAGCCGGGGGACCGGTCGGGACTATCGCGGCGTGGTGGCCACCGGGACGCCCTTCAATGTCCAGAGCATCGTCGAACAGTCCGGGCCCGATATGTCGCTGCCGCCGAATCTGGGGCCCGCGGCCAACAGCTACACCGGCTACATCCTCGCCGGGTTGCGCGAGGCACGCCCCGACCTCGACGTCGACAGCGTGCTCACCCCGGTCGGGCTGGACGCGGTCGACAAGGCCGAGACGCTGTGCAAGCCGGCCCTCGATCAGCAGCTCGCCGGTCTGACGCCGACGGCGTACTTCCGCGCGCCGTTGGCCACCCGGCCCGGCCTCGCCGAAGCGCTCGACGCCTACATGGGAACGCCGACCAGCGGGTACGACCGGCCGATCTTCCTCGGCGTCGGGCTGCTGGACCGTGATGTGCCGCCGAACATGTCGCAGCAGCTCGCCGATCAGCTACGCGCCAACGGGCAGGACGTCACACTCAAGATCTATCCCGACGAGGATCACTCGGGCACCGTGCTGGCCTCGGTTCCGGACTCCACACCCTTCCTGGCCGCGGCGTTCGCCGGAGACTGACCGGACCGGACCGGAGGCGTCGACGCTGGTGACAAGACGCTGCGCACTACCCTGGTCAAAATGCGCTTAGGTCGAATCGCCAGTCCCGACGGCGTCGCTTTCGTCAGTGTCGAAGGCGACGGCCCCGATGCCGTCTGCAAAGAGATCGCCGAGCATCCGTTCGGCAACCCCAACTTCACCGGACGGAGCTGGCCGCTGGCCGACGTCCGTCTGCTGGCACCCATCCTGGCCAGCAAGGTCGTCTGCATGGGGAAGAACTACGAGGCCCACGCCGCGGAGATGGGCGCGGTAGCCCCGGAGGACCCGGTGATCTTCCTCAAACCCAATACCGCGATCATCGGCCCCAACGTGCCGATCCAGCTGCCGGCCGACGCCAATCCCGTGCACCACGAGGGCGAGCTTGCGATCGTCATCGGGCGGCCCTGCAAGGACGTGCCCGCCGCGCGCGCGGCCGAGAACATCCTGGGCTACACCATCGCCAACGACATCTCGGCGCGCGATCAGCAGGCCAAGGACGGCCAGTGGATGCGGGCCAAGGGCCATGACACCTTCTGCCCGGTGGGCCCGTGGATCGTCAACGACCTCGACCCCTCCGACCTGGAGATCCGCACCGAGGTGAACGGCGAAGTGCGACAGCTCAGCCGGACCTCGCTGATGATCCACGACATCGGGGCCATCGTCGAGTGGGTCTCGGCGGTGATGACGCTGCTGCCGGGCGACCTGATCCTCACCGGAACCCCCGAAGGCGTCGGCCCCATCGAAGACGGGGACACCGTGAGCGTCACCGTCGAGGGCATCGGCACCCTCACCAATCCCGTTGTGCGTAAAGGAAAATGATGACCGATTCAACTGTCAGGGTGAGGTTCTGCCCGTCGCCGACCGGAACCCCGCACGTCGGGTTGGTGCGGACCGCGCTGTTCAACTGGGCCTACGCCCGGCACACCGGGGGATCGTTCGTCTTCCGTATCGAGGACACCGACGCCGCGCGCGACAGCGACGAGAGCTACGCCGCGATCCTCGATGCCCTGCGGTGGCTGGGTCTGGACTGGGACGAAGGCCCTGAGGTCGGCGGCCCGTACGAGCCGTACCGGCAGTCGCAGCGCAGCGAGATCTACCGTGACGTGATCGCGCGGCTGCTCGAGGCCGGCGAGGTCTACGAGGCCTATTCGACGCCGGAGGAGGTCGAGGCGCGGCATGTGGCGGCCGGCCGGAACCCCAAACTCGGATACGACAACTACGACCGCGACCTGACCGACGAGCAGCGCAAGGCCTTTGCCGACGAAGGGCGTAAGCCCGTGTTGCGCTTGCGGATGCCCGACGAGGACCTCGGCTGGACCGATCTGGTGCGTGGGCCGGTGAGCTTCCCGGCCGGCTCGGTACCGGATTTCGCGATCACGCGTGCCAACGGAGATCCGTTGTACACCTTGGTCAATCCGGTCGACGACGCGCTGATGAAGATCACCCACGTGTTGCGCGGCGAGGACATCATGCCCTCGACGCCGCGGCAGATCGCCCTGTACCGGGCGCTGATGCGGATCGGCGTTGCCGAGCGCGTTCCTGAATTCGCTCATTTGCCAAGCGTTCTCGGCGAGGGCAACAAGAAGCTGTCCAAGCGCGATCCTCAGTCGAATCTGTTCCTGCACCGCGACCGCGGCTTCCTGCCCGAAGGACTGCTGAATTACCTGGCGCTGCTGGGCTGGGGCATCGCCGACGACCACGACGTGTTCAGCCTCGACGAGATGGTGGCCGCTTTCGATGTGGCCAACGTCAACTCCAACCCGGCTCGGTTCGACCAGAAGAAGGCCGACGCGATCAACGCCGAGCACATCCGGCTGCTGACGCCCGAGGATTTCACCGCCCGCCTGCGCGCCTATCTCGACGCCCACGGCCACGACACCGGTTTGGACGACGCCGCATTCGCCGAAGCCGCGGCGCTGATCCAGACCCGCATCGTCGTGCTCGGCGATGCGTGGGGACTGCTGAAGTTCTTCGACGACGGCTCCTACGAGATCGACGAGAAAGCCGCCGCCAAGGAACTGCGGGAAGAGGCCGCGCCGGTCCTGGATGCCGCTCTGAGCGCCTTGGAGGGCGTCGGGGAGTGGAACACCGCCAACATCGAGGCAGCGCTCAAGACGGCGCTCCTGGACGGTCTTGAGCTCAAGCCCCGTAAGGCGTTCGGACCCATCCGGGTCGCCGTCACGGGCGCGACGATCAGCCCGCCGCTGTTCGAGTCGATGGAACTGCTGGGCGCCGACCGCAGCCTGACGCGGTTGCGGGCGGCCAGGGCCGCACTGTGAAGGGCCGGGCCTGACGGGCCTTGGTAAAGACCACCGAAAATCTTTGGTAGTCTGCTCGTCGGCCCGGAAAGCGAAGCGGGGAAGCCCCCGCCGAGCCGATCGGATCGAAAATTGCCCGTGACCTGCGGTGATGGGCAATTAATGGGGTATGGTGTAATTGGCAACACAGCTGATTCTGGTTCAGCCATTCTAGGTTCGAGTCCTGGTACCCCAGCCATCCGGAGCGGTTCAGCCGGATTAGGTGAGTACGACCGCCTAAGCTATGCTGACCATCCGGAAGTTCTAGCCCCCGTCGTCTAGCGGCCTAGGACGCCGCCCTCTCACGGCGGTAGCGTGGGTTCGAATCCCATCGGGGGTACAGAGGTAAAAGCGCCCAGTTCTTACGAACTGGGCGCTTTTGCGTTGTCCGGGATGTGCCCCGCAAGCGGGTCCGGCGCCGGGTGTCGAACGTCACGTCGGCGTGGTCCTATCGGCTGACGACCCCGATGCCCGCGCCACGCCCGGCCCATCGGCCGCGCGTTGAGATTCGTCTCACAGTCGGCGGGTGAGCGCTTCGGCGGCGGCGAGCAGATCGGCGGCCCAGCGGGCCCCGGGCCGCCGGCCCATGCGGTCGATCGGCCCGGAGACCGAGACCGCGGCGATCACGGCGCCCCGGCCGTCGCGCACCGGGGCCGAGACACTGGCCACGCCGGGCTCACGCTCGGCGGCGCTCTGCGCCCACCCGCGCTTGCGGACCTCGGCCAGCGTGCGATCGGTGAACTTGGCGGCAGGCAGCACGGCCTGCTGGGTGGCCGGGTCGGCATAGGCCAGTAGCACTTTGGCTCCCGAGCCGGCCGTCATCGGCAGGTGGGTGCCCACCGGAACGGTGTCGCGCAGCCCGGCCGGAGGTTCCAATGCCACGACGCACACCCTCGACTGGCCCTCGCGCCGGTACAGCTGCACGCTCTCGCCCGTGATCTCGCGCAGGCGGGGCAGGACCGCGGCCCCGGCCGCCAGCAGCGGATCGTTGACGTGGGAGGCCAATTCGGTCAACGCCGGGCCAAGACGCCAGCGTCCGTCGCCATCGCGGGCAAGCAGCCGGTGGGTTTCCAGGCCGGCGGCCAGCCGGTGGGCGGTCGCCCGGGGCAGTCCGGTCCGCTCGCAGAGTTCGGCCAGCCCACAAGGTGACTCGGCCACGGTGTGCAGCACACCCACGGCTTTGTCGAGAACGCCGATGCCGCTATCATTTCTCACAGAGAGATACTAGCGTCTCGCATTGTGAGATGACAGGTGAGATGGCGACAGTAACTCCCAGCCCTGGCGGACTCTTGATGCAAGCCCGCGTTGCCGTTAATCGAATCGAGAAGTAGCGATGGACCAATCGACACAGACATCCGTGAAGCCGCGCACCCTGGCCGAAAAAGTTTGGGACGACCACGTCGTGGCGCGCGGTGAGGGAGAGGGCGCGGCCAGAGAGCCCGACCTGATCTACATCGACCTGCATCTCGTGCACGAGGTCACCAGTCCGCAGGCGTTCGACGGCCTGCGGTTGGCGGGGCGTCCGGTGCGCCGGCCCGACCTGACGATCGCCACCGAGGACCACAACGTGCCCACGGTCGACATCGACAAGCCGATCGCCGATCCGGTTTCGCGCACCCAGGTCGAGACGTTGCGGCGCAACTGTGAGGAATTCGGCATCCGGCTGCACCCGATGGGCGACGCCGAACAGGGCATCGTGCACATCATCGGACCGCAGCTGGGGCTGACCCAGCCGGGCATGACGGTCGTATGCGGTGACAGCCACACCTCCACCCACGGCGCATTCGGGGCCATCGCGATGGGTATCGGCACTTCCGAGGTCGAACACGTGATGGCCACGCAGACACTGCCGCTCAAGCCGTTCAAGACCATGGCGGTCAACGTCGACGGCGTCCTGCCGCCCGGGGTGAGCGCCAAGGACATCATCCTGGCCGTCATTGCCAAGATCGGTACCGGCGGCGGGCAGGGACACGTCATCGAATACCGGGGCAGTGCCATCGAGGCGCTGTCCATGGAAGGCCGGATGACGATCTGCAACATGAGCATCGAGGCCGGCGCACGCGCAGGCATGGTCGCTCCCGACGAGACCACCTTTGAATTCCTCAAGGGTCGCCCGCACGCACCCAAGGGTGCCGAATGGGACGCCGCCGTCGCCGCCTGGAGCCAGTTGCGTACCGATGAGGGCGCCGAATTCGACACCGAGGTCTACCTGGACGCCGCCACGTTGAGCCCGTTCGTGACGTGGGGGACCAACCCGGGGCAGGGCGTCCCGCTGTCCGCTTCGGTCCCCGATCCGGAGTTGATGGGCGACGACGCCGACCGTCAGGCGGCGGAGAAGGCTTTGGCCTACATGGATCTTCGACCCGGGATGGCCATGCGGGACATCGCCGTGGACACCGTGTTCGTCGGGTCCTGCACCAACGGCCGGATCGAGGACCTGCGGGTGGTCGCCGACGTGCTGCGCGATCGCAAGGTGGCCGACGGGGTGCGGATGTTGGTCGTGCCGGGCTCGATGCGGGTCCGGGCCCAGGCCGAATCGGAAGGTCTCGACCAGATTTTCACCGCCGCGGGCGCCGAATGGCGTCAGGCCGGCTGCTCGATGTGTCTGGGCATGAACCCCGATCAACTGTCACCGGGGCAGCGCTGCGCCTCGACGTCCAACCGGAATTTCGAAGGCCGACAGGGCAAGGGCGGCCGCACCCACCTGGTGTCGCCGGCCGTCGCGGCAGCGACCGCCGTGCGCGGAAAACTGGCGTCCCCTGCAGATCTGCCGGCCGCGACCCGCTAAGCAAACCAAAAGGAGAAGCGTGATGGAGGCTTTTAGCACTCACACCGGCATCGGCGTGCCGCTGCGACGGTCGAATGTCGACACCGACCAGATCATCCCCGCCGTCTATTTGAAGCGGGTCACCCGAACGGGTTTCGAGGACGGATTGTTCGCCGCCTGGCGCTCGGATCCGTCGTTCATTCTGAATCTGCCGCCATTCGACAAAGGCTCGGTGTTGGTCGCGGGACCCGATTTCGGTACCGGATCTTCGCGCGAACATGCCGTCTGGGCACTCATGGACTATGGCTTCCGGGTGGTTATCTCATCCCGTTTCGCCGATATTTTCCGCGGCAACGCCGGCAAGGCCGGGCTATTGGCGGCGGAAGTCGCCCAAGACGATGTCGAGCTCTTATGGAAGCTGATCGAGCAGAATCCTGGGCTGGAAATCACTGTGAATCTTCAAGATCGAAATATCGTCGCGGGAACGGTTGTGGTGCCGTTCAGAATTGACGACTACACGGCCTGGCGGCTGCTCGAGGGACTCGACGATATAGGCCTTACGCTGCGGAAACTCTCTTCGATCGAGGACTACGAGAAGCGCCGGCCGGCCTGGAAGCCGCACACTCTGCCGGCCTGATCGAGGGCCTGGTACGGGTGCTTCGGCGCCCGAATTCGCCGCCTGCCAAACCGGTTCTGGACCCAACCTGGCGGAGTCCAAGTGGGGCAAGCGGATTGCCAGATTGTTCGCTAGCTACGCCTGAAATTGCGCGTGGCTCTTGGAAATCAGTGGTCACAGGGTTTACCGTGTCCTCTAGTCGGTCCAAGGAGGACCACTGGTTTCGGAGGTTTTGGATGAACAAAGCGGAGCTCATCGACGTACTCACAACCAAACTGGGCACCGATCGTCGGCAGGCTACCGCCGCGGTGGAGAACGTTGTGGACACCATCGTCCGCGCGGTGCACAAGGGTGACAGTGTCACGATCACCGGTTTCGGTGTCTTCGAGCAGCGCCGTCGCGCTGCCCGTGTGGCGCGCAACCCGCGTACCGGCGAGACGGTGAAGGTCAAGCCCACCTCGGTGCCGGCTTTCCGTCCGGGCGCTCAGTTCAAGGCGGTTGTCTCTGGGGCGCAGCGTCTCCCGTCTGACGGCCCCGCCGTCAAGCGCGGCGTGACCGCAGGCCCGGCCAAGCGCACTGCTGCCAAGAAGACCGTCGCCAAGAAGGCGCCGGCCAAGAAGGCACCGGCCAAGAAGGCCGCGACCAAGGCACCGGCCAAGAAGGCCGCGACCAAGGCTCCTGCCAAGAAGGCCGCGACCAAGGCTCCCGCCAAGAAGGCCGCGACCAAGGCACCGGCCAAGAAGGCCGCGACCAAGGCACCGGCCAAGAAGGCCGCGACCAAGGCTCCCGCCAAGAAGGCCGCGACCAAGGCACCTGCCAAGAAGGCCGCGACCAAGGCTCCCGCCAAGAAGGTGGCTGCCAAGAAGGCGCCGGCCAAGAAGGGCCGCAAGTAATTACGGTAAAGGCACGTCGTGAGCGGTAGGTGAGCTCACGACGTGTCTTTTCTCGTGTGGATCTAGCCGCGGGCGGGCAGGGGACTGCCCAGGTGGTCCGCGGCGACCAGCTGGCCGTCCGCAATCGACATCACCCAGGTGCTGCCCTTGCGGTTTCCTGTGGTCTGCGGGCGGACCTGTGAGCGGGCGCACCACCACGAGATGAGATCGGGAATCACCTTGCCCTGTGTGCAGATCACCGGGGTACCGGCCCGGGTCGCGAGATCGAGCACCCGGTTGCGGCCGGCCTTGTGGTCGGAGTTGTATGCCTCTTCGGTCAGCGCCGGCTCATTGTGAATGTCCACCCCGAGTTCCTGGGCCAGGGGCTCCAGGGTCTGGTGGCAGCGCAGCCGATCGGCGGCGTAAAGCGTTGTGGCACCGAATGCCAGTAGTTGGGCGACCAACGCTTCGGCCTGCGCCCGCCCCTTCTTGTCGAGCGGACGCTTACGGTCGTCGCCCTTGAAACGGGATCGCCGACCAGCCGTACCGTGCCGGACGATGAGCACCGTCTTGGTGTCCGGTGGCTGTTTTGCAAAGCGGCGCAACATTTTTCGATCATGCGGGTAGATCAGTTGGTCCATCGCCGAAGTCACCGGCAGCCAGATGAGCTTGTCCACCTCGTCGTTGGGGGTGAAGTCGCCGCCCGTCGCGCGGGCGGCCCAATACCAAACCCGTTTGGTTCCCTGGGGAATGTCATACGAGATCGAGCCGAGCCGGCGCCCGAGCAGCGCGGTGTAGCCGGTCTCCTCGTGGACCTCGCGGACCGCGGCCACCGGATCGGTCTCCTCGAACTCGACCTTGCCCTTGGGCAGGGACCAATCGTCGTAGCGTGGACGGTGGATCACGGCCACCTCGGTCACGGGCGCGCCTGCGGCATCCTCACCGCCGCGCCACAACACGGCGCCCGCTGCGGGCACGAGCTTGGTGCCCGGCTTCGCCGCTGTCGTGCTGTCGTTCGACACCTCAACTCCTGCAGGTCATTCACCGGCCAGGGCCAGGTGGGATCAGGGGTGCCGGTGACGTTCCATCAGCGACACCTGGTGGTCGCGCACGGTCTGCCCCTCCTGGGGTAGCGCCGTCCAGTGACCGTCGTGCCGTAACTCCCAGCACCGGGTGGCCGGATCCATCGCGGACTCGAATACCTCGTTGAGTCGGGCGGTCAGCCTCGGATCCTTGACCTGGGCCATCACTTCGACACGTCGATCGAGATTACGATGCATCATGTCGGCGCTGCCGATCCAGAACTCATTGATGGCGCGGAAGTGAATAATCCGCGAGTGTTCGAGGAAGCGCCCGAGGATCGAGCGCACCCTGATGTTGTCCGAGTAGCCGGGCACGCCCGGGCGAAGGGCGCAGATGCCCCGCACCACGATCTCGACCGGGACACCGGCCTGTGAGGCCCGGTACAGCGCATCGATCACCTGCTCGTCGACGAGTGCGTTGGCCTTCAACCGGATCCCGGTCGTGGCGCCCTCGTGATGGGCGGCGATCTCGCGGTCGATGCGCTCGATGATGCCCTTGCGCACACCGCGCGGAGCCACCAGCAGGTTGCGGTAACTGTCCTTGCGCGAGTAGCCGGTCAGTGAATTGAACAGATCGGTGAGGTCGGCGCCGATGTCGGGATCGGCGGTGAGCAACCCCACGTCTTCATACAGCCGCGCGGTTTTCGGGTTGTAGTTGCCGGTGCCGATGTGGCAGTAACGCCGGATGGTCGACCCCTCACGCCGCACCACGAGGCAGGTCTTGCAGTGGGTCTTGAGGCCGATGAGCCCGTAGACCACGTGTACCCCGGCTTGTTCGAGTGCCCTGGCCCATTTGATGTTGGCCTGTTCGTCGAAGCGCGCCTTGATCTCGACGAGCGCGACCACCTGCTTGCCGGCCTCGGCCGCGTCGATGAGTGCGTTGATGATCGGCGAATCGCCCGAGGTGCGGTACAGCGTCTGTTTGATCGCCAGCACGTTGGGGTCGGCGGCGGCCTGCTCGATGAAGCGTTGCACCGTGGTGGAGAACGAGTCATAGGGGTGATGCACCAGCACGTCCCCGTCGCGCAGGGTGGAGAAAATGCTCTTCGGCGTCTCGCGTTCGCCGAAAGCCGGTGGGGTGGCGGGCACGAACGGCCGGTCTTTGAGTGCGGGCCGGTCCACGTCGTAGATCTGCCACAGCGCCGACAGGTCCAGCAGGCCGGGCACCTCGATGACGTCGCCCGGCGCCACATCCAGTTCCCGCAACAGCAGTTCGAGCATGCTCTCGGTCATGTCGTCGGACACTTCCAACCGCACCGGCGAGCCGAATCTGCGGCGCGCCAGTTCGCGTTCGAGAGCTTGCAGCAGATCCTCGTCGCGATCCTCTTCGACCTCGAAGTCGGCGTTGCGGGTGATCCGGAATGCGTGGTGCTCGACGATCTCCAGCCCCGGGAACAACACCGGCAGGAACGCCGCGATGAGTTCCTCCATCGGCAGGAACCGCACCACGGTCGACCCGTCGGCCGGAGCGCTCAGCTGAACGAAGCGCCCGACGTTGTCGGGCACCTTGATCCTGGCGAAGTGCTGCCCGCCGTCCTCGGGATGCTTGACCGTGATCGCCAGGTTCAGACTCAGCCCGCTGACGAACGGGAACGGATGGGCCGGGTCCACCGCGAGCGGGGTGAGGACCGGGAACACCTGCTCGTGGAAGTAGGTGGAGAGCTTGGCGCGTTCGGCTTCGTCGAGCTGGGCCCAGTTGACGATGACGATGCCCTCTTCGGCCAGCGCCGGGCGCACCGAGCTGAGGAACACGTTGGCGTGCCGGTTGGCGATCTGCTGGGTGCGTTCGTTGATGCGGCGCAGCTGTTCGCGCGGGGACAGGCCGTCGGCCGAGCGCACCGAAAGTCCCATCTCGTCGCGGCGTTTGAGCCCTGCCACCCGGACCATGTAGAACTCGTCGAGGTTGGACGCGAAGATCGCCAGGAACTTTGCCCGCTCGAGCAACGGCAGTGACGGGTCGGCGGCCAGGGCCAGCACCCGGGCATTGAAGTCCAGCCAGCTCAGCTCGCGGTTGAGGTAGCGATCCTCAGGCAGCGCGTTGTCCACGGCCGGCGAGGTCGCCGCCGGTGGCGCCTCGGGCGTCGCTGACTCGATGGAGGGCCCCGATGCGGTTGAAGTGGTGTCCCGTTGGGAGTTGTTCGCCCGGGTACCTGGCTCGGCTTCGGTGGCTTCGCTCATCTGTCCGATCATTCCCTATGCCAGGGGTGCGGGGCTACCTACTGGCGTGCTTGCCGAGGGTGCGCGTGGTGGCGGCTCCGACCCCGAGACGTCGAGCCGCCTGAAGATCGTCGGGTGTGTCGATGTCGCAGCGCAGACCGGGCCACGCGCCGGTTAGTTCGATCGCACCGGAGTGTCGATGGCGCGCAGCTGAATCGGATCCGAAGTGCGGAGCGAGCGCAGTGCCGAACGCGAACAGCGCGGAGGTTCCCGTGCCGTGCCGGTCTCCGACGAAACTGCGTTGATAGCCGCGGGCCAGGGTCAGGGCCTCGGCCAACTCCTGGGGTTGCAGGGCAGGCAGATCCCCTTGGAGAACAACGATATTCGGTGCGGTGCTGCGCAGCTCGGCCTCGGCCGCGGTGATGGCGTTGTTGAGTGGGTCACGATGGCCTGCCGGGGTCGGGTCCATCAACACCCCTGCGCCGAGTTGTCTGGCGGCGTCGGCCGCGGTGTCGTCGGGCGTGACGACTGTCACCGGGGCGATGGAGGATGCGGCGGTGATGGTGTCGACGAGCATCGCCAGCACCACCGCCTCGCGGGTAGGCGCGGAGAAGATGGGCGCCAGCCGGGTTTTGGCGGCCGACAGCCGTTTCACCGCGATCACCAGGGTCACGTCAGCGGCCTGCGTTGCTGCTGCGGCGTTGTCGCTTCGGGAGCCGCTCATGGGTTCATCCTGCCAGCCCTGCCGGCGGAGGCGGGTGGCGCAGCCGCCGGGTTAGGGTGAGCGGGTGGTAGAGGCTGCGGTGATGGGTGCCGGTGCGTGGGGGACGGCGCTGGCCAAGGTGCTGGCGGACGCAGGGAATCCGGTGACGATGTGGGCCCGGCGCTCCGAGGTCGCCGACGAGATCAACACCGCTCATACCAACAGTCGCTACCTCGGAGACGTCGTCCTGCCTCCGACGATCCGCGCCACCACGGACCCGGCCGAGGCGCTGGCCGGCGCCTGCACGGTGCTGCTCGGTGTTCCGGCGCAGCAGCTGCGGGCGAACCTGGAGGGCTGGAAGCACCTGATCGGCGACGACGTGACGCTGGTCAGCCTGGCCAAGGGAATCGAGCTCGGGTCGCTGATGCGGATGAGCCAGGTCATCATCCAGGTGACCGGCGCCGATCCGTCCCGGGTCGCGGTGGTGACCGGGCCGAACCTGGCCAGCGAGATCGCCGACGAGCAGCCCGCGGCCACCGTCGTCGCATGCAGCGACTCCGGACGCGCGGTCGCGCTGCAGCGTGCGCTGGCCACCGGATACTTCCGGCCCTACACCAATGCCGACGTGGTGGGCGCCGAGGTGGGCGGGGCCTGCAAGAACGTCATCGCGCTCGCCTGCGGCATGGCGGTCGGAGTGGGGCTGGGAGAGAACACCGTGGCCGCCATCATCACCCGCGGGCTCGCCGAGGTGATGCGGTTGGGGATCGCGCTGGGTGCCACCCCCGCCACGTTGGCCGGGCTGGCCGGCGTCGGAGACCTCGTGGCCACGTGTACCTCCCGGCATTCCCGCAACCGCACCTTCGGCGAGCGGCTGGGCAAGGGCGGCACCATGGAATCGGCATTGACCGCAGCGGGTGGGCACGTGGCCGAAGGAGTGGCCTCGTGTGAATCGGTGTTGGCGCTGGCATCCAGTTACGGTGTCGAGATGCCGCTGACCGACGCCGTTCATCGGGTGTGTCACAAGGGATTGTCGGTTCACGAGGCAGTCGCAGGACTGCTCGGACGCAGCACCAAACCGGAGTAGCGCCCTCCGGATGTGAGGAGGTAGCACCAATGGACGGCTTGTACGGGGATTCCACCCGGAGCGTGAAAGCTGTTGGTGTGGAATCGGTTCCGGGTCAGCCGGTGGCGCCGATCCCGGTGCCTGCGTCGGCGTATCACCTCTCTCCCGACGAGGCCGAGCCGATGGACACCTACGGCCGCAGCTCCAACCCGTCGTGGCGGCAACTCGAATCGGCACTCGCGGAGCTGGAGGGGGCCGCCACCGCGCTCACGTTCGGGTCCGGCATGGCCGCGATCACCTCGGCCCTGCGGGTGCTCGCCAAACCGGGAACCACGCTGGTGGTCCCGGCGGACGGCTACTATCAGGTCCGCAGATATGCCGCTGAATATCTTGCGCCGCAGGGGATCACGGTGATCGAGGCGACTGTGGCAGAGATCTGCGAGGCAGCCACTCGCGCTGACGTGGTCCTCGCCGAGACCCCGGCCAATCCGGGCCTGGACGTGGTCGACCTGCACCGGCTGGCGATGACCTGCCGCGGCCGCGGAGCCACTCTCGTCGTCGACAACACCACCGCGACACCACTGGGCCAGCAACCGCTTTCGCTCGGCGCGGACCTCGTGGTGGCCAGCGCCACGAAATCACTGTCAGGACACAGCGATCTGGTGGCCGGTTACGTCGCGGGCAGTCAGCCCGAGCTGATGGCCGCCGTGGAGCGGGACCGGCTGCTGGCCGGCCCGATCCTGGGTGCCTTCGAGGCCTGGTTGGTGTTGCGCAGTCTCGGCAGTGCCGGGTTGCGCTTCGAACGACAGTGTCAGAACGCGGCCGCGCTGGCGTTGATGCTGCGCAACCATCCGGCAGTGCGCTCGGTGCGCTATCCGGGGCTGCCCACGGACCCGGCACACGAGCTGGCGGCGACCCAGATGAAGCGGTTCGGCGGATTGGTGTCGATCGAGCTGGCCGATGAGGCCGCGGTGCATGCCCTGGTGCAACGCAGCGCCCTGCTCATCGCGTCGACCAGCTTCGGCGGAATTCACACCTCGGTCGACCGCAGGGCCCGCTGGGGTGACCCGGTGCCCGCCGGGTTCGCCCGCATATCGGCGGGGATCGAGGACACCGAAGACCTGATCGCCGACGTGGAGCAGGCGCTGGCCGGGTGAAAGCCCAGGTCGGGATGCGCCGACAGGCAGCCGCGGCCCGGGACGGTAGCCTCTCTAGGTTGTGACAGGCCGCAACCAGACCGGATCCCGTACCCGAGTCGCCGTCGTCTACGGCGGACGTAGCTCGGAGCACGCGATCTCGTGCGTGTCAGCAGGCAGCATCCTGCGCAATCTCGACCCGGAGCGGTTCGAGGTGGTCGCCGTCGGGATCACCCCCGACGGCTCGTGGATGCTGACCGACGGACGCCCCGAGACCCTCGCGATCACGGATGGTGAGCTGCCCGAGGTCACCGAGACGTCCGGTACCGAACTGGCACTGCCTGCCGCGCCGAACCGCAGCGGGCAGCTGCTGGCGTTGAGCAACGGACCCGGTGAGCTGCTGGCCGCCGTCGACGTGGTCTTCCCGGTGCTGCACGGCCCGTACGGCGAGGACGGCACCATCCAGGGCCTGCTGGAGCTGGCCGGGATTCCCTACGTGGGCTCCGGTGTGCTGTCCAGCGCGGCCGGGATGGACAAGGAGTTCACCAAGAAGCTTCTGGTCGCCGAGGGCCTGCCGATCGGCGACTTCGTGGTGCTGCGTCCCAACGCTCCCACCCTCGATCTGGAGCAGCGCGAACGCCTCGGCCTGCCGGTGTTCGTCAAGCCCGCCCGGGGTGGCTCCTCGATCGGCGTCAGCCGGGTCGCGGCGTGGGACGAACTGCCCGCCGCGATCGAACTCGCGCGCCGTCACGACCCGAAGGTGATCGTCGAGGCTGCGGTGCCGGGACGCGAACTGGAGTGCGGTGTGCTCGAGTTCCCCAACGGCAGCATCGAAGCCAGCACGGTGGGCGAGATCCGGGTGGCCGGGGTGCGCGGACGCGAGGACGGCTTCTACGACTTCGCCACCAAATATCTTGTCGACGCCGCCGAATTGGATGTGCCCGCGAAGGTCGACGATGACGTTTCCGAGGAGGTCCGCCGGCTGGCCGTGCGCGCCTTCAACGCGATCGACTGCCAGGGACTGGCTCGCGTCGACTTCTTCCTCACCGATGACGGACCGGTGATCAACGAGATCAACACCATGCCGGGGTTCACCACCATCTCGATGTTCCCGCGGATGTGGGCGGCCAGCGGCGTCGACTACCCGACCCTGCTGACCGCGATGGTCGAGACCGCGCTCGCACGGGGCACCGGCCTGCGCTGAGGCTTCTGCGCGCGCGAGGAGCGCTACTGCCTCAGCGTGCCTGACCGGGTGCCGGCTCCTGGGCCGGCATCGTGCGGGCGATCTGACCGGAGATCTGCTGGATCGGGGTCGGCCCTGAGCCGGCCGGCAGCGTCAACGCCACGTACACCGGGCGGTCCACCGCGTACCACGTGCTGCGGCCCTGATCGTCGGCGTCATTCCCGCTGCTCGGCACGCCGGTGTCACTCACCCGGAACCACTGGACCTCGTCGACCACCTGCAGTGGCGTGCCCACGACGAAATCCGTGGGGCGTTCCAGCCCACACCGCAGCACGACCGGCTCGGTGTCCGGCTCGGCGCGCCACGCCGCGGTGGCCGGCGGCGTCGGATCGACGGTCGGCGCGCGGCGGAAATCACCGAGCTGCTCGGGCAGCCCGTTGAGCAGGTCGTGGCACTGCTGGCTGTCGGCCTGGGGCGCCGGAATCGACGGGATCGCGACCGGTTGCTGCACCGGGGACTGCTGCCGTGACGCGGCGATACCGAGGACGGTGATCAGCACCGAGACCGCGACGACGACCGCCGCGATGAGCAAGGCGCGGGGCGGTCCGTCGGCGGTGTGCGAGTCGGTCACACCACCAACTCTATGGCCGGCCGGTGTTGGCGATCGGGCAGGTCAAGGTCCGGGTGATTCCGGGGACCTGCTGCACTGCGGGCACCACATCTGACTGCAGCGCCGCCAAGGTATCGGCGCTGATGCGCAACACCACGTCATAGGGGCCGGTGACGTATTCCGCGGACACCACGCCCGGCAGGCCTGCGAGTTGTTTGGCGACGACTTCGGCGCGGCCCACCTCGGTCTGGATCAGCACGTAAGCCTCCACCACCGGCGGTCTCCTCCATCTCGCTGCATAAACTGCTGGCCGCAGGCACCAAACGTACCGCAGGTCGGGTCCGGGTTCAGGACGCGGCAGCCGACCGGCAGGAGGCCAGATGACCGGCGAGACCAACGTCACCGATTCCGGTGACGACAACGGCGACACCCTGGCCGGAGCCGGGGAATTCGTCGTCATCGATCGCCTGGTGTCCGGGCGCACGCAAGCCGACGCGGTGACCCTGGGCCCCGGGGACGACGCGGCCGTGGTGACGGTGGCCGACGGCCGCGCTGTGGTCTCCACCGACATGTTGGTCCAGGACCGCCACTTCCGGCTGGATTGGTCGACGCCGCACGACATCGGGCGCAAGGCGATCGCCCAGAACGCCGCCGACATCGAAGCGATGGGCGGTCGCAGCACCGTCTTCGTGGTGGCCTTCGGCGCGCCGTCGGACACCCCGGTCGCGGCCGCGGCGGAACTGGCCGACGGTCTGTGGGACGAGGCGGGCCTGCTGGGCGCCAGCATCGCCGGGGGAGACCTGGTGAGTGCTCCGCAGTGGGTGATATCCGTCACGGTGCTCGGGGATCTCGGCGGCCGGGAACCGGTATGCCGCAGCGGCGCCCGGGTCGGCGACACCGTGGCGGTGGCGGGCGAGCTGGGTCGCTCTGCGGCCGGGTATGCACTCCTGCACCGTGGCGTCGAAGGGTTCACCGAACTGCGGCAGCGACACCTGACCCCGCAGCCGCCCTACGGGCAGGGGGTCCTGGCGGCCGACGCCGGCGCCACCTCGATGACCGATGTGTCCGACGGCCTGCTCGCCGATCTGGGCCACATCGCGTCGGCCTCCGAGGTGGGCATCGACCTGGAGCGCGACCTCCTGGACGGCGATCGGCGCGAGGTCGCCGAGGCCGCCGCGGCAGTGGGTGCCGACCCGTGGGCGTGGGTGCTCGGCGGAGGTGAGGACCACGCATTGGCCGCGACCTTCCCTGGCGCTGTTCCGCCCGGCTGGCGGGCCATCGGCAGGGTGGTCGGCGGTCCGGCCACGGTCCTCGTCGACGGCGCGCCGTGGGCGGGTAATGCGGGATGGCAATCGTTTGGCTAGCGGTTCACGCTAGGTTGGTTTTCCGTGACTGCGGACGCGAGGAGCAAGACGACCACTGCCGACGCGACGGCAGGCGCACGGCCCCTGAACGAACTCGTCGACCCCGGCTGGGCACGCGCCCTCGAGCCGGTCGGAGCGCATGTCGCGCAGATGGGGCAGTTCCTCCGCGACGAGCTCAGCGCGGGCAGACGCTATCTGCCCGCAGGCCAGAATGTTCTGCGCGCCTTCACCTTTCCGTTCGAGCAGGTCCGCGTGCTGATCGTCGGTCAGGATCCCTACCCGACGCCGGGACACGCCGTCGGCCTCAGTTTCTCGGTGGGTGCCGACGTGCGTCCACTACCGCGCAGTCTGTCGAACATCTTCACCGAGTACTCCGAGGACCTGGGCTATCCGCAACCGGCCAGCGGTGACCTCACCCCGTGGGCGCAACAAGGCGTGATGCTGCTCAACAGGGTGCTGACGGTGTCCCCGGGCACCCCGGCGTCACACCGCGGCAAGGGCTGGGAAGCGGTGACCGAGTGCGCGATCCGCGCCCTGGTGGCCCGGGACCAACCGATGGTCGCGGTGCTGTGGGGCCGCGATGCATCGACGCTGAAGCCGCTACTGGCCGAAGGTGACTGCGCGACGATCGAATCGCCGCATCCGTCGCCGTTGTCGGCGTCGCGAGGATTCTTCGGGTCACGCCCGTTCAGCCGGGCCAACGAACTGCTGCAGCAGAAGGGCGCCGACCCGATCGACTGGCGGCTGCCCTGAGCCGATCAGGGCATGGGGATCCCCGGCGGGGCGGGGATCGCAGGCGGCGCCGGAATCGGCGGGGGTGACGGAATGCCCGGCGACGGAATCTGGACGGTCATGTCCCCATCGCCTTCGTTCGGAGAACCGGGCATCTCGGCCGGCGGCGAGCCCGGTCCGGGCGACACCGTGGTTTCGATGACCGTCGTCTCGGTATGGGTCGCCGGACCCTCAGAGGTCACCGGGGCCTCGGTCGTCGAAGGGGTCTCCGAAGTGGTCGTATCCTCGTCGGAAGTGGTACCGCCACACGCGGTCAGCATCGAGCCGACCGCGACGGCGGCAGCGAACGCACGAAGCGATTTATGTGATGCACGACATGGGGTCATGACGGCAGGGCATACCCCGCCGTGACCTCAGATAAACACGATGGTCGCGCACCCGATCAGGCGCGCGACGTCAGCCGCGCGAGACCTTGCCGGCCTTGATGCAGGAGGTGCAAGCGTTCACACGCTGCTTGTTGCCACCCGGACGTGCCACGGCACGCACCGACTGGATGTTCGGATCCCAGCGCCGGCTGGTCCGCCGATGCGAGTGCGACACCGACTTGCCGAAGCCCGGCGCCTTTCCGCAGATATCGCACACGGCAGCCATATCAACAACTCCTCGAATTCAGTCCTTGGGGGGTCTGGGCCCGCTCGCCGTAAAACGGCGGGGCTCAACCCGACAACCTGATCAGAATACCGGGAGGCCAGAGGATCGCCAAAACGGCCCGTGAACACCACCCCAGGTTGTCCACAGCCGGCGGTGCTCTGATCAAGATTGTCGCCGTCAGTCGATAGGCTGGCGCCCACGGCGGTGACTGCGGGGGCGGCCGCGATTCTGTGGGATCTGATGGGGATTGGGAGGTCCGATGTCGGCTCGGCGGCTGGACGCCTCCGCTCTGCGGGCCTGGGCCCACACTGCCGTCGATGACCTGATCACCCATACCGACGAGATCAACCGGCTCAACGTGTTCCCGGTGGCCGATGCCGACACCGGGACAAACATGCTGTTCACGATGCGTTCGGCATGGGCTCATGCCGATGCCGAGCCGGCCGGCGCGGACGTTCCGGCGCTGGCCGGCGCGTTGGCGGCCGGGGCGTTGCAGGGGGCCCGCGGCAACTCCGGGGTGATCCTGTCGCAGATTCTGCTCGGCCTGGCCGAGGTGATCACCAACGCGGCGGCTCAGCGTGACGGGGATCTCTCCGTCGTGGACGCCACCCTGTTGGGCGCGGCGCTGCGCCATGCCGCCGGCCTCGCTGTCACCTCGATGGGGGAGCCCGTGCCGGGCACCATCGTGTCGGTGCTGGAGGCCGCGGCCTCGGCCGCCGAACACCGTGCGGCCGAGGGGGGTGACGTGGCTGACGCGGCTGCCGCCGCGGGCGATGCCGCGTCGGCAGCTCTGGATCGCACGCCGCAGCAACTTGACGTGCTGGCCAAGGCCGGCGTGGTCGATTCGGGTGGACGCGGTCTGCTCGTTCTGCTCGATGCGATGACCGCGACGCTGGTCGGTCACGCGCCCCGTAGGGCCGTCTACGCCCCGGCGTCACCGCAGGCGCCATTTCCGGCCACGGGCCTCGCCGGTGCCGAGGCCCCGCCGCAGTTCGAGGTCATGTATCTGCTGACCGGATGTGGCGCGCCCGCGGTCGAGGGATTGCGGGCCGTCCTCGAGCAGATGGGTGAGTCCGTGGCGATCGCCGCCTCGGGCAATGATCAGTACTCGGTGCACGTCCACGTCGATGACGCCGGGGCCGCGGTCGAGGCCGGGCTCGCGGTCGGGGCGCTGAATCGCATCCAGATCACCGCCCTGACGGTCGCGCCTGGCCTCAGGTCCGCCGGGGGCTGGGCCCGAGAGCGGGCAGTGCTGGCCGTTGTCGACGGCGACGGCGGCGTCGAGCTGTTCGCCGGTGAGGGCGCCCAGGTGTTGCGGCCCGACGCGGGTGAGCCCATCAGCGCCCAACAATTGCTGCGGGCCCTGGTCGATGTGGGCGCCGCCCAGGTCATGCTGCTGCCCAACGGATATGTGGCCGCCGAGGAACTGGTGGCGGGGTGCACGGCCGCGATCGGTCGGGGCATCGATGTCGTGCCGGTGCCGGCGGGCTCGATGGTGCAGGGCCTGGCCGCGCTGGCGGTCCACGACGCGAGCAGACAAGCCGTGGACGACGGGTACACCATGGCGCGGGCGGCCGCGGGCGCCCGGCACGGCGCGGTGCGGATCGCCACCGAAGAGGCGTTGACGTGGGCGGGTGGCTGCAAACCGGGCGACGGGCTGGGTATCGCGGGCGATGAGGTGCTGATCGTGGGTCCCGACATCACGACGGCTGCCGCCGGGTTGATCGATCTGCTGATGGTGGCGGGCGGCGAGCTGATCACGGTGTTGACCGGTGATGGTGTGGACGGCGCTGTGGGGGAGGCGCTGCAGGCCCATGTGCATCGCGAGCACCTCGGCGCCGAGTTGGTGACCTATCACACCGGCCACCGCGGCGACGCGCTGCTGATCGGGGTGGAGTAGTGGCCGCGCTCGGCGATCGACTGGACCTGGTGATCGGGGCACGGTCGGCCAAGCCCCTCGAAGAGCATTTCGGCATCGTCACCGTCAACGATCTGCTGCGGCACTACCCCCGCAAATACAGCGACGGCATGTCGGTGCGCGGTGAAGGTGAGGCCCTTGATTTGGAGGAGGGCGAACACGTCACCTTCATCGAGGTCGTCACCGAGACCAAGGTCGGTGAGATGAAGCCGGGCTTCAGCAAGAAGACGGGCCGGCCGACGGCCCGAAAGTGGTTGCGCGTCACCCTCGGTGAACATCGGCCCGCCGTGACGGCGACGTTCTTCAATGCCGGGTGGATGGTGGATAAGTTGGAGAAGGGCACCCGCCTGATGCTCTCCGGCGAGGTGAAGTACTTCCGCAATACCCTTCAGCTCGACCATCCGGCCTTCCTGGTGCTGAATCCACTGGCAGGCAAGCAGATCGGGACCAAGTCGCTCAAGACCATCGCAACGGCGTCTGGGGCCACCGGCGAAGACATGCTGGCCGAGTTCGAGCGGGACTTCTTCCCGATCTACCCGGCCTCGGCAAAGGTGCAGAGCTGGGACATCTACGCGTGCGTTCGGCAGACCCTGGACGTTCTGGACCCGATTCCGGAACCACTTCCGGAATCGTTTGTGCGCGAACACAATCTGATGTCCGAAGATCAGGCGCTGCGGGCCATTCACCTGGCTGAGAAATCCGAGGACCGGGACCGGGCGGCCGAGCGGCTGACCTTTGATGAAGCCATCGGCCTGCAATGGGGGCTGGTCGGCCGACGCTACAGCGAGCTGAGCGAATCCGGGCCCGCCGCACCGCGAGTCGACGACGGGTTGGCCGCCGCGATGCACAGTCGGATGCCCTTCGAGCTGACTGCGGGGCAGTCCGAAGTGCTCGAGGTGATCTCGGGCGAGTTGGCCTCGACGCGCCCGATGAACCGGATGCTGCAGGGCGAGGTGGGTTCGGGCAAGACCATCGTGTCGGTGCTGGCGATGCTGCAGATGGTCGATGCGGGCTATCAGTGCGCGCTGTTGGCGCCCACCGAAGTGCTTGCCGCCCAACACGCGCGCTCGATCCGTGACGTGCTGGGGCCGCTGGCGATGGCGGGGCAGCTCGGCGGTGCGGAGACGGTGACCGGTGTGGCGTTGCTGACCGGATCGATGACGGCACCGCAGAAACGTGCCGTGCGCGAACAGGTGGCGTCGGGCCAGGCCGGCATCGTCGTCGGTACGCACGCGTTGTTGCAGGACGCGGTGGAGTTCCACAACCTGGGCATGGTGGTCGTCGACGAACAGCACCGGTTCGGCGTCGAACAGCGGGATGCGTTGCGGGCCAAGGCTCGTGATGGGTTGACTCCTCACCTGCTGGTGATGACGGCCACGCCGATTCCGCGCACCGTGGCGCTCACCGTGTACGGCGATCTGGAGACCTCGACGCTGCGCGAACTGCCCCGCGGCCGGCAACCCATCACCACCAACACCATCTTCGTCTCGCAGAAGCCGGCCTGGCTGGACCGGGCCTGGGCCCGCATCCGCGAGGAGGTGGGCGCCGGCAGACAGGCCTACGTGGTCGCCTCGCGCATCGACGAATCCGACAAGCCGAGCGACAAGAACGACGGGCGCGGCGGCCCGCCGCCAATCACCGTCGTCGACCTGTTCGACCGGTTGAGCACGGGCCCGCTGGCGGGCTTGCGCCTCGGGCTCATGCACGGCCGGCTGTCCGGGGACGAGAAGGACGCGGTGATGGGGGCATTCCGGTCCGGGGAGATCGATGTGCTGGTGTGTACCACCGTCATCGAGGTCGGCGTCGACGTGCCCAACTCGACCATGATGGTCGTGATGGACGCCGACCGGTTCGGCATCAGCCAGCTGCATCAGCTGCGCGGCCGGATCGGTCGTGGCCAACATCCCAGCCTGTGCCTGCTGGCCACTCGGCTGCCGGAAACCTCGAAGGCCGGTGAGCGGATCAAGGCGGTGGCCGCGACGCTCGACGGGTTCGCCCTGGCAGACCTCGACCTCGATGAGCGTCGCGAGGGAGATGTGCTGGGCCTCAACCAGTCCGGGCGCACCATCAATCTGCGTTTCCTGTCCCTGCGGGATCACCTCGAAGTGATCCAGGAGGCCCGGGAATTCTGCGAGCAGCGCTACGCGCAGAGTCCGCACGACCCCGGAATGGATCTGCTGGCAGCACAATTCGTGAACACCGACCGCGTCGAGTACCTGGACAAGGCATGACCGGCCGGCGGGTGTGGTGGCTGGCCGCGGCCGTCGCACTCGCGGTGGTGGTCGCCATTCAGGTGATCACTTCAACGCAGAACTCCGTGCGGTTCGCCGCCCAGGCCCAGCCGCCCACCGTGGCCGCCGGGGTGGACCTGTTGGCCGGGGTACCGGAGATTCCGGTGCGGGTGCGCGGCAACGACTATCGGCGTGCCGCCTTCGGAGAGTCCTGGGACGACGACAACAGCGCGCCCGGCGGTCACAACGGCTGCGACACCCGGAACGACATCCTCAACCGCGACCTCGTCGACAAGACACTCGTCGCGATCAAGCGGTGCCCGGTCGCCGTGGCGACCGGGACACTGCACGATCCGTACACGAACGCGGTGGTGCCGTTCGTCCGCGGCAATCAGACGGGTGCCTCAGTGCAGATCGACCACATCGTGCCGCTGGCGTTGGCGTGGGATCTGGGCGCGCGTGACTGGCCCGACGATCTGCGGCTGCGGTTCGCCAACGACCCGGCCAACCTGCTGGCCGTCGCCGGTAAACCCAACCAGGACAAGGGCGATCAGGAGCCGGCCCACTGGATGCCGCCCAACCGGGCGTTCTGGTGTCAGTACGCGGTGCAGTTCGTCGAGGTGTTGCGCGGCTATGCGCTCCCGGTCGACGCCGCATCGGCGGGGGTGCTGCGCGACGCCGCCGGGACGTGCCCGACGGGCTAGCCGCGGGAATTCCGCCCTGCGTCAGCTGCTCTCGATGGCGCGGTCCAGTAAGTGGGGGCTGTGCGCATTGACCAGCAGTAGATCCGGTTCGCCGGCGGTCGAGAGTTCGGCCAGCCTGCGATGATTGGCCCGGACCTGCTTGCGGTCGAACGCGACAGCCCGTTCGGGGGCGGTGAGCGTCCGCGGCGCAGAGTGACTACCGTCGACCTGCCCGTGGTGGTAGAACGCATCCCCGGCATGCAGGATCCAGCGTGACCCGGTGTCCACCGCGACCGCCGCATGGCCGCGGGTGTGCCCGGGTAGCGGAATCAATACGATCCCCGGCGAGATCTCGCTGAGGTCCTTCGCGCCCGGAAAACCGCGCCAGGCTTCGCCGGCGGCCGGGTGGTGCTCGACGAGTATCGGGCCGTGAGCGCGTTGGGCTCGACGGTAGCGCTGCTTCTCCACGAATGTCGCGGGGTGGGCGGCGGCGAATGATTCGATGGCAGTGAGATGAACTCTGGCCCAAGGGAAGTCGGCAAGGCCGCCGGCGTGATCGGCATCGAGATGGGTGAGCACGATGTCACGGACATCTCGCGGATCATGCCCGAGTTCGCGGATCTGGTTGACCGCCGCTTCAGCGGGGTCGTAGACAGGGCGAACGAGGAACCGCGCGGCGCCGAAACGCGGCCCGGGTGCCGCAATATCGTGCAAGCCGAAACCCGAGTCGACCAGGGCAAGGCCGTGATCGGTCTCGATCAACAACACGTGGCAGACCAGCCCGCCCGGGGTCGCGGGCGGCCGCATGGTGCCGCAGTTGAGGTGATGGACCTTCATCCCGGCTACAGCTCGACCGGCGCGGTGTCGACGAGGAGCGGGTTCGGAGTGCTGGACATCGCCCGCAGTCCTCGCAGGCCACGGATCACCCGCGGCCAGTTGCGCGGGTCGCGCAGATTGAGCCCGGCGAGCAGTTGACCGAACATCGACAGGGCGTCGAAGTAGATCCGCTCGGTGACCAGATTCTCGTCCTCGTCGAAGATGAAGTACGCCGTCATCCTGGTCCGGTGTCGGCCGCCGGTCGGTGGGATGGCGCCGAGTGGGCCCAGATGTGTTCCGATCAACCAGAATTCGACGATGACGGCGTCGGCACTGTGGCGCAGCGCGATGATCTCATGGTCCTGGTCGGGGAATGCGACGCGCGTGTCGTGGTAGTAATCGCGGACCTCTGCGTCACCGTCGTGCACGGTGAGGGTGGGGATGATCTCGTAGTGCGGGTGGGGGAATGTGGCCAGCACGTCGTCCCAGTCCTGCCGCACCTCGTCGTGGAAGTGATCGAGGACGAGTTTCTCGCGCGCCTGTAAGACCTCGACGGGTGGCATGAGTAGGCGGTCGGGCATCGTGTGCTCCTGTACGGGCATTATTCCCACGGGGTGGATTTATTGTAAAATAACCCCACACTGTGGGAATAGCAACGGGTGAGGAACAATGCCAGCCATGACCGGTGCGGCGAACAGGCAGGCCGACGGCGCGCCGCGCCGCGGCAGGCCACCCAAGGCGCAGGCCCAGTTGACCCGGGCGGCGATCCGCGATGCCGCCCTCGCGGTGATCGACGGCGAGGGAATCGCGGCGGTGAGCATGCGCTCGGTCGGCCGGGTGTTGGGCGTCGACGCCAAGAGCCTCTATCACTACGTCGAAGGCAAGGACGACCTGCTCGACGCGGTCGCCGAACACGTCCTGGAACAGCTTCGGATCCCGCCTGCCACTGGCGATTTCGGCGCCGACCTGCGGGCGCTTGGGCATGAATTCCGCCGCGTCACGCTGGCTCATCCTGAGGCGGCGACCCTGGTGCTGACCCGGCAGCTGTCATCGATGTCCGGGTTGGCACCCATCGAGGCCGTGCTCACGGTGCTGCGTCGGACCGGCATCTCGGCGAGGGAGGCCGTGCACCTGCTGCGGACCTTGCTCGCCGCCTTGATCGGCACCCTGTTGCGCGAGGTGTCGGCCGGGCCGACGTTCGGTGCCGGTACCGCCGACGGGATCGCCGAACGCCGGAAGACGCTGGAAGCGTCGGGTCTGGCCGAGGTGACGGCCGCGGCGCCCTACCTCGCCCGCTTCGACCGGGACGATGAGTTCGAGGCCACGCTCGATCTCATCGTGGATCTGGTCGGGTGCCGGGCGGCAGCTGTCGGAACTACAGATCGAGCACCCAGTTCTGGCCGTTGAGGTCGTGGCCGAAACTGTGGTGACGTTCCTCATCGATGAGTCGGAAACCGAAGTCCTGGTAGATCTTTCGGGCGGCGACGAGTACGTCGTTGGTCCATAGGGTGACCTGGACATAGCCGGCCTCGCGAGCGAACCGCAGGCACTCCTCGACCAGGCGCGTGCCCAGTCCCAGCCCACGTGCGCCGGGGGTGACCAACAGGATGCGCAGCTTCGCCACGGCCGGCTCGCCGGATGCCATGCAGAAGATGCATCCGGCGCGCTCGCCGTCGACTTCGGCGATCCAGCCGGCTTCCCGGGCCGGGTCACGGTTGTCGGCGTAGTCCGCCACGATCCGGGCGACGAGCGTCTCGAAGTCGGTGTTCCAGCCGAACTGCTGGTCGTAGACCTCACCGTGGGCCAGCACCACCCAGCCCAGATCGCCGGGACGGTCGGCGCGCCGCAGCACGACGCGCCTCTGGTCGATGGCCTGCGACATCGCTGGACCTCCGGATCGAACGCTACTGACACACTCGTTTCAGTAGCGGTAGGCTATCAACGTGGCCGTGGACACGACAACCCCGTCAGCCCGGAAAATCGAACTCCTCGAGGCCGCATATCGGTACGCGCTCGCCCACGGCCTCAGTGATTTGTCGCTACGCCCGCTGGCGGCGGCGATCGGGACCAGTCCGCGCGTACTGCTGTTCCTGTTCGGCAGCAAGGACGGCCTGGTGCGTGCGCTACTGGCGCGGGCCCGCACCGACGAACTCGCGCTCCTTGAGCGCCTCCGAGACGGCGACACCCACGCAGCCGGGTTGGCCGCGGCGGTCGAGAAGGTGTGGAGTTGGCTTGTCGCCGTGGAACACCGGCCGCTGCTGACGCTGTGGGCCGAGGCGTACGCGCGCTCCCTCGTCGAACCGGACGGAGCGTGGGCGGGCTTCGCAGGTGAAACCGTCGAGGATTGGCTCGACGTGTTGGCGAAATCCCAACCCGCGCACGAGAAAGACGCCGAAACCGGCGCTGCTGCCCGAACCCTGGCGTTGGCGGTGTTACGCGGGGCCCTGCTGGACGTGCTGGCGACCGGTGACATCGAACGCGTCACCGCAGCGGTGCACCGGCACGTCAGGCAGCTCCGCGGGGATCAGCCGGTGTAGGTCGCCGGGTCGGGCCGGAACCGGGTGCCATTGTCGAGCCCGCTGAGGCTGTCCATCTGCTCGGCGGTCAGCTCGAAGCCGAACACGTCGAGATTGGACGCGATCCGCTCCGGGTTGGTCGAGCGGGAGATCACGATGTTGCCCAATTGGATGCTCCACCGGATGAGCACCTGCGCCGGAGTCTTGCCATGCGCCTCGGCAATGGCGGTGACAGCCGGGTTGTCGAGCAGATTGCCGACGCCGAGCGGGCTGTAGGCCTCCGTCGCGACGTTGTACTTGGCATTGGCTGCGCGCCAGGCGCTCTGGTTGAGCAACGGATGCAGCTCGATCTGGTTGACCGCGGGCGCGACGAAGGTCAGATCGACGATGGTCGACAGATTCTCCGGACTGAAGTTGGACACGCCGGTGGAGCGGGCCAGCCCCTCCTGCTTCAGCGCCATCAGCCCGCCCCAGCTGTCGACGTATTTGCCGATGTCGTTGCCGGGCCAATGGATCAGGTACAGGTCCACATAGTCCAGGCCGAGCCGCTCCAGGCTGGCGCGCCCGGCGTTCTGCGATGACTGGAAACCCTGATCGCTGATGGCCAGCTTGGTGGTCACCGAGATCTCCTCGCGCGGAATGCCCGATGCCGCGATGGCGCGCCCGACGCCGGCCTCGTTGTCGTAGGAGGCGGCGGTGTCGATCAGGCGGTGCCCGGCCTCCAGCGCCGCCGACACCACGCGCTCCGCTTCGGAATCCGAGAGCCCGCCGACGCCGAATCCGACGACCGGGATCGTACGGTCGTCGTTGAGCTTGACGGTGGGAATCGCAGCCCCGTCCGAGGAGGTCATGGCACCTATCCTGTGAAGTTGAAGGTTCGAGGATCGGGTCCCAGGCGTGTATCCGTCTCCAACGTGGCGATGGCCGACATATCCGATTCGTCCAGATCGAAATCGAACACGTCGAAATTACTCACAATCCGCGCTGGGTTCACCGACTTGGGGATGACGATATTACCCAGATGGATATGCCACCTAATCAGTACCTGGGCGGGGGTTTTACCGTGCCGCTCGGCGATGCCGGTGATGACGGGATCGGAGAGCAGAGATCCCTGGCCCAGCGGGCTCCACGCCTCGGTGGCGATGCCCAATCGGGCGTGCACTTCGCGAAGCTCGCGTTGCGGTAGCAGCGGATGCAGTTCGACCTGATTGACCGCGGGCACGATCCCGGTGGAGTCGATGAGAACGTTCAGGTGTTCGGGAGCGAAGTTGCTCACCCCGATGGACCGGACCCGGCCCTGATCGTGCAGGTGCGCGAACGCCTTGAACGTGTCGACGTAGGCGTTGTTGGCAGGCACCGGCCAGTGGATGAGGTACAGGTCGAGATAGTCGACGCCGAGCCGGTTCAGGCTGGCATCGAACGCGGCCAGCGTCGAGTCGTATCCCTGGTCGCTGTTCCACAGTTTGGTCACCAGGAACACGTCCTCGCGGGGGACACCGGATTCGACCAGGCCGCGACCGGTCTCGGTCTCGTTCTGGTAGGCAGCGGCGGTGTCGATGTGCCGGTACCCGGCTTGCAGGGCCGCGCTGACGGCGCGCACCGTCTCCTCGGCGGGGGTCTGCCAAACCCCCAACCCGACTTGCGGTATCGAATTACCGTCGTTGAGCGTGACACGAGGACTCACAGAAGGAGCAGCCATGACTGAAAGTCTGCCAGGCGGGCAGGCAAGAGGCGGATCTAACGGTGATCGCCGGGACATGGTCAGACAGGCGCTGCTCGAGCGGGCGACCGGGTTCACCCTGGCCGCGATTCCCCGGATCTCGGATCGGACCAAGCGACTGCTGCTGGGCGGGCGTTCGGTGACCGTCGACGGAAACACCTTGGACACCACGCTGCAGTTCACCCTTGCCGCCCAACGGGCGGCAGGCGTCGGCGGTTTGGTCGCCGATTACAGTGCGGAGTCCGGTGTCGCCGTCTCGCGCGCCGCGCTGCGGGTGACGGCGGGCATGATGAAGGCCCGAATCCGCGCCGACGTGACCGAGATTTCGATTCCCGGCCCGGCCGGGCCGATCCCGTCGCGACGGTATGTCCCCGACGGCACCGGAGCGCCTGCGATCCCCGCACTGCTCCTGTACTTCCACGGCGGCGGCTTCGTGATCGGCGACCTCGATACCCATGACGGCCTGTGCCGGTTGATCTGCCGGGACGGCGGGATCCAGGTGATCTCGGTCGACTATCGGCTCGCACCCGAGCACAAGGCCCCGGCTGCGGTCGACGACGCCTATGCCGCCTACCGCTGGGCACTCGACCACGCCGCCGGACTGGGGGCCACGCGGATCGTCGTCGGCGGAGACAGTGCGGGCGGCAACCTGGCCGCCGTGGTCAGCCAGCAGGCACGTGACTCCGAACTGCCGCTGCCCGCGCTGCAGTTGCTGCTCTACCCGGTCACCGACTTTTCGAGTGAGACGCGATCCAAGACGCTGTTCGCCGACGGCTACTTCCTGAAGAAACGCGACATGGACTGGTTTGCCGGGCACTACCTCGACGGTGCCGAGGTGTCCGTCGAGGATCCGCTGGTGTCCCCGTTGCTCAGCGAGGATCTCTCCGGCCTGCCGCCTGCGCTGGTGGTCACGGCCGGTTTCGATCCGTTGCGGGACGAGGGCAACCGATACGCGGGGGCGATGCGCGACGCCGGGGTGGTGGTGGACCTCAGGGAAGAGCGTTCGATGATCCACGCATTCGCCAACTTCTTTCCGCTGGGCGGCGGCAGCGCCACTGCCACGAGCGCGATGATCTCTGCGCTGCGCGCGCATCTCAGCCACGCCGAAAGTTGACCTGTCGGCGCCGGTACGCTGGTCGACGTGGCCAAACCGAAGAAGACCGCGAAGTACGACCTCAAAGCGGCTGACCGCAAGCGCAACCTGTTCGTTCAGATCGGGCTGACAGCCGTTGTGGTGCTGTTCGCCGTCGGCCTGGTGCTCTACATCGTGACGACCGGCCACAAGCGGCCGGCCTCCGGGGAGGCCAGGGCCGTGCACGTCGCCGCGCCCAGCCTGATCACCAAAGAGGGCACGTCGGAACCCAAGGTGACGCTGAGCCTCTTCGAGGATTTCCTGTGCCCCGCGTGCGGTCATCTGGAGCAGCAGTTCGGCCCGACCATCAACAAGCTCATCGACTCCGGTGCGGTAGCCGTCGATTACCACATGGTGGCGATCCTGGACAAGGCCGGCAACGGCTACTCGTCGCGGGCCGGTGGCGCCGCGTACTGCGTCGCCGACGAGTCGGTCGATGCGTTCCGCCGATTCCACTCCGCGCTCTTCACCCCGGGTATCCAGCCGGAGGAGGGCGGCGGTGTCTACCCGGACAACGCCCGGATCATCGAGCTCGCCCGCCAGGCCGGCGCCGCCGGTGAGGTGCCCGACTGCATCACCAAGGGGCGTTACGTCGAGATGGTGCAGGGCATGGCCGCGGCCAGCGGTATCAACTCGACCCCGACCATTCGGTTCAACGGTGAGGAATACAGCCCGACCACTCCTGACGCGCTGATCGCGAAGGTCAAGGAAGTCGTCGGCGACCTGCCCGCGTTGAAGGGCCCGGCCCCCGGCCCCGCCGCACCCGCAGCGCCTGCCCCGGGTGCACCCGCTGCTCCCGCGGCCCCGGCCGCACCAGCCGTCCCGGCGCCGGCCAACCCATGAGTGACGCCGTCGCCGAGCTGGACGAGCCCGGGACCGAGGAGCCCCGCACCGTAGCCGTGGGCAAGGCCAGTGCCGTCTGGGTGCTGATCGCAGGTGTTCTCGGCCTGGCGGCGGCGATGGCGCTCACGGTCGAGAAGATCGAGCTTCTGATTGATCCGTCCTACGTCCCGTCGTGCAGTTTGAACCCGGTGATCTCGTGCGGTTCGGTGATGTCGACGTGGCAGGCATCGGTCTTCGGATTCCCCAACTCACTGATCGGGGTGGTCGCGTTCACGGTCACCCTGGTCACCGGTGTGCTGGCGGTGGCGGGCGTTCGGCTGCCCCGCTGGTACTGGGCCGGGTTCGCCGCCGGAACGCTGTTCGGTGCCGTCATGGTGCACTGGCTGATCTTCCAGAGCCTTTACCGCATCGGCGCTCTGTGCCCGTACTGCATGGTGGTGTGGGCGGTGACCATCCCGCTGTTGGTGGTGACGAGTTCGATCGCGCTTCGGCCGTTGCACACGAACTCCGTCGCCCGGGCGATCTACCAGTGGCGGTGGTCGCTGGTGGCGCTCTGGTTCACCTCACTTGTGCTGTTGATCTTGGTGCGTTTCTGGGAATACTGGTCAACGCTGCTGTAACACTTCCGCAATAACTTGTCGGTTAGGTCTACCCGTGATTTCCAAGCTGCTAGTCGCCAATCGTGGCGAGATCGCCATCCGCGCTTTTCGTGCCGCCTATGAGATGGGCATCGCGACGGTGGCGGTGTACCCGTACGAGGATCGCAATTCGCTGCACCGCCTGAAGGCCGACGAGTCGTATCAGATCGGTGAGATCGGCCATCCGGTACGGGCGTACCTGTCCGTGGACGAGATCATCAGGGTCGCCCAGCATTCCGGCGCGGACGCGGTGTATCCGGGATACGGATTCTTGTCGGAGAATCCGGAGCTGGCGTCGGCCTGCGCGGAGGCGGGGATCACCTTTGTGGGCCCCTCGGCGCAGGTTCTGGAACTGACCGGGAACAAGGCGCGGGCGATCGCGGCGGCCAAGGCTGCGGGCTTGCCGGTGCTGTCGTCCTCGGCGCCGTCGTCGTCGGTGGACGAATTGGTCGCTGCGGCAAGGGATATGACGTTCCCGCTGTTCGTCAAGGCGGTGTCCGGCGGTGGCGGGCGCGGCATGCGCCGGGTGACCGACCCCGAGGCACTGCCCGAAGCGGTGGAAGCGGCATCACGTGAGGCCGAGTCGGCGTTCGGCGATCCCGCGGTGTACCTGGAGCAGGCCGTCATCAACCCGCGCCACATCGAGGTGCAGATCCTCGCCGATACGCAGGGCAACGTGATGCACCTGTTCGAGCGTGATTGCAGCGTGCAGCGGCGGCATCAGAAGGTGATCGAGTTGGCGCCGGCGCCGAATCTGGATCCTGCTCTACGCGAACGCATTTGCTCGGATGCCGTGGCTCTGGCCCGTCAGATCGGTTACAGCTGCGCGGGCACCATCGAGTTCCTGCTGGACGAGCGTGGTCATCACGTGTTCATCGAGTGCAATCCACGGATTCAGGTGGAGCACACGGTGACCGAGGAGATCACCGACGTGGATCTGGTGGGCTCGCAGTTGCGGATCGCGGCCGGGGAGAGCCTGGCCGATCTGGGGTTGAGCCAGGATTCGCTGGTCATCCGCGGGGCGGCGATGCAGTGCCGGATCACGACCGAGGATCCCGCCAACGGATTCCGTCCCGACACCGGGCGGATCACCGCCTACCGGTCGCCCGGCGGTGCGGGCATCCGCCTGGACGGCGGCTCCAACCTTGGTGCGGAGATCTCCGCGCATTTCGACTCGATGCTGGTCAAGCTGACGTGTCGGGGACGTGACTTCTCCACGGCCGTGGCCCGCGCGAAGCGTGCGCTGGCCGAGTTCCGGATCCGCGGTGTGTCGACGAACATCCCGTTCCTACAGGCGGTGATCGACGATCCCGATTTCCGCGCCGGACGGGTCACCACGTCGTTCATCGATGATCGCCCGCAGCTGCTGACCGCGCACACCCCCGCCGACCGTGGCACCAAGATCTTGAACTACCTGGCCGACATCACGGTGAACAAGCCGAACGGGGAGCGGCCGTCGGCGGTGTATCCGCAGGACAAGCTGCCGCCGCTGGATCTGTCGTCGGTGCCCCCTGCGGGTTCCAAGCAGCGTCTGGTCGAGTTGGGCCCCGAAGGGTTCGCGCGCTGGATGCGTGACAGCAAGGCCCTCGGGGTCACCGATACGACGTTCCGCGATGCCCATCAGTCGTTGTTGGCCACCCGGTTGCGGTCCACGGGCCTGCTCAAGGTGGCTCCGTATGTGGCTCGGACCATGCCGCAGCTGCTGTCGATCGAGTGCTGGGGTGGAGCGACTTACGATGTGGCGCTTCGGTTCTTGAAGGAAGACCCGTGGGAACGGCTGGCCGCGCTGCGCGAGGCGGTACCCAACATCTGTCTGCAGATGTTGCTGCGGGGCCGCAACACCGTGGGATACACGCCGTATCCGGAGCTGGTGACCTCGGCCTTCGTGGACGAGGCGACCCGCACCGGCATTGATATCTTCCGGATCTTCGACGCGCTCAACAACGTCGAGTCGATGCGTCCGGCGATCGATGCGGTCCGCGAGACGGGCACGGCGATCGCCGAAGTGGCGATGTCCTACACCGGTGATCTCAGTGATCCGGGCGAGAACCTGTACACGCTCGATTACTACCTGAAGCTGGCCGAGCAGATCGTCGACGCGGGCGCGCACGTGCTGGCGATCAAGGACATGGCCGGGCTGTTGCGACCGCATTCGGCGCAGCTGTTGGTCAGTGCCTTGCGTAGTCGGTTCGATCTGCCGGTGCACGTGCACACCCACGACACCCCGGGTGGGCAGTTGGCGACGTATCTGGCGGCCTGGCAGGCCGGCGCGTCGGCGGTGGACGGTGCCGCGGCGCCGTTGGCCGGCACCACCAGTCAGCCGGCGTTGTCCTCGATCGTGGCAGCGGCCGCGCACACCGAGTACGACACGGGCCTGTCCCTGGATGCGGTGTGCGATCTGGAGCCCTACTGGGAGGCGCTGCGCAAGGTCTATGCGCCGTTCGAGTCGGGCCTGCCTGCCCCGACCGGGCGGGTGTACACCCACGAGATCCCCGGCGGGCAGCTGAGCAACCTGCGCCAGCAGGCCATCGCGCTGGGGCTGGGGGACCGGTTCGAGGAGATCGAGACTGCCTACGCCGCCGCCGATCGGGTGCTGGGCCGGTTGGTGAAGGTGACCCCGTCGAGCAAGGTGGTGGGCGATCTGGCGCTGGCGCTGGTCGGTGCCGGGGTGAGCGCGCAGGAGTTCGCCGCCGATCCCGCCCGCTACGACATCCCCGACAGTGTGATCGGATTCCTGCGTGGCGAACTCGGGGACCCGCCGGGCGGCTGGCCGGAACCGTTGCGCACCAAGGCACTTGAAGGTAGGGGACCGGCCAAGCCGATCCAGGAGCTCTCGGTCGAGGACGAGGCACTGCTGGCGGCGCCGGGCCCCAAGCGGCAGGCGGCGTTGAACCGGTTGCTGTTCCCCGGGCCGACCAAGGAGTTCGACTCCCACCGCGAAACCTACGGTGACACCTCTGGTCTCAGTGCCAACCAGTTCTTCTACGGGCTGCGCTACGGCGAGGAACATCGCGTCGAGCTTGAGCGCGGTGTGCAGCTGCTGATCGGTCTTGAGGCGATCTCCGACCCCGACGAGCGCGGGATGCGCACGGTGATGTGCATTCTCAACGGGCAGCTGCGTCCGATCACGGTGTGCGACCGCAGCATCGCCAGTGAGGTCCCGGCCGCCGAGAAGGCCGATCGCAACAACCCGGATCATGTCGCGGCACCGTTCGCCGGTGTGGTCACCGTCGGTGTCGCCGTCGGGGACACCGTGGAGGCCGGCGCGACGATCGCCACCATCGAAGCGATGAAGATGGAAGCCGCGATCACCGCACCCAAGGCCGGTACCGTCGAGCGAGTTGCGGTGGCCGCCACCGCACAGGTCGAGGGCGGTGACCTCCTCGTGGTGGTCGGTTCGGCGGGCAGGAGCGAGGCGACCGGGGGATCGATCTGACCCGCATCGTCGCCGGCAGTCTGGGTGGGCGTCGTATCGCGGTGCCCAGCAAGGGAACCCGGCCGACTTCCGACCGGGTCCGCGAGGCCGTGTTCAACGCGTTGACGGCGCGGCTGGACTTCGCCGGATTGTCGGTGCTGGACCTGTACGCGGGCTCGGGAGCCCTTGGCCTGGAAGCGATTTCGCGGGGTGCGACTTCGGCGACCTTTGTCGAGTCCGATGCTCGCGCAGCGGCCGTCATCACGGAGAACATCGCCACCCTCGGCGTCCGGGCCGCTTCGGTGCGTCGCGGCAGTGTGGAGGCGGTGCTGGCCGGGGGTACCACGCGGCCGGTCGATCTGGTTTTCGCCGATCCCCCATACGACCTCGATGACGCTGCGGTCGATGCGATGCTCACCCTGCTGGCCACCGCCGGCTGGGTGACCGGTGGCAGCTTCGTGCTGGTGGAGCGGCGCGCGTCGAGTGGGCCCGTGAAATGGCCGGCGGGCTGGGATGAGTTGAGTACCCGGCGTTACGGCGACACCCGGGTGGAACTCGCCGAAGTGGGCTAGCGGATCCGCTGATCCGTCGGCCTGTAGCGTCGTCACCCATGAGTGGCGCGGTATGCCCCGGCTCCTTCGACCCGGTGACCCTTGGCCATGTCGACATTTTCGAGCGTGCGGCCGCACAGTTCGACGAGGTCGTGGTGGCGGTTCTGGTGAACCCGAACAAGAAGGGCATGTTCGACCTCGACGAGCGCATCGCGATGATCGTCGAGTCGACGACGCACCTGCCGAACCTGCGGGTCGAGTCCGGCCAGGGCCTGGTGGTCGACTTCGTCAAGGCGCGTGGGCTGACCGCGATCGTCAAGGGCCTGCGTACCGGCACCGACTTCGAGTACGAGCTCCAGATGGCGCAGATGAACAAGCACGTGGCCGGTGTCGACACGTTCTTCGTCGCGACCACGCCGCAGTACTCGTTCGTGTCGTCGTCGTTGGCCAAAGAGGTCGCATCGTTGGGCGGCGACGTGTCCGCGCTGCTTCCTGAGCCCGTGAACCGCAGGTTGCAGGAAAAGCTGCGCGGTTAGCCGGCCGCGGCGACGGGTATTGGTTCGGGGTGGCGCTCAGCCCATGCGCCCTACTTCCAAAACCCGATCACGCGGAGGTGCGTGCCGTGCCCAATACATTCGTTCAATCCACCGATGACGTCGTCAAGTTCCTCAAAGACCAGCACAACCTGATCAAGGACCTGTTCGAAGAGGTGTTCTCGGCGTCCACCGCCAAGGCGCGGGAAAAGGCGTTCGTCGAACTGCGGCAACTTCTGGCGGTCCACGAGACCGCCGAGGAGATGGTCGTGCACCCACGGGCTCGTCGTGAGGTCGCCGAGGGCGATGAGATCGTCGACGCCCGGCTGCACGAGGAACACGCCGCCAAGGAGCAGCTGTCCAAGCTGGAGAGCATGGACGTCGAGTCGGACGACTTCATCACCGAGCTGGCCAAGTTCCGCGAGGCGGTGGTCGACCACGCCGAACGCGAAGAGCATGAAGAGTTCGACAAGCTGCATCGCAAACTTGATGCCGACGACCTGGAACGGATGGTCAAGGCCGTGCAGGCCGCCGAGGCGATCGCCCCCACCCGCCCGCACCCCGGGGTGGAATCGGCCGGGCTGAACTTCGCTGTCGGGCCCTTCGCATCAATGCTCGACCGTGCGCGCGACCTGATCGGCGCGGCGCTGCGGTGACTTCGCCGGTCGAATCGGCACCGCTGGGTGGCCCATGACGGCGCTCACAACGGGCGATGGCCCGGGCGACACACCGATTGTGCTCCCAAGTCACAGGCGTAACACCAGGCACACTAGTCACTAACAACGACGACCTGGAGGGTTTTGCCGTGTACCGAGTTTTTGAAGCGCTCGACGAGCTCGGCGCGATCGTCGAAGAAGCGCGCGGTGTGCCGATGACCGCCGGTTGCGTCGTGCCTCGCGGGGATGTCCTCGAGCTGATCGACGACATCAAGGACGCCATCCCTGGCGAGCTGGACGACGCGCAGGATGTCCTCGATGCACGCGACTCGCTGCTGCGTGAGGCCAAGGAGCACTGCGAGTCGGTGATGTCCAAGTCCAACGCCGACGCAGACGGCATGCTCAACCATGCCAGGAGCGAGGCCGACCGGCTCCTCGCCGATGCCAAGGCCCAAGCGGACCGGATGGTCGCCGAGGCCCGCCAGCACAGTGAGCGCATGGTCGGGGAGGCACGCGAAGAGGCGGCACGGCTGGCGGCCGTGGCGAAGCGCGAGTACGACGCGAGCACGGGCCGGGCCAAGGCCGAAGCCGACCGCCTGATCGAGAACGGCAACCTGTCTTACGAGAAGGCCGTGCAAGAGGGCATCAAGGAGCAGCAGCGCCTGGTGTCGCAGACCGAGATTGTCTCGACGGCGACGGCCGAGGCCACCCGGCTCGTCGACGCGGCGCACGCCGAAGCCGACCGGCTGCGCGGCGAATGCGACATCTACGTCGACAGCAAACTGGCCGAGTTCGAGGACTTCCTCAACGGCACGTTGCGCTCCGTCGGCCGTGGACGTCATCAGCTGCGCACGACCGCGGGCACGCACGACTACGCCACCCGCTGACGACGATGCGAAGTCGGCGCGCACTGCCGCGTGGCGCGCTCTGACGCCGCCGTAGGATCGATGCATGGCGACGCATGCGAGATCCGGCGGGCGGGAGCGGCCTGACAAGCGTAGTAACCGCCGATCGCCCTTGGTGATCGATGTCTCCCGACTGGGCCGGCGACCGGGGTCGTTCCTTCCGTACCAGGAGACGGTGCCGAGCCCGGTGCGGATCGGGGCCGAGCTGGTCGCCATCGAGGAGGGCGCGCCACTCGACCTCGACCTGCAGTTGCAGTCGGTGTCGGAAGGGGTGCTGGTCAGCGGGACCGTATCGGCCCCCACAGTCGGCGAATGCGCGCGTTGCCTGACGGCACTGACCGGTGATGTCGAAATCGACCTCACCGAGCTGTACGCATACCCGGACAGCACCACCGACGAGACCACCGAGGCCGACGAGATGGGCCGGGTCGGTGCCTCCGGTCAGGACGACACCGTCGACCTGGAACAGCCGATCATCGACGCTGTCGGATTGGCACTGCCGTTCTCCCCGTTGTGCCGTCCAGACTGTCCGGGCCTGTGCCCGGACTGCGGCATCGCGCTGGCCACCGCCGAGCCGGGCCACCACCACGACAAGATCGATCCGCGCTGGGCCAAACTGGCAGCGATGATGCCCGACGACGAGCAGCCCAGGGGCAACGAGTGACCGACCCGCACGCGGCGCTGCTTGAGGCACTGGGCGTCGAGCTTCCCGCCGAACTGCTGACCATCGCGTTGACGCATCGCAGCTACTCCTACGAGAACGGTGGCCTGCCGACCAACGAGCGGCTGGAGTTTCTCGGGGACGCGGTGCTCGGGTTGACGATCACCGAGGAGCTCTACCACCGCCACCCCGAACGCTCTGAGGGTGACCTGGCGAAGCTGCGGGCCAGCATCGTCAACACTCAGGCACTGGCCGATGTCGGCCGCGGGCTGACCGAAGGCGGCCTCGGCAGTCATCTGCTGCTGGGCAAGGGCGAGGAGAATTCCGGCGGCGCCGACAAGTCCAGCATTCTCGCCGATGGTGTCGAATCCCTGCTCGGTGCAATCTATTTGCAGCACGGCCTGACCACTTCACGTGAGGTCATCCTGCGGTTGTTCGGTGATCTGCTCGACACTGCGCCGACGCTGGGAGCCGGGCTGGACTGGAAGAGCAGCCTTCAGGAGCTGACGGCCTCCCGCGGACTCGGGGCCCCCAGCTACGTGGTGACCTCCACCGGCCCCGACCACGACAAGGAATTCTCCGCAGTCGTGGTGGTGGCCGACGTCGAATACGGCAAAGGCGTGGGGCGCAACAAGAAAGAGGCCGAACTCAAGGCGGCGGCCGCGGCCTGGAACGCACTGGACAATGCGTGAGCACCGATGCCTGAACTGCCCGAGGTAGAGGTAGTCCGCCGCGGGTTGCAGGAACATGTTGCGGGCAAATCGATTTCGGCGGTACGGGTGCATCATCCGCGTGCCGTGCGACGGCATGAGGCCGGCCCCGCCGACCTGACGGCGCGGCTGCTCGGCGCCCGTATCACCGGTACCGGCCGACGCGGAAAGTACCTATGGTTGACGCTGTCGGACCCTGACGGAGCCGAGGACGAGGCCGACGCCCTGGTGGTGCACCTGGGTATGAGCGGTCAGATGCTGTTGGGGCCGCTCCGCGACGACCGGCACCTGCGGATCGCGGCGCTGCTCGACGACGGCACAGCCCTGAGCTTCGTCGACCAACGTACGTTCGGAGGCTGGCAGCTGGCGGAGTTGGTGACCGTGGACGGCACCGCCGTGCCGCAACCGGTGGCACACGTCGCCCGCGATCCGCTCGACCCGCTCTTCGACCGCGACCGGGTGGTTACCGTGCTGCGGCGCAAGCATTCTGAGATCAAACGCCAGTTGCTCGATCAGACCGTGGTGTCCGGCATCGGCAACATCTACGCCGACGAGGCGCTGTGGCGCACGAAGATCAACGGTGCCAGAACCGCCGCGCTGCTACCGCGGCGCCGGTTGGCCGAGGTGCTCGATGCCGCCGCTGACGTGATGACCGACGCGCTGAGCCAGGGCGGGACGTCATTCGATTCGCTGTACGTGAACGTCAACGGCGAATCCGGTTACTTCGAAAGGTCTTTGGACGCCTATGGCCGCGAAGGGGAGCCGTGCCGACGGTGTGGCGCGGTGATGCGCCGTGACAAGTTCATGAACCGGTCATCGTTCTATTGTCCGAAATGCCAGCCCCGCCCCCGGGGATGACATTTCGATAATGTGCGGCTGATCACCGCATGCCGGACAGCTGCGGCGAGTCACTCATGCAGATCTTCCACGAGCCGCTCTCCTTGCGTAGGTACAGCTTGGCCGCGCCCTTGCTGGTCGAGATGTCGACGACGGCCTTGTCGCCGTTCACCGTGATCTTGCTGATCTCGGCCTGCGAACCGCTGCTGTCCGTGTTTTTCGGAACGTCGATGGCACCGATCCCGCCGATCTTGTCCAACAGGTCCTGGTCGGCCTGGCAGAAATAGGGCAGGGCTTCGCTCAGGTCACTGGAGCTGGCCATCACCTCATCGAGAAAGTCCCGGACTTCCTGCTCGGCATCGCTCGTCTGAGACGAGCCGGCGCTGGTGCGGCCGCCGTTCGATTTCGAATCGCCGTTCACGGCGAAGAAGATCACGCCGACGACCACGGCCAGCACCGCGATCACGGCACCGCCGATCGCCAGCCATTTGCCGTTGCCGCCCTTGGGTGGCTGCGGAGTGGGGTAGCCGTATGGCGGCGGCGCACCGTACGGCTGTTGGGCCCCGTAGGGAGCTCCGTAGGGCTGCTGGGGCGCTCCGTAGGGATTTCCGTAGGGCTGCTGCGGCTGCTGGGGCGCGCCATACGGTGCTCCGTACGGCGGCTGAGGCTGTTGCGGCTGCTGTGGTGCACCGTAGGGCGACCCGTAAGGCTGTTGCGGCTCCTGAGGTGCCCCGTAGGGCGACGAGTAAGGCTGCGCAGGGTTGGCGCCGGTGTTCGGATATCCCTGAGGCCCGCCTTGCTGGTACGGCTGCTGCCACGGATCGGGCGAACCCGACGGTGGGGTGGGCGGATTGCTCGGCGGGTAGGTCACGGTGCTCCTCGGCGAAAGTCGGTCTGCCGAGTCTATCGTCGCTGGATGGTTCACCGCCGTGGTGAACCACAGCCTTCGCGGTGGACCGGCAACCATCACCGCTGGAATAACCGTGTGTCGCGACGTGTAGAAATACCGCATGACCGAACTTTGGGTTGACCGCACCGGCGTACGCAGGTATGTCGGGCGCAGTTCGCGCGGCGCAGAGGTACTCGTCGGCAGTGAGGACGTCGAAGGCGTGTTCACCCCGGGCGAGTTGATGAAGATCGCCCTGGCGGCGTGCAGTGGCATGTCCAGCGATCAGCCCCTGCGTCGCCGCCTCGGCGACGACTATCCGGCGACCATCCGGGTGTCCGGCCCGGCGGACCGGGAGCAGGAGCGCTACCCGCTGCTGGAGGAGAAACTCGAGATCGACGTGTCGGGCCTCTCGGAATCCGAGGTGGCCAGGCTGCTGACGGTGGTCGAGCGCGCGATCGACCAGGTCTGCACGGTGGGCCGCACCCTGAAATCCGGCACCGAGGTGAAGTTCGAGGTCGCCACTCGATGACCGGCCCGGGACTCCCCGCAGTCGGGCCCGATGCCGAGGTGCGCCTGAGCGCCTGGGTGCACGGTCACGTGCAGGGCGTGGGGTTCCGCTGGTGGACCCGGTCGCGGGCGCTGGAGCTGGGCCTGACCGGGTTTGCTTCGAATCGTCCCGACGGCCGGGTGCATGTCGTGGCCCAGGGCCCGCGGGCGAAATGTCAGCGATTGCTTGAGCTGTTGCAGAGCGGACAGACCCCGGGGTCGGTGGACAACGTCGTCGCAGATTGGGCGGATGCCGACGCCCCGATGGCGGGGTTCACAGAACGGTAGCCGAGTCGGCGGTAGGGTAAATCGCCGTGCACCTCAAGAGTCTGACGCTGAAGGGCTTCAAGTCCTTCGCTTCGCCGACGACTCTGCGCTTCGAACCCGGCATCACCTGCGTCGTCGGTCCCAACGGATCGGGCAAGTCGAACGTCGTCGATGCCCTCACCTGGGTGATGGGCGAGCAGGGCGCCAAGACGCTGCGCGGCGGCAAGATGGAAGACGTCATCTTCGCCGGCACGTCGTCACGCGCACCGCTGGGTCGCGCCGAGGTGACGCTGACCATCGACAATTCGGACAACGCGCTGCCCATCGAGTACTCCGAGGTGTCGATCACCCGCCGCGTATTCCGTGATGGGGCAGGCGAATACGAGATCAACGGCAGCAGCTGCCGCTTGATGGACGTCCAGGAGCTGCTGAGCGACTCCGGCATCGGCCGCGAGATGCACGTCATCGTCGGCCAGGGCAAGCTCGCCGAGATCCTGGAGTCGCGTCCCGAGGATCGCCGCGCGTTCATCGAGGAGGCCGCCGGCGTTCTCAAGCACCGCAAACGCAAGGAAAAGGCGGTCCGCAAGCTCGAGTCGATGGCGGCCAACCTGGCCCGCCTGACAGACCTGACCACCGAGCTTCGCCGCCAGCTCAAGCCGCTGGGCCGCCAGGCCGAGATGGCGCGCCGCGCGGCCACCATCCAGGCCGATCTGCGCGATGCGCGGCTGCGGCTGGCGGCCGATGACCTGGTGCGACGGCAGGTCGAGTTCCACAACACCAACCAGGCTGAGACCACGCTGCGCCGCGAGCATGACGAGGCGACGGTCCGGCTGGAAACGTCGACCGTCGAGCTGCAGGCGCACGAGGCCGCGGTGGCCGAACTGACCCGCCGCGCCGAGGCCGCCCAGCAGACCTGGTTCCGCGCCTCGGCCCTGGCCGAGCGGGTGAGCGCCACTGTGCGCATCGCGACCGACCGGGCTCAGTTGTTCGAGTCCGAAACAGAGGTTTCCACCGGGCAGGATCCCGATGCGCTCGAGGCCGAGGCCGACGAGGTCGCCGAGCTCGAGATGGAGCTGCTCGGCGAGCTCGAGGAGTCCCGCATCGTCTTGGAGACCGCTCGAGCCGAGCTGGCCGAACGTGAGCGAATCGCCGCCGAGGCCGAGCGGGCGCACCTGGCCGCGGCGCGCGCCGAGGCCGACCGTCGTGAAGGCCTGGCCCGGTTGGCCGGTCAGGTCGACACCATGCGCACCCGGGTCGAGTCGATCGACGACGGCGTGATGCGCATCTCGGTCAACATCGAGGAAGCCGCCGCCAAAGCCCAACAGACGCAGGCCGAGTTCGAGACCGTGCAGAATCGCGTCGGCGAACTCGACGCCGGAGAAGTGGGCCTGGACGAGCAGCACGACCGATCGGTGGCGGCGCTGCGCCTCGCCGACGAACGGGTGGCCGAACTGCAGGCCGCCGAGCGCGCCGCCGAACGGCAGGTGGCCTCGTTGCGGGCCCGTATCGAAGCTCTGTCGGTCAGCCTGGACCGGCGTGACGGCGCCGCGTGGTTGCAGAAGAACCACAGTGGCCCAGGCCTTTTCGGCACCATCGGCGAATACCTGAAGGTGCAACCGGGGCATGAGGTGGCGGTGGCCACGGTGCTCGGTGCGGCTGCCGATGCGTTGGCCGCCGAGGATTTCGGTGTCGCCGCAGCCGCCGTGGCCGCGCTCAAGCAATCCGACGGGGGACGCGCGGCCCTGCTGCTGGGGGACTGGAAGGTCAACGGCTCGACGCCATCGGGAACGCTGCCCGAAGGGGCGATCTGGGCCAACGACGTGGTGTCCGTCCCGGAGCGGTTGCGCGGGGCCATCACCGCGATGCTCTCCGGGGTGGCGGTGGTGACCGATCTGCCCGCCGGGGTGCAACTGGTGTCGGAGCGGCCGGACCTGCGTGCGGTGACTGCGGACGGTGACCTGGTCGGTGCGGGCTGGATCAGCGGTGGCTCCGATCGCAAGCCGTCCACCCTCGAGATCAGTGCCGAGATCGACAAGGCCCGAGCGGAACTGGAGGTCGCCGAGCGGCAGACCGGTGAGCTCGCGGCGGCATTGTCGGGTGCGTTGACCGAGCAGGCCGCCCGACAGGAATCGGCCGAAGAGGCGATGGCTGCGCTGAACGAGTCCGATGCCGCGATCTCGGCCATCTATGAGCAACTGGGCCGCCTGGGACAGGACGCCCGTGGGGCCGAAGACGAGTGGCAGCGGCTGATCCGCCAACGCGACGAGCTCGAGGCCGGGCGTACCAAAACGGTCGAGGAGCTCAACGAACTCGAATCGCGCTTGCACAACGCCGAACAGCTGCCGATGTTCGAGGCCGAGCCCGTGGACCGCCAGTCCTCGGTGGCCGCTGCCGAGGCGGCGCGCTCGGTCGAAGTCGAGGCCCGACTGTCGGTTCGAACTGCCGAGGAACGTGCGAATGCGGTTCGCGGACGCGCTGATTCACTGCGCCGGGCCGCCGCTGCCGAGCGCGAGGCGCGGGTGCGCGCACAACGGGCCCGGGAAGCCCGCGAACATGCTGCGCGGGTGGCGGCTGCCGTGTCCGAGTCGGGACGTGTGGTGGCCCAGCGGTTGAGCGCCGTGGTGTCGGTGGCCTCACGGATGCGCGACGAGCTGGCCACCGAGCGCCAGCTGCGAGGCACCGCACTGGCTCAGGCGCGCGAGGCGGTCACCGAACTCAACGCGAGAATCACTGCGCTCACCGATGCCCTGCACCGTGACGAGATGGCCAAAGCGCAAGCGTCGCTTCGAATCGAGCAACTTGAGGCCCAGGTGCTCGAGCAGTTCGGAATGCCTGCCGCCGACCTGATCGCCGAGTACGGGCCCCAGGTGGCGTTGCCACCCAGTGAGCTGGAGATGGCGGAGTACGAGCAGGCGCGGGAGCGCGGCGAACAGGTGACGGCGCCTGCGCCGATGCCGTTCGACCGGCCGACCCAGGAGCGCCGGGCCAAGAAGGCCGAGCGCGAGCTCTCGGAGTTGGGCCGCGTGAATCCGCTTGCGCTGGAAGAGTTCGCCGCGCTGGAAGAGCGCTACAACTTCCTGTCGACGCAACTTGAGGACGTCAAGGCCGCGCGCAGCGATCTGCTCGATGTCATCGCCGACGTCGACACGCGCATCCTGCAGGTGTTCACCGAGGCCTACGTCGACGTGGAGCGCGAGTTCGAGCAGGTGTTCTCCACGCTGTTCCCCGGCGGCGAGGGCCGGCTCCTGTTGACCAACCCCGCCGACATGCTGACCACCGGTATCGAGGTGGAAGCCCGGCCGCCGGGCAAGAAGATCAAACGACTCTCGCTGCTGTCCGGCGGGGAGAAGTCGCTGACCGCGGTGGCGATGCTGGTGGCGATCTTCCGGGCTCGGCCGTCCCCGTTCTATGTGATGGACGAGGTCGAGGCCGCCCTCGACGATGTGAACCTGCGCCGCCTGATCAGCCTGTTCGAGCAGCTCCGGGAGAAGTCCCAGCTGATCGTGATCACCCACCAGAAGCCCACGATGGAAGTCGCTGATGCGCTCTACGGTGTGACCATGCGCGGCGACGGCATCACCACCGTGATCTCGCAGCGGATGCGGGGGCAGGAGCTGGCGGCCAGTTCGGGCTAGCTCGGGCCTATTCCGATCGGTAGACTGCGGGCGGTCCCCAGCCGGGCTCGGTGGCGCAACCCGGGACGGAATTCGCGGGGCAACCGCTGCCCTGTCCCGGTTGTGGCGTCGGTGCCGGCGACGGCGGGTCGAGCTTGAAGGTGATGCGCGCCGACCTCATGATTCCGCTGGAGGTGACGGGCCGCTCCCGGTAGAACGCCTTGACCTCGAATGGCTTCGGGATCAGCTGGTCGCTGGTGGCCACCACGTTCCATTTGCCGTCGGTTACATCGGTTTCGGCGGTCACGAGAGGTGCTGTGGCGTTCGGCGCGCCGACCTCTACCCGCACGGCTTCCACGAACGGACTCGCAGAACCCCAGAGCGCGAGCGCCTTGTGCGAGTCGCTGAGTTTGGCATCGTCGATGGAAACCCGTTCTGAGGGCTGGACTTCGGTGATGGGCGTCGACGGCAGGCTCTCGGCGGGGTTGAGCTTGTCCAGGATGGCAGGCGTGGCGGCGATGAGTGCCCCGCCGAGAGTGCCGATCAGTCCGATGACGGCCGCATTCCCCGCGGTCGGCTTCTTGATGGTGCGTGCACGGCGGCGTTTCGGGCGCGACTGCGTCGTGGTGCCGACGGTTGGTGAGTTGGTAGTCATGGCCGTGTGCCTTGTTCGATGTTGAACTGCCCGCCGACGGTTGTCGGTGCGGTACAGAAATGATCACGCCACGATCACGGGCTACGCATGCGTAGTGGACTACTCGAATGTCCCGATCGTGTCGGGAAAACCCTGCCGAGCGTGCGGATAGGCCCGGGATTCCCCCGTGGATCCGGGGCCTGTCCGCACGCTCGACCGATACGCCCCTACGCCGCGTCGGAGTGTGCGGCGCGAGCGCTACGGCGGGACTTATCTTGCGTAGCAATATCTTTCGTCAGGGTGGCGGATCTAGGCTGGGCCGAATCGCTTTCGCCGGAGCGAGGCATCCTGCGCGCCGGACGGGTGTCCGCGCCTGATCCATCAGCTTCGATGGCGTCGGAGGCCTTGGGCGAGAGGGCCTGCCGCACCGACTGCCGGATTCGCTCGGCCGTCGCTTTCGGCTTCGGTGCCGGCTTGGTCTTGACCACGGTCTTGACGTCGGCCTCGGCTGTGACGGCGGTGTCGACGTCGGTGTCCGCCTCCGTTCCGGGGTGCGTGTGGGGCGCCCGCAGCCGGGTGTGTTCGGGCTGTGGACCCTCCGGCGTCGAGATCTGGGGCGTCATCTTCTCGGATGTCGGCTTGTCCGGTGCGGCAGCGTTTTCCGTGCGGTCATCAGCAGCGTCATCGACGTTGATACCCAGGTCGGCGAGTGCGTCGCGCACACCCTTCTTGGCCGCGGCTCTCAGATCCTGTGCCAACTTGTCGAGATCGATGTGGGGTACCAGCCCGGCACGGGTCGGGACACCCATGTTGGCGGGCGTACGGTCGTAGGCGAGCTCGATCAGCACCCGCAGCGTGGGCTCGGCCAGGTCGATTACCGGCGCGGGGATTCCCAAGTCGCGCAACGGCTGCAGCAGTGGGAGGTGCTCGGTGTGCACCAGGTAGTAGGTGGTGTTGCCAGACGTGTACGACTGGTAGGTGCTCGGATCGTCCAGCTCGATCACCGATGACCCATAGTTCGGATGGAGGTAGAAGTACCCCATCAGGGCGTTGAGGTCGGCCAGCAGGTTGAGTGGGTACTTGGGAAAGTCGGCGATCAGGTCGTACTGGCGGGCGACGTCGATCGTCTTGTATTCGTCGTCCGGGGTGGCGCCGTCGAAGCTGACCCCGAGGATCGGGATGTAGAGGCCCTCGAACCGGGCCAGGATTCCGCCGTTGGGCCGGTTGGGGTTGGCCACGAACACGAACGACAACTCGTCGGGTGAGGGCACCGCGGCGCCTTGTGCGCGGAGGTCGGCCAGGTTCCGCTTCTCCCGGGTGGCGATGTTGGCACTCTGCGAATATCCGACGACGATCTTTTCTCCCGGCGTGTTCAGCACCGCGTTGTTGAGGCTGAGGAGGCCGCGCGCGACCGAGGTGTCGAAGCTGATGTCGGTCAGGCTGGTCGCGGGCCAGAACTGCTCCGGTGTCGACACCCATTTCAGGTCGTCCTGATCGAGGTGCCGGTCGGCCAGATAGGTGTTGTTCACCTGGTCCACATAGCTGCCTGCACCCCATTGGTGCGGATCTCCCAGGGCCTTCATCCCGGTTCCGCCCATGATGAGTGCGGTCGCCGCCAACTGAACCAGCGTGGTCATGCTCGCCGTCAGTGCCAGCCCGACCGTGCCGGCCAGAGTGACCAGCGCCAGTGCTGCCCCCCTAAGCACACGAATGTGCATACTTGCCCTCCCTTTACTTCAGAAATCCCAAGGGAAGGACCACATGCCGACCAAACGCTGAAGTCATTCCCGACCCGTTTGGAATCGTGGACCAGGCCGGTGTCAGTTGTCAGCGAATTGAAAGAATTGTGATACTGGAATGAAAAGAGCAGTTAAATCGCATTACTGCCGGATTTATCAGTGAATGCAGCTAAGCCGTAGAGGAAATCTACGGCTGCCGGCAGAACGTTGGTTCGTGTGCGTGGAAGCGGGGAAATACCGCCGTGGTACGTGAGTGTACCGCGATTTCGGACAATCCGGTATGCCGATCTTTCCGGCCGACTCCGGTGTGTGGGGACCTGGCGGCGGAAGCGGGAAAACGGGGTCGATCGTTCCCATGCCGCCGCCCTGCGACAATGGCGGCGTGACAGAAGGTGCGTTGTTGGGTCTGTGGATCGCTATCGCGGTCGTCGCTGTTCTCGTCGTCGTCGCTCTCACGGTCGGGTTGGTGCGTTACCGGCGGCGCCGGATTAGCCTGTCCGAGAATGACGCCGCGAAGCCGCTGGACCGGTCCGGTGGCTACACGGCGTCCTCGGGCATCACGTTCAGCCAATCGGGCACTCCGACGGTCGAGCGGATCGACACCAGCGGGCTGCCCGCGGTCGGCGACGACGCCACCATTCCGCGGGATGCGCCCAAGCGCACCATCTCCGATGTTCAACTGCCCGAACCGCCGGTCGAGCCGGTCGCGCCGCAAAAGCCGGCCGAGCCGGCGGAGCCGGTGGAACCGGAACCGGTCGCCGAGCCGGAGCCTGCGCTCGAGCCGACCGAGGCGCCCGATCCGGTCGCCGCCGCCGTGGAGGACATCGCCCCGGCCGAAGGGCGGATGGACCGGCTGCGGGGCCGGCTCGCCAAATCCCAGAACGCGTTGGGCCGCAGCATGCTCGGGTTGCTCGGCGGTGGCGATCTCGACGAGGACTCGTGGGAGGCCATCGAGGACACCCTGCTGATCGCCGATCTCGGCCCGGTGGTCACTGCCTCCGTCGTCGCCGCCTTGCGGGAACGGATGGCGAGCAAGAACGTGCGCAGCGAAGCGGATGCCCGCGCGGTGCTGCGCGAGGTGCTGATGTCGGAGCTTCGGCCCGAGCTGGACCGTTCGATCAAGGCGCTGCCGCATGCGGACAAGCCGTCCGTGCTGTTGGTGGTCGGCGTGAACGGCACCGGCAAGACCACCACGGTGGGCAAGCTGGCGCGCGTGCTGGTCGCCGATGGCCGCCGCGTGGTGCTCGGTGCCGCCGACACTTTCCGTGCCGCGGCCGCCGACCAGCTCCAGACCTGGGGCTCGCGGGTGGGGGCCGACGTGGTGCGCGGGCCCGAGGGCGCCGATCCGGCGTCGGTGGCCTTCGATGCCGTCGATGACGGGATCAAGACCGGAGCCGACGTCGTCGTGATCGATACCGCGGGCCGCCTGCACACCAAGACCGGCCTGATGGACGAACTCGGCAAGGTCAAGCGGGTGGTGGAGAAGCGCGCCGCCGTCGACGAGGTGCTGCTGGTGCTCGATGCCACCATCGGCCAGAACAGCCTGCCGCAGGCCAAGGTGTTCGCCGAGGTCGTCGACATCACCGGGGTGGCGCTGACCAAGCTCGACGGCACCGCCAAGGGCGGGATCGTGTTCCGCGTCCAGCAGGAGCTCGGTGTTCCCGTCAAACTCGTCGGGCTCGGTGAGGGGCCCGACGACCTTGCGCCGTTCGAACCGGGGGCCTTCGTCGACGCCCTGCTGGGCTGAAAACCCTGGGAAACGCACGGTGTAACACCGGCGAAACGCAGCCCGGCTATCCGTTCACACGAGCGAAACGCAACGGCGCCGTGGCTGAAACATCCACTCAGCATTGTCTTGGACCAGGTCAATGGTCGTAAATCCTTGCGGCCGTGGCGTGGTGAAGGAGGAAACTGCGAGTGGAGCAATTCCCGATATTGGGTGCGCCGGACACCGGTGACACGGCATGGATGCTGGCCAGTGCCGCACTTGTGCTGTTGATGACGCCGGGTCTGGCCTTCTTCTACGGCGGCATGGTGCGTGCCAAGGGCGTGCTCAACATGATCATGATGAGCATCAGCGCGATGGGTGTCGTGACGGTGCTGTGGGCGCTGTACGGCTATTCGGTCGCGTTCGGTGACAACACCGCCGGGGTGATCGGCAATCCGGCACAGTTCTTCGGTCTCAAGGGCCTCATCGGGGCGAATGGCTCGGCCGATGCGCCCATCGCGCTGGTCGGGACCATCCCGGCCACCGTGTTCGTGGGCTTCCAGCTGATGTTCGCGATCATCACCGTCGCACTGATTTCGGGCGCCGTCGCCGACCGCATCAAGTTCGGCGGCTGGTTGTTGTTCGCCGCGCTGTGGGCGACCGTCGTCTACTTCCCGGTCGCGCACTGGGTCTTCGACTTCGACGTCAAGGGGTCCGACGGTGAGACCGTGATTCACCACGGCGGATGGATTGCCAATCAGCTCAAGGCAATTGACTTCGCCGGCGGCACCGCGGTGCACATCAACGCAGGTACGGCGGGCTTGGTCCTGGCCATCATCCTCGGCAAGCGGCTCGGCTGGCCCAGCACGCCGATGCGCCCGCACAACCTGCCGTTCGTGATGCTCGGCGCCGGTCTGCTGTGGTTCGGCTGGTACGGGTTCAACGCCGGTTCTGCGGTGTCGGCCAACGGAGTTGCCGGTTCGACCTTTGTCACGACCACGGTGGCAACCGCGACGGCGATGCTGGCCTGGCTGCTCACCGAGCGTATCCGCGACGGACACGCGACTTCACTGGGCGCGGCTTCGGGCATCGTTGCCGGACTGGTGGCGATCACGCCGTCCTGCTCGTCGGTGAACGTGGTGGGCGCGCTGGTGATCGGCGCGGCGGCCGGTGTGCTGTGTGCGCTGGCGGTGGGCCTGAAGTTCAAGTTCGGCTTCGACGATTCGCTCGACGTCGTGGGCGTGCACCTGGTCGGCGGCATTGTCGGCACGTTGCTGGTCGGCCTGGTCGCGACCAAGGAAGCGCCCGCCGCGGTCGCGGGCCTGTTCTACGGCGGTGGCTTCGATCAGCTCTGGCGACAGGCGGTCGGGGCGGGTGCTGTTCTGCTCTATTCGGCGGTGGGTACCGCTATCTTGGCGTTGATTGTCAAATACACCGTGGGCCTGCGCCTGGACAAAGAAGAGGAAGCATCCGGTATCGACGAGTCCGAGCACGCGGAGAGCGCTTACGACTTCGTCGCTGTCGGAACCGGTTCTGTTCTCGGTCGTCACGGCGGGGAGGAATAAGGAAATATGAAGCTGATCACTGCGATCGTCAAGCCGTTCACGCTGGAAGACGTCAAGACAGGTCTGGAGCAAACCGGCATTCTCGGAATGACGGTCAGCGAGGTCCAGGGTTACGGCCGGCAGAAGGGCCACACCGAGGTCTACCGCGGCGCTGAGTACTCGGTCGATTTCGTGCCGAAGGTCCGGGTCGAGGTCGTTGTCGACGATTCCGCGGTCGACAAGGTCGTGGACGTCATCGTGCAGGCCGCACGTACCGGCAAGATCGGCGACGGCAAGGTATGGGTCAGCCCGGTCGACACCGTGGTTCGGGTGCGTACCGGTGAGCGGGGAGCTGACGCGCTGTAGCCGGGGCGTCCATAGAGACGTCTTCTCCCTGGCCAGCAATCGCGTGAGCACTACCCGGTGATCGGCCGGGGGAGGAGTCGAAATGACAGAGAACAGTTCAGCAGCCGCCGGAGCCTCTCACGAGGCTCCGGCGGCTTCATCCCGGCCCGCCAACGATCTGACGGCGGCCACCCAGCAGCTGCTCAGCGGGGGATCGCGCCAACTCGATGCGGCCGCCTTGCGGCGCGCGTTGCTCGATCTGCACGAATTCTGGCTCGCCACAAAGGCGACCGAGATCGGGATCACGGCCACCAGCGGATTCTCGATCGTGGCCACCGGTGGCCTTGGCCGCGGCGAGATGCTGCCGTACTCCGATCTCGACCTCACCCTGCTGCATGACAACATGCCGGTCGAACTCGTCTCCGAGGTCGCGGAGAAACTCTGGTATCCCTTGTGGGACGCCAATATTCGGATTGATCACAGCGTGCGCACCGTCCCCGAGGCGCTCAAGGTGGCCGGTGAAGACATCGCGGTGGGTCTGGCGATGCTCGACGCCCGTCATATCGCCGGCGATGCCGATCTGTCGGCACTACTGGTGGGCGGGGCGCGTCGGCAGTGGCGGATCGGAATCGCCTCGCGGTTCGACGAACTCGTCGAGCACGCGCAGGCAAGGTGGGAGCGCAGCGGTCAGATCGCACACCGCGCCGAACCGGACTTGAAGTCGGGCCGGGGCGGACTGCGGGACGTTCAACTGCTCAACGCGCTGGCGATCGCGCAACTGGCAGATGTGTATCCGAGCCGGGCGCTGGCCTCACCGACGGGCACCCTGGGTGATGCCCACCTGGCGCTGCTGAATGTCCGCACCGAACTGCACCGGGCTTCCGGTCGAGGCCGGGAATTGCTGCTGGCGCAACACGCGGACGAGATCGGCGCGGCATTGCGAATCGGGGATCGATTCGACTTGGCCCGCACGCTCTCCGATGCGGCGCGCACGGTCAGCTACTACGTCGACTCCGGAATCCGTACCGCCGCCAATGCCCTGCCGCGCCGCGGCTTCGCCGCGCTGCGCCGCCCGGTTCGCCGCCCACTCGACGAAGGGGTGATCGAGTACGCCGGCGAGGTGATCCTGGCCCGCGACGCCAGGCCGGAACGTGATCCGGGTCTGATCCTGCGGGTCGCGGCCGCATCGGCCAGTGCCGGGCTGCCGATGGCGGTCTCCACGTTGAGCAGACTGGCCGAAACCGCACCGGAACTGCGTACGCCGTGGCCGCGTCAGGCCCTCAAGGACTTGCTGGTGCTGCTTGCGTCCGGTCCCGCGGCGGTGGCCACCATCGAGGCCCTGGACCGTACCGGTCTGTGGGGCCGGCTGTTCCCGGAGTGGGGCGCAGTGCGTGACCTGCCGCCGCGGGATGTCGTGCATACCTGGACCGTCGACCGCCACCTGGTGGAAACCGTCTCTCGGGCAGGCGCTTTCACCACGCGGGTGTCACGTCCGGACCTGCTGTTGCTGGGCGCGCTGTGCCACGACATCGGCAAGGGCCGCGGCGGCGACCACAGCGTGATCGGCGCCGAGCTGGCCACGCAGATCGGTACCCGGCTGGGTCTGTGGCCGTCCGACATCGACGTGCTGTCGAAGATCGTGCGCTATCACCTGCTGCTGCCCGACACCGCGACACGGCGAGATCTGCAGGACCCCAAGACCATCGACGCGGTGGTCGACGCTCTCGGCGGGGACACGGTGCTGCTGGAGCTGCTCCACGTGCTGGCCGAGGCGGACTCGCTGGCCACCGGACCGGGGGTTTGGGGGGATTGGAAGGCATCGCTGATCGGTGATTTGGTCAGGCGGTGCCGGCTGGTGATGGCGGGCGAACCACTGCCGCAGCCCGATCCCATCGAGCCGCGGTTCGTGGAACTGGCGTCGGACGCCGGCGTCCATGTCGAGCTCACGCCGGGCGACGGCCCGCACATCTACAACGTGACGATGATCGCCGCGGACCGGCGCGGCCTGCTGTCCAAGGCGGCCGGGGTGCTGGCGCTGAATTCCCTGCGGGTGCATTCGGCATCGGTCAACAGTCACGAGGGCTCGGCGATCAACACCTTCGCGGTCTCGCCGCATTTCGGTGCGCCACCGGCGGTCGAACTGCTGCGCCAGCAGTTCATCCTGGCGCTGGAGGGCGAGCTTGACGTGATCGGCGCGCTGGAACGGCGAGACCAGGAGGCCGCTCAGCATCCGACCACCCGGGCCGGCGAGATCCTGGCCTCGGTGCCGGCCAACCATGTGCCGGCCCCGCCGCGCATCCTGTGGTCGCCCGGCACCGCGCCGGAAGACCTGATCGTCCAGATCCGCACGATCGACCGGGCCGGGCTGCTGGCCCGGCTGACCGCTGTCTTCGAGCGCGACGGCGTCGATGTGTCCTGGGCCAAGGTGACCACTTTGGGCGCCTCGGTCGTCGACGTCTTCTGCATCACCGCACCGGCGCTCGCCTCGGATGAGGCGCGACGGGCGGCGTTCCGCGAGGAGCTGGAACGCGACATGTTCGCGATCCTGCCCGCGCCGCCGCCGGCCAAGCCGGCCAAACCGGTGGAGCAAGCGGGCTGACCTCCGAGCCGGCCGACCGGTGGGCTCACCACCCCGCCCCGGCCCGGCCGCTAGGCTTACCACGTGTTTGAGAGCCTGTCTGACCGGTTGACCGGAGCCCTGCAGGGCCTACGCGGCAAGGGGCGGTTGACCGACGCCGATATCGACGCCACAGCGCGCGAGATCCGGTTGGCGCTGCTGGAGGCCGACGTCTCGCTGCCGGTGGTGCGTGCCTTCGTGTCGCGCATCAAGGACCGCGCCAAGGGCGCCGAGGTCTCGGCCGCGCTGAATCCCGCGCAGCAGGTGGTCAAGATCGTCAACGAGGAGCTGATCGGCATCCTCGGTGGCGAAACGCGCCAACTGAACTTCGCGAAGAACCCGCCGACGGTGATCATGCTGGCCGGTCTGCAGGGTGCCGGTAAGACCACGCTGGCCGGCAAGCTGGCGAAATGGCTCAAGGGGCTCGGGCATACCCCCTTGCTGGTGGCGTGTGACCTGCAGCGGCCCGGCGCGGTCAACCAGCTGCAGATCGTCGCCGAGCGCGCCGGCGTCGGTGTCTTCGCCCCGCATCCGGGAACGTCGCCCGATGGCCTGGAGATCGGTGGCCACGGTGACCCGGTGGCGGTCGCCTCGGCCGGTATGGCCGAGGCCCGGGCCAAGCACTTCGACGTCGTCATCGTCGACACCGCCGGTCGGCTCGGTATCGACGAGGAGCTGATGGGGCAGGCCGCGGCCATCCGCGACGCCGTGAAGCCCGACGAGACCCTGTTCGTGCTCGACGCGATGATCGGTCAGGATGCCGTCGCCACCGCTGAGGCATTCCGTGAGGGTGTCGGCTTCACCGGTGTCGTGCTGACCAAGCTCGACGGTGACGCCCGCGGCGGTGCGGCGTTGTCGGTCCGCGAGATCACCGGCATGCCGATCCTGTTCGCCTCGGCGGGGGAGAAGCTCGAAGACTTCGACGTCTTCCACCCCGACCGGATGGCCAGCCGCATCCTGGGGATGGGCGACGTGCTCACCCTCATCGAGCAGGCCGAGCAGGTCTTCGACCAGCAGAAGGCCGAGGAGGCCGCCGCCAAGATCGGCTCCGGTGAGCTGACGCTGGAGGATTTCCTCGAGCAGATGCTGGCGATCCGCAAGATGGGCCCGATCGGCAACCTGCTGGGCATGCTGCCAGGGGCGGGGAAGATGAAGGACGCGCTGGCTGCCGTCGACGACAAGCAGCTGGATCGCGTGCAGGCGATCATCCGCGGAATGACCCCGGCCGAACGTGCGGACCCGAAGATCATCAACGCCTCGCGCCGGCTCCGCATCGCCAACGGCTCGGGTGTCGCGGTGTCCGAGGTCAACCAACTCGTGGACCGGTTCTTCGACGCGCGCAAGATGATGTCGTCGATGGCCGGCCAGATGGGTATGCCCTTCGGGCGCAAGAGCTCCCCGCGCAAGGCCGCCAAGGGTAAGAACAAGCAGGCCGGCAAGAAGAAGGGCCGTCAGTCAGGGAAGGGCCCGACGCCACCGAGGAACCCGTTGGGTGCCGGGATGCCTGCCGGCTTCCCCGATCTGTCGAACATGCCCAAGGGCCTGGACGAATTGCCGCCCGGTCTGGCCGATTTCGATCTGTCCAAGCTGAAGTTCCCGGGCCAGAAGTAGTTCGGTGCTCCACCTTCGGGGGCGCGGCCTGCCCGACGGCGAACCCGTCGAGTGGTGGGTGGCCGACGGGGTGCTGTCGGCGGAACCGATCGCCGACGCCGCCACCGTCTTCGACGGCGGCTGGATCATCCCGGGGTTGGTGGACGCGCACTGTCACGTGGGGTTGGGGCCCGGCGGCGCAGTGTCGCTGGACGAGTCGGTGGCTCAGGCCGAAACCGAGCGCGATGCCGGTGCGCTGCTGTTGCGCGACGCCGGATCGCCGGTGGACACCCGCAGCTTCGACGAGCGCGACGACCTGCCGCGCATCATCCGGGCCGGACGGCACCTCGCGCGTCCAAAGCGGTATTCGCCAGGGTTGCCGATCGACATCGAGGACGAGTCGCAGCTGCCCGATGCCGTTGCCGAGCAGGCCCGGTGGGGCGACGGCTGGGTGAAGCTGGTCGGCGACTGGATCGACCGCGGCGTCGGGGATCTGGCGCCGTTGTGGTCCGACGAGATCCTCAAGGCGGCGATCGACGCCGCCCACGCCGAGGGGGCCCGGGTCACCGCGCATGTGTTCGGCGAGGACGCACTGCCGGGACTGATCAAAGCCGGTATCGACTGCATCGAGCACGGCACCGGAATCACCGACGACACCATCGAATTGATGCTCGAACACGGCACAGCGCTGGTGCCCACCTTGATCAACATCGACAATTTCCCGGGCATCGCCGATGCGGCGGGCAAGTATCCGGCGTACGCCAAACACATGCGGGATCTCCATGCCTCCTGCCGTAGCCGGGTCGGTGCGGCCTATGAGGCGGGAGTGCCGATCTTCGCGGGTACCGATGCCGGCGGGATGATCGCCCACGGTCGCATCGCCGACGAGATCGAGGCGCTCAAGGGCATCGGGATGAGCCCCACCGCGGCACTCGGTGCGGCCAGCTGGGATGCCAGGGCCTGGTTGGGCCGGCCCGCGCTGGAGCACGGTGCGTCCGCGGACCTGGTGTGCTACACCCATGACCCGCGTCAGGGCGGGGTCAGCCACCCTGATCTGGTGATCCTGCGCGGGCGGGTGTTCTGATTCTCGGCCGAGCAGACGTGTAGGTACCCCAGAACGCGCGTTTCCGGGTACCTACGCGTCTGCTCGCGGGGGAGCGCCCTAGTACACGTCGCGCACGTAGCGGTGCGTCTTGATCAGGTCGTTGACGTAGGCGTGCGCAGCGTCGGCGTCCATGCCGCCGCTCTCGGCGACGATCTCGTGCAGGGCGGTGTCGACATCCTTGGCCATCCGGTCGGCGTCACCGCACACATAGAGGTGTGCGCCGTCCTGTAGCCAGCTGAACAGCTCGGCCGAGTTCTCCCGCATACGGTGTTGCACATACTCTTTCGTGTCCTGATCGCGGGAGAACGCGGTATCGAGCCGGGTCAGGGTGCCGGACCCGGCGAATCCGGTCAGCTCCTCGCCGTAGAGGAAGTCGGTGGCCCGGCGCCGGTCGCCGAAGAACAGCCAGGACCGGCCCGATGCGGTGGTGGCCTGCCGTTCCTGCAGGAAGGCGCGGAACGGCGCGATCCCGGTGCCGGGCCCGATCATGATGATCGGCACATCGGCGGCCGGCAGCCGGAAATGATGGTTGGGGCGCAGGTGAATCCGAACCGCCTGGGTGCGCTCGGCCAGATAGGTGGAGGCCACACCACCGTGTCGGCGGCCGGCGCCGGGATAGCGCACGGTGGCCACGGTCAGGTGCACGCGATCTGGGTGCACCAGTGGACTCGAGGCAATCGAGTAATCGCGGAACTGCAACGGGCGCAAGGTATCGATGACGTCATCGACGGTGAGGTCGGCGCGGCGGATCAGATCGAGGACATCCTCGCCGTAGGCGGCGGGTCCGGCCAGCTCCTGCAGCGCGCGCGAGGGTGTGCGGATCTCGAGCCGCTCGGTGAGCAGCAGTCCCAAGGTCTCATCCGCCCCCGCTACCCGGTGCGTGGCGCCCACTTTGAGTTCGGCAAGGATCGCCGCCACCAGGTCAGGATCGTTGAGGGCATGGACCGCCAGCGAATCACCGGCCTGATAGGCGATCCCGGACCCGGTGAGGTCGAGCTCGTAGTGGCGGACCTCCTTGTCGGATTCGGTCGAGGTGAGCAGGCGATTGACCGAGAGGGGAGCCGTGAAGGGGTGGTGACGCTCCTGGTTGCGAAGCGGGGGCTCCGGGTTCTCCGCGACGACGGGCCGCGCGGTAGGCCCGGACTGTGCGGCGGTGAGCTGCTTGACGAGGTCGGTGGTCCAGGCTGCCGCGGGTTCTTCGTAGTACCCGTCGACGTCGACCCGGTCTGCGAGCCGGGTGGCGCCCAGCTCTTCGAGTCGTGTGTCGAGGAGTTTGCCTGCGTTGCAGAACAATTCGTAGGACGTGTCGCCGAGGGCGAGCACCGCGAAGCTCATGTGCTCCAGTCGCGCGGTGGAGGCGCTGATCGCCTCCCAGAACAAGGTGGCGGTGTCGGGGAATTCGCCGTCGCCGAAGGTCGACGTCACGACGATGAAATGCGTTGTGGTGCTGAGATGGTCGAGTTCCACCTGGTTGAGCTCCACGGCCTCGGCGGGGATTCCGGCCGCGGTGGATGCTTCGGCGAACGACATGGCAGCGTCTTCCGCGTTACCCATATCGGTGCCATAGGCGACCACCAGCGAGAACTCACGGTCGGACACATCGGCTCCCCTCATCGCGCGCGGGGTACTCCACGCGAATTTAGGGTCACCTTAGTTTGGGGTGAGTCTCGGTGGGGCCCTACCTTTTACCGCAGACGGGCACCGTCAATGCGAGAAGCCGTAGTCGAACAGCTCGATCGCCTGACCGTAGAGATCGCCGGTGCCGTACATCTGGACCACGATCAGCCGCCGGTTACCGCGTTGGGCGGCACCCACATACGTCTTGCGGGCGAGGTCGGTGTATCCGGTCTTGCCTGCGATGTCACCGGGATATCGCTGGAGCAGTTCGTTCTGGTTGGTGAGCGTCTTGCCGGGGAACTGCGCCGTCGGTTGGCTCATGATCTGCGCGATGAGCGGGTACCGCAGTGCCGCGCGCAGGATCACCGCGAGATCGTGCGGGGTGGTGACGGTTTCCCAGCCGGGGCCGTCGAGGCCCGACGGTGAGCCGGCCCGGGTGTTGCGGGCGCCGACACTGGCCGCCTTGCGCGTCATCGCCGCCACGGTGGCGGGCCGGCCGCCGAGCATGTCGGCGAGCATGTTCGCCGCATCGTTGCCCGACACCATCAGCAGTGCCTCGAGCAGCTGGCGGGTGGTGTACGGCTGACCCGGCTTGAGGCCAACGCACGAGCATTCGACCTTGGTGTGGGACTCGTTGGCCCTGGCGAAATTGTCGGGCCGAAGGTGGTCGAGGACCACCATCGCCAGCAGGGGCTTGATGGTGCTGGCCGGGGCATAGGAGCCGTTGGGATCTTTGGCCGCCAGCACCTGGCCGGTATCCATGTCGGCGACCAGCCAGGCCTTGGCCGGCCCGTCGGGCATCTGGGCGCCCGCCGGCTGGACACCGGGCTGCGCGTTCGCGGCGGGTGTGACCGCCAGCACCGCGCCGAGGGCGAGCACGGTCGCCGCGAAACGTCGTCGCACGGAGCTTGACGCTACGGATCACAGGACTCGCTCAGCGCGCGATCAGGTCTCCGTATGGTTGCGGCGCCGCAGTGCGGATCAGCCCGCTACAGCTGACTGATGCCGGCTGAACGGTCCTGCGCGAAACCCCAGTCCAACAGGCTGGTGGCCTGGTCCCAGTAGGTCGGGCCACCTTCCTTGACCAGTCCGTACATCATGGCGATCACCAACCGGCGGCCGTCGCGCTGCGCCGCACCGACGAACGTCTTGCGAGCCACATCGGTGAAACCGGTCTTACCGCCGAGCATGCCTGGATAGCGGCCCAACATCTCGTCCTGATTGACCAACGTGACCGGTCCGGTGGGACCTGGGAAGGACGCCGATGGCGATGACGTGATCGCCGCGAACACCGGATTCGCCAGCGCGGCGCGGAAGATCACGGCCAGGTCCCGCGGCGTGGTGGCCCCGTCGATGCCGGGGCCGTTCAGACCCGATGGCGACCCGGCATGGGTGGCGTCGGCGCCGAGCGCGGCGGCCTTGGCGTTCATCTTGGCCACGGCGGAGGCGGTTCCGCCGAGCATGTGTGCCAATGTGTTGGCGGCGTCGTTGCCGGACACCAGCAGTGCCGCATCCAGCAGCTGCCGCATGGTGTAGGTGCGTCCGGCTTTGACCCCGACGCAGGTGCACTCGACCTTGGCGTCGGCTTCGTCGGCGACGACCGTGGCATCCAACGGAATCTCATCGAGGGCCACCAGCGCCAGCAGAGTCTTGATGGTGCTGGCGGGCGCGTGTGGAACGTACTGATCCCGGCCGGCCAGGATCTGGCCGGTGTCCATGTCGGCGATGATCCAGGCCGGGGCGGGACCGTCCGGGATGGGCGTCGCGCCGACCTGCTGCACGCTGCTGTCGGCGGAGGCCGCGGGGGAGCCTGGTAGAGCTGTTGGGAGAAGTATTGCGAGACAGAGCGAGATCGCGCCGACGAGCCTGACCATGTCCACTGACCCTAGTGGCACAATCCGCGGGCATCGGTGTGTGAGGAAGATCCGACGAATTCGAGGTGAGAAAACGTGGCCGAGACCGCCGTCATGCCGGAGGCCGAAAGTAAGTGGATGGTCGACACGCTGCTGTCGTTGCTGCAGACCCCGAGTCCGTCGGGACGCACCGACGCCGTGATGCAGTTGATCGGCGACATTCTCAACGATCTCGGCGTGCCGTTCACGTTGACCCGGCGCGGTGCGTTGACCGCCGAACTGCCCGGTGAGTCGGCCACGATCGATCGAGCGCTGGTGGTGCACGCAGACACCATCGGGTGCATGGTCCGCAATCTGAAGGACAACGGCCGCCTCGAACTCGTCCCGGTCGGCACGTTCTCCGCCCGGTTCGCTGCGGGTGCGCGGGTGCGGATCTTCTCCGACGACCCCGACGAGTTCTTCACGGGCACGATCATGCCGCTCAAGGCCAGCGGGCATGCCTACGGCGACGAGATCGACACTCAGCCCACCGACTGGGACCACGTCGAGGTACGGGTGGACCGAAATGTGTCGACGCGGGCGGATCTGGAACGGCTGGGTCTGAACGTGGGTGACTTCGTCGCGCTGATCGCCAGCCCCGAACTCACCCAGGACGGCTTCGTGGTGTCGCGGCATCTCGACGGGAAGGCCGGGGTAGCGGTCGCGCTGGCCCTGGCCAAGACCATCTCGGAGCAGAAGATCGTGCTCCCGCACCGCGCCACGCTCATGGTGACCATCACCGAGGAAGTGGGCCACGGTGCCAGTCACGGGCTTCCGCCCGACGTGGCCGAGCTGGTCTCGGTGGACAACGCGGTCTGCGCCCCCGGGCAGCATTCGATCGAACACGGCGTGACGATCCCGATGGCCGACCTGCACGGCCCGTTCGACTATCACCTGACCCGCAAGCTCTGCCGCCTGGCCGAGGGACAGGGCATCCCGTTCGCGCGGGACGTGTTCCGCTACTACCGGTCCGACGCGGCAGCCGCCATCGAGGCCGGCGCGGGCACCCGCGCGGCACTGCTGGGGTTCGGCCTCGACGGGAGCCACGGTTGGGAGCGGACCCACCTGGACTCGTTGGAGGCGACCTATCTGTTGCTCAACGCTTGGCTGCAGACACCGTTGACGTTCGAGGCATGGGATTCCAGCCCGACCGGTGCGCTGCGCGACTTCCCGTCCTCGAAGCAGCCGGCTCCTAGCGAGCAGTGGGTGCCGTTGTCCCGCGGAGACTTCACCGAGCCGGGGGACGCCTCGCCGGGGACGCATTGGCCGCCGTCGGAGGGCCCCCAATCCTGACCTGGTGTTGAATCGAGCCATGTTGAGCCTGGCCGAGATTTCGGATCGCCTGGAGATCCAGCAGTTGTTGATCGACTACTCCACGGCGATCGACCGTCGACTGTTCGATGACCTCGATGTGGTGTTCACACCCGACGCCTACATCGACTACCGGGCAATGGGCGGTATCGACGGCCACTACCCGGAGGTCAAGGCGTGGCTGGCCGAGGTGCTGCCGAACTTTCCGGCCTACGCCCACATGCTCGGCAACTTCGATGTGAAGATCGACGGGGACAAGGCGTCCTCCCGCACGATCTGCTTCAACCCGATGGTGCTGCCGGGGCTGGAGCAACAGGTGTTGTTCTGCGGGCTCTGGTACGAGGACGAGTTCGTCCGGACCTCCGAGGGGTGGCGGATGAGCCGCCGGGTCGAGACCAAGTGTTTCGACAAGGTGGTGTGACGCGGTCGGTTGACGCGCTGAGTGGCCAGTTGTGACACGCAACCGGCGGGAAGTTGTGCGACAACTGGCCATCGGGACCGGATTTGGGCTGGTCGACATCGCTCTGGCACAATTGGCGGCTGTCTGCCGCGCGACTCGTTCGATGCGCTGTGCGGCGGTCACACACGTAAGGCAAAACCGGATCGGGCAATTCCGCCCGCATCGCTGAATTGCAGCGTGACACTCAAGGAGAAGTCTTAACCATGGCTGTCAAGATCAAGCTCACCCGGCTTGGCAAGATCCGCAACCCCCAGTACCGCATCGCTGTCGCCGACGCGCGCACCCGCCGCGAAGGCCGCGCCATCGAGGTCATCGGCCGTTACCACCCCAAGGAAGAGCCGAGCCTGATCGAGATCGATTCGGAGCGCGCGCAGTACTGGCTGGGTGTCGGTGCCCAGCCCACCGAGCCGGTGCTGGCCCTGCTGAAGATCACCGGTGACTGGCAGAAGTTCAAGGGCCTGCCGGGCGCCGAGGGCACGCTGAAGGTCAAGGAGCCCAAGCCGTCCAAGCTGGAGCTGTTCAACGCGGCGCTGGCCGAGGCCGAGAGTGGCACCGGTGCCGCGGCTGTCACGCCCAAGAAGAAGAAGGCTCCGAAGAAGGACGAGGCCGCCGCCGAGACCACCGAGGCTGAGGCCCCGGCTGCCGAGGCCGCCGACGAAGCCGCAAGCGAGAGCTGAGCATCGCAGTGAGTTCTGTCGTGGTCGACGCCGTCGAGCACCTGGTCCGCGGCATCGTGGACAATCCCGACGACGTACGCGTCGACATGGTCACCAGCCGCCGCGGCCGGACCGTCGAGGTGCACGTGCACCCCGATGACCTGGGCAAGGTCATCGGCCGTGGCGGCCGTACGGCCACCGCGCTGCGGACGCTGGTCGCAGGTATCGGTGGGCGCGGAATTCGCGTCGACGTGGTGGACACCGACCAGTAGCGTCGGATCCATGGACCTGGTTGTCGGGCGGGTTGTCAAAGCTCACGGCATTTCCGGTGAGGTCGTCGTCGAGGTCCGTACCGACGACCCCGACGCCCGGTTCGCCCCTGGCGTGGCCCTGCGGGGCCGCGCAAAGGGGGGTGCCGAGCGCAATTTCTCCGTCGAGTCCGTGCGCGATCACGCCGGCAGGCTGCTGATTCGTCTGGCCGGTGTCACCGACCGCAACGCGGCCGATGCGTTGCGCGGCACCGTGTTCGTCGTCGACACCGCAGACCTGCCCGCGATCGATGATCCCGACGAGTTCTATGACCACGAACTCGAAGGCCTGCGGGTTGTCACCGTCGACGACACCCCGGTGGGAGTCGTGCGCGAGGTGTTGCACACCGCCGCGGGCGAGCTGTTGTCCATCAAGGCCGACCCGGACGGCCGTGAAGTGCTGGTGCCGTTCGTCACCGCCATCGTCACGTCGGTGTCGCGGGACACGGGAACTCTCGTCATCGACCCTCCGGACGGTCTGCTGAACCTGGACCAGGTCTGACGGGCCGCGCAGTGCGTATTGACGTCGTCACGATCTTCCCGGCTTATCTCGATCCGATCCGGCAGTCGTTGCCGGGCAAGGCGATAGACGCCGGAATCCTCAGCGTGGCCGTGCACGACCTGCGTGACTGGACCCATGATGTGCACCGGTCGGTGGATGACTCACCGTACGGCGGGGGCCCAGGCATGGTCATGAAAGCGCCGGTGTGGGGTGAGGCGCTCGACGAAATTTGTTCCGAGGAAACACTTCTGGTGGTACCGACCCCGGCCGGTCGCCCCTTCACCCAAGCCGTGGCCGAGCGCTGGAGCACCGAGTCGCACCTGGTCTTCGCCTGTGGGCGATATGAGGGGATCGATCAACGGGTGGCCGAAGACGCGGCACGCCGGATGCGGGTCGAAGAGGTTTCGATCGGCGACTACGTCCTGAACGGCGGTGAGTCGGCGGCGTTGGTCATGATCGAGGCGGTGGTCCGGTTGATGCCCGACGTGTTGGGCAATCCCGCATCGCACCAACAGGATTCGCACTCCGACGGCCTGCTTGAGGGGCCGAGCTACACCCGGCCGCAGAGCTGGCGTGGGCTCGATGTGCCCGATGTGCTGCTGTCGGGGGACCACGCCAAGGTGGCCGCGTGGCGCCATGAGCAATCGTTGCAGCGCACCCGCGAGCGCAGACCGGATCTGCTCGACGAGTCCTAGATCCGGCCGCCGGGGAACACCGTCTTCACGGCGTCGGTGATGGTGTCGCGCGCGGTGGCCGCGTTCGTGGGCTGCAGCGAGCTGATCACCATGATGAAGCGGCGGTCGGCACCGATCACTCCGGTCGACAGGTGCATCCAGTCCGAACCGATACAGCACATCCAGCCCTGCTTGACCGCAACCGGCTCGGCATAGAGGCCGTCGGGAATGCCGAATCGTTGGGGATAGGTCCCGCCCGGCTGCGTGCCGTCGATGGCGTCGGGGGTCGATTGGGCCAGGTTGGACAGGATGACGTTGGCCTGTTCGGCGGGAAGGCCGCCGCTGCCGTTCATCAACATGTCGTAGTAGCGGACCAGATCGGCCGCGGTACTGATGGTGTTCCACCAGCGCCCGTCGTTCGGCGGCCGGGTCGAGGCCAGGCCGTAGCGGGCGGCCACCCGGTTGACGATCGCGCTGCCGCCGCTGCGGTTCCAGAACACCTCGGCGGCGCTGTCGTCGGAGGACCGCAGCATCACGTCGAGGTTCTCGCGGTCCTCGGGACTGAGCACGGTTTGGCGCTTGGCCTCCTGCAACAGCAGATCGTCGGCGATGAACAACTTGACCACCGATGCGATGGCGATGGGCGCCCCGTTCCCGTTGGACACCAGCTGACCGGAGTTGCGGTCGAGCACCAGCAGGGAGATCTCGGCGCCGGCATCGGCGGCGTCCTCCGTGGCCTGTTGCGCCCGGTCTCCGAGACCCATGAAGGCTGCGGCGGGCTCGCCGGGCGGGGCTTCCGGCAGGGGAGCCATGCTGCCCTGAGGGGCGACGACGGTCAGTTGCGGCACTCCGGCAGGCGCCGGCGTGGTCCCGTAGACGCGGGCTTCGCAGCCGACTGTCACGGCGGCCATCGCGACCACCGCCGTCATGCCGGCCGCGTTCGCAATCTTCAGCTTCGACGGCCCCCGTCGCATGGTCCTCCTTGAACCGTCAAACAAACCGATGCGCGCTGCAGGACCGGCACATCGGTGGGTGAAGCCTAGCCGTTCGCCTCGTGGCACGCGTGCTTAGCCGCGCTCGAAGTATGCTGGGGAGCCGATGCGGATGGGCGCCGTATTTCGCCGGATTTCACGGTATGGGGACCCGTCTGGCACAATTGAGCAGTTGTCTGCGCAGGGCTGGGCCCGGCTTGTCCGCGTTCCGCTGCGAGATACACCCCGATACACCCGAAAATAGCTTCGGCTGCGCGCCATGTGCGCGCCCATCCGGAGCCGCGAACAACAAGGAAGTGTCACCGATGAACACGCTGGACTTCGTCGATCAGGCGTCGCTGCGCGACGACATCCCGACCTTCAGCCCCGGCGACACCGTCAACGTGCACGTGAAGGTGATCGAGGGCTCGAAGGAGCGCATCCAGGTCTTCAAGGGCGTCGTGATCCGTCGCCAGGGCGGCGGCATCCGCGAGACCTTCACCGTGCGGAAGGAGAGCTACGGCGTCGGCGTCGAGCGCACCTTCCCGGTGCATTCGCCCAACATCGACCACCTCGATGTCGTGACCCGCGGTGACGTGCGTCGCGCCAAGCTCTACTACCTGCGCGAACTGCGTGGCAAGAAGGCGAAGATCAAGGAAAAGCGCTGAGCGCGCTGCTCCGCCTGACGAAGCTCTCGTCGCGGGATCGGTCACGACGCTCGCTACTGTGGTGCCTGTGACCGGACCCACCGACTCTGCCGACGCGCGCTCGGAGGGCGACCTCGACGCCGACTCGGACTCAGGTTCCGCTTCCACTTCGGCGGAGTCCGCCAGCGGCGAAAAGCCGGACGAGGCACCGAAGCGCAAGCACTCAACGGCCCGTGAATTCGCCATTCTGGCGACCATCGCGCTGGTGCTGTACTACGTGACGCTGACGTTCATCGCTCGGCCCTATCTGATTCCGTCGGAATCCATGGAGCCCACGCTGCACGGCTGCGCCGGCTGCGTCGGCGACCGCATCATGGTCGACAAGGTCACCTACCGGTTCTCGAAGCCGGAGCCCGGCGACGTGGTGGTCTTCAAGGGCCCGCCGTCGTGGAACATCGGCTACAAGTCGATCCGTTCGGACAACACCGCCATCCGCTGGGTGCAGAACGCCCTGTCCTTCGTGGGATTCGTGCCGCCGGACGAGAATGACCTGGTGAAGCGGGTGATCGCAGTTGGTGGTCAGACGGTGCAGTGCCGTGCCGACACCGGGCTGACGGTCGACGGCAAGAAGCTGAACGAGCCGTACCTGGATCCCGCCACCATGATGGCCGACCCGAACATCTATCCGTGTCTGGGCAATGAGTTCGGACCGGTCACCGTGCCGCCTGACCGGCTGTGGGTGATGGGTGACAACCGGACCCATTCGGCGGACTCGCGCGTCCACTGCAGCAATCTGCCCGCCGACGCCCGGGAAGGTCTGTTGTGCACCGGTGATCCGATGGCAGGCACCGTTCCGGTGGAGAATGTGATCGGAAAGGCACGGTTCATCGCCTGGCCGCCATCGCGCTGGGGCGGCATCACTGGCGGGAACCCGCAGACCGACTCCTAGGAGCTGCCCTGGTGCCTCCAGTGATGAAGACGTCGTGGCCGCCTCGGACCGTGATCCGGCGGTCGTCAGGCCTGCGCACGCTGGAATCCGCGTTGTATCGCAACGGCCTGGGCCCGGTTGCCGGGGTGGACGAGGTAGGTCGCGGAGCCTGCGCGGGACCGCTGGTGGTGGCCGCGTGTGTACTCGGCCCCAACCGGATGGACAGCCTGGCCTCCCTTGACGACTCGAAGAAGCTGGGTGAGCGGGAGCGCGAGCGGCTGTTTCCCCTGATTCGCCGGTATGCGCTGGCGTACCACGTGGTGTTCATCCCTTCCGACGAAGTGGACCGGCTCGGCGTACACGTGGCCAATATCGAGGGGATGCGGCGAGCGGTGGCGGGATTGTCCCTGCGTCCGGGGTACGTGCTGTCCGACGGCTTCCGGGTTCCGGGCTTGGCGGTGCCGTCTTTGCCGGTGATCGGGGGAGACGCCGCAGCCGCGTGTATCGCCGCGGCCAGCGTGCTGGCCAAGGTGAGCCGGGACCGGTTGATGGTCGAGATGGAGCAACACCATCCCGGATACGGGTTCGCCGAGCACAAGGGGTACAGCACGCCGGCGCATTCCGCGGCGCTGGCGGAGTTGGGGCCGTGTGTGGAGCACCGCTACTCGTATGTGAACGTGCGGCGGGCCGCAGAGACGGCTGATGGGCGGCGGGCCGCAGAGACGGCTGATGGGCGGCGGGCCGCGGAGATGACAGACGTGCGACGGGATATGGCACCAATGCGGCATGCTGAGGCGGGGTACGCAAAGATGGTCGACAGGGCACCAGCACAACGAGAAGGACAGCACACCAGATGAGCGCCGAGGATCTCGAGAAGTATGAAACCGAGATGGAGCTCTCGCTTTACCGCGAATACAAGGACATCGTCGGGCAGTTCAGCTACGTCGTCGAGACCGAGCGCCGGTTCTACCTGGCCAACAGCGTTGAGCTGATTCCGCGCAACTCCGAGGGCGAGGTCTACTTCGAGCTGAGGCTCGCCGACGCCTGGGTGTGGGACATGTACCGCCCTGCGCGGTTCGTCAAGCAGGTGCGGGTCATCACGTTCAAGGACGTGAACATCGAAGAGGTCGAGAAGCCAGAACTGCGGTTGCCGGAGTAGCCGCGGACAGGGGGACGATGTGACGGCGGCTGTCAGTGCCGGCGAGCGCGATGTTCGCCGCCGCGCCGAGGCCGTGCTGGCACGTCTCCCCGAGGTCCGTAAGTGGCAGGAGCCGCTCTACCGGGACCTGCATCAGCATCCCGAACTCTCGCATCAGGAGCGCCGTACTGCCGGTGTGGTCGCCGCTCGGCTGCGGGAGTCTGGCCTGACCGTCCACGAAGGGGTGGGTGGCACCGGCGTGGTCGGCGTGCTGGGCAACGGCGACGGTCCCCGGGTGCTGTTGCGCGCGGATATCGACGCCCTGCCGGTGACCGAGGCGACCGGCCTACCGTATGCGAGCTCTCAAGAGGGCGTCATGCACGCGTGCGGGCACGACGTCCACGTGACCTGTCTGCTCGGTGCCGCGGATTTGTTCGCCCGGGCCACAGATCACTGGCAGGGCACCGTTATTGCCCTCTTCCAGCCGGCCGAGGAAGTCGGCGATGGAGCCCGCGGCATGGTCGCCGACGGTTTGGCCGAACTCGTCGGCCCGGTCGACGTGGCGTTGGCCCAGCACGTGTTTCCGGCGCCGGCCGGGCAGCTGCGCACCCGCAGCGGTCCGGTGCTGTCGGCGGCCGACAGCATGCGCATCACGGTCTACGGCCGCGGTGGCCACGGTTCGATGCCCCAGGCCACGGTGGATCCCGTGGTGCTGGCATCGATGATCGTCATTCGGTTGCAGACGATCGTGTCCCGCGAGGTTGATCCGAGCCAGACGGTCGTTCTGACCGTGGGCAGCATTCAGTCGGGGACCAAGAGCAACGTCATCGGTGACCACGCCGTGCTCGAGCTCAACCTCCGTACCTTCGACGAATCGGTGCGCACCGCGGTGCTTTCCGCGATCCGGCGGGTGGTCGTCGCCGAGTGCCAGGCATCCGATTCGCCGCGTGACCCGGAATTCGAGTTGTACGCCAGCTTTCCGCTGACCGTCAACGACGACGCGTCGACGGCTCGCGTCGAGGCCGCGTTCGGCGAGTACTTCGGCGACCGGACGCAGACGATGCCCGCAGGGTCAGCGAGCGAGGACTTCAGTGAGATCCCGGCCGCACTGGGAGTGCCCTACACCTACTGGGGGTTCGGCGGCACCGACGAGCAGACCTTCCGCGCCGCAGAGGCCGCGGATCGCGTGAGTGCCGACATCCCGGTGAACCATTCGCCGCGGTTCGCCCCGGTGATCCAGCCGACGTTGGACACCGGCACCCAGGCGCTCGTGGTGGCCGGCCTCAGTTGGCTTTAGCGGCCAGGTGCTCGTCGAAGAATGCGAACACCCGCGTCCAGGCGTCGGCGGTGGCGGCCTCGTTGTAGCCGAAGCCGGTGATGCGCAGAAACGATTGCCCGGGAAGCTGATTGGCGAAGCTGTGCCCGGCATCCGGATAGACCTTGATGTCGGCCGGGATGTTCTTGTCGTCGACGATGCGCCGCAGGCGGTCGCCCGCGCCGATGCCCATGGGGTCCCGGCGGCCGAAGCTGGCCACCACCGGACACGAGGCGTCCAGGGTCTGGTCGAGCCGCCGTGGCAGCGGAGTGCCGTAGAACGGGGCCGATGCGCCGAACCCTTTGGGGCCCATGACCAGTGCGAATTGTCCACCCATGCAGAACCCGGCGATGCCGACCGACCCGGTGCACTGCGGGTGTGCGAGCAGGTGGTCGCGGGCAGCCAGGATGTCGTCGAGCGCCCGGCCGCGCTGGGTCAGCAGTTCGCGCATCACCCGGGTGATACACCGCGCGCGGCCGCCGCGCGCGTAGAGGTTCGGCGTGAGTGCGAGATAGCCGGCAGCCGCGACGCGTTCCGAGATCGCCTCGTTGTCGGGGCCGTAGCCGATCGCGTCGTGGATGATCACGACGCCGGGCCACGGTCCTGGTCCACTGGGAAGGCTGAGTAGAGCGTCGATCGGGCCGGCCGGGGTATCCACGGTGATCGTCGTCACCTCACCGAGGGTAGCGGGCGATCGTCAGGTTCCGCAGAACGTGCGGTAGGCGCCGAAGTCCGGGGGCGCGGGTGCGGCATATCTTTCGAGGCCGGGACGCTCGTCGTAGGGTGCCGTGACCGCGTGCACGAGGCGCTGGACGGGTTCGAGGTCATCGTTCATCGCCGCGTCCAACGCCTCTTCGACCAGGTGATTGCGGGGGATGTACAGGGGGTTCACCCGGTCCATCGCGCCCGCGTCGGGGCCAAGGGCATGCCACCGGGCCTGCCACTCGTCGAATTCGACGGGGAGGTTGCTTTCTCGCCGCGCGGTACGGCTGAGATCGTGAAAGAACGACGTGTAGTCAGTTTGGTTCTGCTGCAACAACACCAGCAGGTCGCTGATCAGAGCGCGTGCTACTTCGTCGTCGACATCGGCGGGCAATCCGAGCTTGGTGCGCATGCCGGCCGACCATGCCGCGTCGAACTGCGGACCGAAGCCGTGCAGGGCTTGGGTGGCCAACTCGACGGCGCGCTCACCCTCGTCGGCGAGCAGGGGGAGCAGGGTTTCGGCGAAGCGGGCCAGGTTCCACGCCGCCACGGTGGGCTGGTTGCCGTAGGCGTAGCGGCCACCGTGGTCGATCGAGCTGAATACCGTTGCGGGATCGAAAGTCTCCATGAAAGCGCACGGCCCGTAGTCGATGGTCTCGCCGGAGATGGTCATGTTGTCGGTGTTCATCACGCCGTGCACGAATCCGACCAGCATCCATTGGGCCAGCAACGCGGCCTGTGCCGAGATGACCGCCTCGTACAGCGCCAGGTACGGATTGGCGGTACCGGCGGCGCCGGGATGGTGCCGGGCGATGGCGTGGTCGGCGAGCCGGCGCAGCAGCCCGAGGTCCCCGGCGGCCTGGGCCTGGGCGGAGGCGTACTGGAAGCTGCCGACCCGAAGGTGGCTGCTGGCGATCCTGGCCAGCACTGCGCCCGGTTGCGCGGTTTCGCGGCGGACATCCCGTCCGGTGGCGACGACCGCCAGAGCCCGGGTGGTGGGGATGCCCATGGCGTGCATGGCCTCGCTCACGACGTACTCCCGCAGCATGGGGCCGACGACGGCCAGGCCATCGCCGCCGCGGGCGAACGGGGTGCGTCCCGATCCCTTGAGGTGCAGATCGCGGGGACGGTCGTCGGCATCGACGAACTCGCCGAGCAACAGGGCGCGGCCATCGCCGAGGCGTGGGACATACCCGCCGAACTGGTGCCCGGCATAGGCCTGGGCGACGGGGGTGGCGCCTTCGGGCACGGCGGTGCCCGACAGCAGGCCCAGCCCGTCGGGGGTGCGCAACCAGGAGGCGTCGAGGCCGAGTTCGGCCGCCAGCGGCTCGTTGAGGACGAGCAACCGCGGGGCCGGGGTCGCCTCGGCCTGCCACGCGACCGCCATCTCGGGCAGGGCGCGGGCGAAGCGGTTGTCCAGGGCGACGGCCGGGTCGGATGTGACGCTCACGCCTTGAGCCTACGGAGCCTCAGAGGCTGCCCAGGTCATCTGGCACATCGACGGCGTACTGCTGGAGAACGTCGAGCGGCACCAGGTCGAGGGTGCGTTCATGGGTGGCGGCCAGCACCACCGGGGCTGCCCTGCCGTCATTGTGGGCGCGCAACCAGTTGACGGCGGTGACGCACCAGCGGTCTCCGGGTGTCAGTCCGGGGAATCTGTACTGCGGTGCCGGTGTCGACAGGTCGTTGCCGATGGATTGCTGGTGTTCGAGGAACTCGGCGGTGACCACCGCGCAGATGGTGTGCCGGCCCGCGTCGGCGTCGCCGGTCGAACAGCACCCGTCGCGGTAGAAGCCGGTGAGCGGGTCGGTGCCGCATTCCTCCAGCGGGCCACCCAGCACGTTGCGATCAGCCATCTCGGTATCTCCTGAGTTCTGCGCGAGTTCACAATGCCGCGGAGATCCGTTGCGCGGTCTCGCGCACTGCGCATCCGAACCTAGCGAACTTGTCGGCCGTAATCCTGCTGCTCGGTCCCGATATCGAGACCGAGCCGATGGGTTCACGTTGTGCGTTGACGATACTGGCGCCGAGTGCCGTGATACCGGCATTCAGGCCCTGCTCGTTCACCGAGTATCCCCGTGTCCGCACCAACTCGATGGTCTCGCTCAATCGGTCCGGATCGGTGATCGTGTGTTCGGTCTGCGGAGCGAGGTGCTGTGAAAGATATTGCGCAACATAGTCGTCGGTGCTTGCCGCGAGGAAGGCGATTCCGGTTGCGGAGGCGTGCAACGGAATTCGTGACCCCAGCGGCATGAAGGCGCGCAGTGGATGCGGGGTGTCCAGGCGTTCGATGAGTACCAGCTCGGGCCCGTCGGGTGCGGCGAGATGGATGGTCTCGGTGGTGTCGAGCTGCAATTCGTTGAGGAAGGGCAGTGCGGTTTCGCGCATCAGCTGATGATCGCCGGCCCGGCTGCCGACGGAGAACGCGCGGTACGTCAGGTTCCACCGGGTGGGCTGTGCGGAGGTCGGCCGCAGCCAGCCGATCTCGTGCAGGGTGAGCAAACACCGCTGAACGGTGCTCTTGGGTAGTCCGACTGCGCGCGTGAGCTCGGACAGCCCCACCGGTTGCAGCCTTGCGACTGTTTCCAGCACCTGAAACGCGGACACCACGCTGTTCGTCGACACGCGCCCTCCTTGGTGACTCACATTGACCCGCGGCGCGGATGTGAGCTAGCTTACCCGCACCGGTTCATACAGTAGACCACTGTGCCACACAGTGGACCAGTTGGGAAGCGGATCCAACGTTTCGAAAGGCGATGGAATGACAATTCAGCTGCTGGCGCTGGCGATCTTTGTCGGCGTCTTCGCGGTTTCGGCATGGCGTAACGCTCACCTTGGCGTGTTGATGTTCGCCGCGGCGTGCGGGGTGGGGCTCGGGTTGGCGGGCATGCCGATCGACGACATCATCGACGGCTTCCCGATCGACATCCTGGTGCTGCTGGTCGGGGTGACCTACTTCTTCGGGATCGCCCACGCCAACGGCACGATCGACCGGATCATCGAGGTCACTCTGGCCAAGGTCGGGCACCGCACGGTGCTGCTGCCGCTGGTTTTCTTCCTGCTGACCGCGGCCATCTCGGCGATGGGCTCTCCGCTGGGTGGGTTGGTGATGGCGCCGATCGGCATGATGGTGGCGGACAAGCGCGCGATCGATCCGATGCTGATGGCCCTGTCGATCGGCACCGGCCTGAGCGCCGGGGCGTTCGCGCCGACCAGCCTGTTCGGCATCGTCACCTACGGCACCGCGCACCAGGCCGGCATCGACCTCAATCCGTTCGTGCTGTTCGTCGTGGCCCTGATGGTCAACCTGGTGCTGCTGATGGCGGCATACGTGTTGTTCGGAGGGCTGAAGCTGTTGCACCGCAACGCGGTTGCCGAGCCGGCGGTGGCGCTGCCCGCCGAGGATCGGCTGGTTACCGTCGGTGGCGGCGGAGGGCGGGACGTGCCTCGCGGCAGCGCGCCGAGTTCGGACCTGCCGTCCGCGCCCGAACGAAACCCCTTCACGCCCAATCAGATTGTCACGGTGACGGCGATGGTCGGTCTGATCGCTGCGGTCATCGGAATGTCGCTGGCAGGCATGGACCCCGACATCGGCGTGTTGGCGTTCGCGTTGGGTGCGGTGCTCACCCTCGTGGATCCACGATCGGGTAACAAGGCGATTCCCCGGATCGACTGGTCGACGGTTCTCCTGGTGGGCGGCATCATCACCTTCGTCGGAGTGCTCGACAAACTGGGCTCGGTTGATCTGCTCGGTGAATTCGCCGGCCACATCGGAGTCCCGCTCATCTCGGCGCTGTTCATATGCCTTGTGGCAGGTCTGGTCTCGGCGTTCGCCTCGACCACCGGCATGTTGGCGGCACTGGTTCCGCTGGCTCTGCCCCTGGTCGCCGCAGGCGGCATTCCCGGCTGGGCGCTGATGTGTGCGCTCGGCGTGTGCGCGTCCATCGTTGACGTGTCGCCGTTCTCGACCGTGGGCGCGACGCTCGTGGCGACCACCGTCGACGAAGCGCAACGACCTCGGATGACCAGGCTGCTGATGCGCTGGGGACTGTCGATGGTGGTGATCGGCCCGGTTCTTCTGGTCGGAGCCCTCGTGCTACCGGGCACGGTGTTGTAAGTGGCCGTTACCAGCAATGAAAGGACTTGTTCGCCAATGCTTTTGACGTCTCTCGACCCTGCGGGGAGCGACTCGGCCGATGCTTCCGCCGTGATCTCGGTGGGTTCGCGTAGCCTGTCGCGCGCGCAGCTGTTCGACGCTGCCTGCGCGCTTGCGGGCACACTGCCCGACGAGGGTCCGGTTGCGGTGTGCGCCCAACCGACCCTGGAGACGGTCATCGCCGTGGTGGGCTGCCTGTTGGCCGGCGTCCCGGTGGTTCCCATTCCGCCCGACTCCGGCCCTGCCGAGCTGCGGCACATGCTCACCGACGCCCGCGTCACGTGCTGGGCCGGACCACCGCATCGGGACTCGGGACTGTCCGCGATACCGGCGACCATCAGCGGCAGGGGGAGTGGCGAGTTGCCAGGGCCGCCGTCACCCGAGGCGGTCGCGATGATTCTGTACACGTCGGGGACCACCGGTGCGCCCAAGGGCGTCAACCTGAGCCATCGGGCGCTCGCGGCCGGTATCGATGCCGTGGCCGATGCATGGCAATGGACACGCGATGACACGGTGGTGCATGGCCTGCCGTTGTTCCACCTGCACGGACTGATGCTGGGCATGCTGGCTTCGCTGCGCATCGGCTCCCGGGTGATTCATACCGTCAAACCGCGACCGGAGCGCTACGCCGCCGCAGCCGGGACCATGTATTTCGGCGTGCCCACGGTGTGGTCCCGCATCGCGGCCGACGAAGCATCGGCGCGGGCGCTTCGCGGCGCCCGGCTGCTGGTATCCGGCAGCGCGCCGCTGGTGACGCCGGTTTTCCACCGCATCGCCGAGCTCACCGGCTGCACACCGATCGAGCGGTACGGCATGAGCGAAACGATGATCACCCTGTCCACCCGTGCCGACGGCGAACGCCGGCCCGGCTCGGTGGGACAACCCGTGCTCGGCGTCGAGACCAGGCTGCGCACCGAGGACGATCAGGTGGTTCTCGCCGACGGCGCCGCGATCGGGCGGCTCCAGGTTCGCGGACCCATGCTGTTCGACGGCTACCTCAATCGTCCCGAGGCCACGGCGGACGCATGGACCGACGATGGCTGGTTCGTCACCGGCGATGTCGCCACCCGTGACCCAGACGGATTCCACCGAATCGTCGGACGCGAATCAGTGGATCTGATCAAGTCGGGCGGATACCGCATCGGTGCGGGTGAGGTCGAAACCGCGCTGCTCGCTCATCCGTCGGTGCGCGAGGCCGCGGTTGTGGGGCGCGCAGATGCCGACCTGGGGCAGCGGGTGGTGGCGTACGTGGTGGCCGATGGCGGGAACCGGTCTCAGCTTGCCGACGGCCTCATCGACTTCGTGGCACAGACGCTTTCGCAGCACAAGCGCCCGCGGGAAGTCGTTTTCGTCGGCGAGCTGCCGAGAAACGCGATGGGCAAGGTGCAGAAGAAGCTGCTCACCGATTGAGTGACCCGGATCAGGTGGTTGTCTGCGGGCCCGCGCTGCGTTGCGCGTCGAGCACCAGCAGCGCGACATGCAGTGAGGTCATCGATTCACCGTCGTCGAGGTTGACGCCGAGCCGGCGTTCGATCGACGCCAGCCGGCTGTAGAGCGCCGGGCGGCTCATGTGCAGGCGTTTGGCCAGTGCGGACTTGTTGCCGGCGAGTTCGAGGTAACCGCGCAGCACTTCCACGTCGTCGCTGCCCTGCTCGGCGTCGTGGATCAGCAGGGTCTTGAGTTCCGTCTCGGCGAACATCTGGACTCGCGGATCGTCGAGCAGCAGCGTGATCAGCCCGCGCAGCCGGACGTCGGAGGCCCGCACGAACGGGCGCACCGGGTCCGACATCGACGCGGCGACCTCGGCGACGTGGGCGGCTTCGCGCAAGCCGTGGACGGCGTCGGCGAACACACCGGCCTCACCGCCGACGGCGACGACGACCTTGTCGGTGTCGCCGCCGCGGGCGATCGCCTCGCGCCAGCCTTCGGCCAGACGGCTGAGCACGGCGTCGGTGCTGAGCCCGCGACGCGGGTGCAGCGCCAGCACCAAGCCGATCTCGCCGTCTCGGCGGATCGAGCAGATCGCGCTGTGCCCTTGGGCTTTCACGTTGTGGGTGACCGCGTCGAGGATGCGGATGTTGCGACGTTGGGTGCCGACCGGGTCGAGCCGGTCAGCCGGCGTGCTGACCCGGACCATGGTCGGAAGGTAGGGACCTCCGGCGCGTAGGCCCAGCGCGAGGGCCCGCGCGTCGGCCTCGCGGTCGTCGGCGATCCGTCCGGCCAGGACATCCTCGATCAACCCGCTCTGGGCCTGATGTTCGAGTCCGGACCGGCCGCGTTCGGCCATCCGGTGCAGGGCCAGCGCTTGCGCGGCGCGCTCGAGGACCATCGTGGTCTTGGCCGGTGCCGACGGGGCGCGCGGAACGATCAGCCGGCCCCACTCCTCGGCACGAGGGCCGACAGCGGTCGTGGCCCATGGTTCGGTCATCGTGCGGGACCTGCGCTGCCAGTCGGCGAGCACGATGGTGGCCGGCTCGTTGCGGGGGGAGATCGCCAGCACCTGATGCGACAAGTCCTCGAGCACCACTGACTCGTCGATCATCTCGGCTGCCGCGCGCACGATGTCGGCCATCGTGGGGCGTTTCATGCTCAGCTCGGTGAAGGTCTTGTGGGTGCGGTGGGCGAATTCGAGTTCCTCGTACTGGTCGGCGACAATGAGCCGGTGCACCGCCTCGGTGATCTCGACGAACTTGGTCTCCCGATGCAGCACCACGAGCGCCAGACCGAGTGTCTGGGCGGTCTCGCCCACGTTGTCGGGAAGTGATTCGATGCGGGTGCCCAGTTCGACCACCACCCCGACGACGCCGGCGCGCTGCATCCGTCGCAGGTAGTCACGGGGTGCGTCACGCAACGCGGCGCCGGTGGTGAGTACCAGCTCGCCGCCTTGCAGGAGCCCGGCGAGGTCGGGCATATCGCTGACGTGGACCCAGCGCACCGGACGATCGAGTTGTTGGGCGCTGAGTACCTCGGGTTTGCCGGCCCGCACCACCGGGAGTTCGATGATGTCGCGGACGCTCGGGATCATTTACAAAGTGTAATGAACGAGTCAATCAGACTTACAGGTTGATGTCGCTTGAGTGGTTGACGGTGGCTCAGAGTGAAAGCCGTACCAAACGCCACAGGAAGGTTCGGACCCATGAGCAATGTCATCCAGCACTGGCGCGACGGCAAGGTATTTGCCGGCACCTCGACCGCCACCGCCCCGGTGACCAATCCGGCCACGGGCGCGGTCACCGGCGAGGTCGCACTGGCCAGCGTGGATGACGCCCGTGCGGTGATCGACGCCGCGGTCGCGGCCTTCCCGGCCTGGCGTGACACGTCGCTGGCCAAGCGCACCTCGGTGCTGTTCGCCTTCCGCGAGCTGCTCAACGCCCGCAAGGAGGAGCTGGCCGCACTCATCACCGCAGAGCACGGCAAGGTGCTCTCCGACGCCCTCGGTGAGGTGAGCCGTGGCCTGGAGGTCGTCGAATTCGCCTGCGGCATCCCGAGTCTGCTCAAGGGCGGTTTCACCGAGAACGCCTCGACCAACGTCGACGTGCACTCCGTGCTGCAGCCGCTGGGTCCGGTCGGCATCATCTCGCCGTTCAACTTCCCGGCGATGGTGCCGATGTGGTTCTTCCCGATCGCCATCGCCGCGGGCAACACCGTGGTGCTCAAGCCGTCGGAGAAGGACCCGTCGTCGTCGCTGTGGATGGCCCGACTGTGGGCCGAGGCCGGCCTGCCCGAGGGCGTGTTCAACGTGCTGCAGGGTGACAAGACCGCGGTCGACGAGCTGCTGACCAACCCCAAGATCAAGGCGATCTCCTTCGTCGGTTCCACCCCGATCGCACAGTACGTCTACGCCACCGCCACCGCGGCAGGCAAGCGCGTGCAGGCACTTGGCGGGGCCAAGAACCACGCGGTGATCCTGCCCGACGCCGATCTGGACCTGGCCGCCGACGCCATGGTCAACGCCGGCTTCGGTTCCGCCGGTGAGCGCTGCATGGCCATCTCGGCCGCCGTCGCCGTCGGCCCGATCGCCGATGATCTGGTGGCCAAGATCGCCGAGCGCGCCGCCACCATCAAAACCGGTGACGGAACCAAGGATTCGGACATGGGCCCGCTGGTCACCAAGGTCCACCGCGACAAGGTGGCGTCCTACATCGATGCCGGCGAGGCCGACGGTGCCAAGGTCGTGCTCGACGGCCGTACCGTGATCGCCAACGGTGGGGCCGACGGATTCTGGCTGGGCCCGACCCTGCTCGACAACGTCACCCCGCAGATGAGCGTCTACACCGATGAGATCTTCGGCCCGGTGCTGTCGGTGCTGCGGGTGGAGACCTACGACGAGGCTCTCGAGTTGATCAACAACAACCCCTACGGCAACGGCACGGCGATCTTCACCAACGACGGTGGCGCCGCGCGGCGGTTCCAGAACGAGGTCGAGGTCGGCATGGTCGGCATCAACGTGCCGATCCCGGTTCCGATGGCCTACTTCAGCTTTGGCGGCTGGAAGGCATCGCTGTTCGGTGACAGCCACGCGCACGGCACCGAAGGCGTGCACTTCTTCACCCGGACCAAGGCCATCACCACCCGCTGGCTGGACCCCAGCCACGGGGGCATCAACCTCGGGTTCCCCGAGAACAAGTGAGAGAATTCCACTCATGACTGTGACTCAAGAGTCTTCCGTGCTGCCCAATGGGCTGACCGTCGAGGCGGCGAAGGCCGAGGCCGCGCGAGCCTATGAACTCGACCGTGCACACGTGTTCCACTCCTGGTCGGCGCAGGAGGAGATCTCGCCGATGACCATCACCGCCGCCGAGGGTTCCTACGTGTGGGACGGCGATGGCAACCGGTTGCTGGATTTCTCCTGTCAGCTGGTCAACACCAACATCGGGCACCAGCACCCGAAAGTTGTTGCCGCCATTGCCGAGCAGGCCGCCAAGCTGTGCACCGTGGCTCCGCAGTACGCCAACGCGGCCCGCTCGGAGGCGGCCCGGCTGATCGCCGAGCGCACCCCCGGTGAGCTGAACAAGGTGTTCTTCACCAACGGCGGTGCCGACGCGGTCGAGCACGCGGTCCGCATGGCCCGTCTGCACACGGGCCGCTACAAGGTGCTGTCGCGGTACCGTGCCTACCACGGTGGCACCGACACCGCGATCAACCTGACCGGTGACCCGCGGCGCTGGCCCAACGACCGCGGCAACGCCGGCATCGTGCACTTCAACGGACCGTTCCTGTATCGCTCGTCGTTCTACGCCGAGACCGAGGAACAGGAATCCCAGCGTGCGCTGGAGTACCTCGACAAGCTGATCCAGATGGAGGGCCCGTCGACCATCGCCGCGATCATCCTGGAGTCGATCCCGGGTACCGCAGGCATCATGGTGCCCCCGCCCGGATACATGGCAGGCGTGCGGGAGATCTGCGACCGCTACGGCATCGTGTTCATCGCCGACGAGGTGATGGCGGGATTCGGGCGCAGCGGAAAGTGGTTCTCCATCGAGCATTTCGACGTGGTCCCGGACCTGATGACCTTCGCCAAGGGGGTCAACTCCGGTTACGTGCCGCTCGGCGGGGTGGCGATCAGCCCGGCCATCTACGAGACGTTCGCGCATCGGCCCTACCCGGGCGGGCTCACGTACTCCGGCCATCCGCTGGCCACCGCGGCCGCCGTCGCGACCATCAACGCGATGGCTGACGAGGGCATGGTCGAGAACGCGGCCAAGATCGGTGCCGAGGTTCTGGCTCCCGGTCTGGCCGAGTTGGCCGCCAAGCACCGCAGCATCGGCGAGGTGCGCGGCGCGGGTGTGTTCTGGGCCGTCGAACTGGTCGCCGACCAGCAGACCCGGGAGCCGTTGGCGCCCTACGGTGGCTCAAGCCCGGCGATGAACGCCGTGGTCGGGGCGTGCAAGGCCAACGGCCTGCTGCCGTTCGCCAACTTCAACCGGATCCATGTGGTGCCGCCGTGCAACGTGACGGAGGAAGAGGCCCGCGAGGGTCTGGCGATCCTGGACTCCGCGCTCGACGTGGCCGATCAGCACGCCAACTGATCTAGCGCCTGCTCTTCACCGAGACTGCGCTCAGGGACAAGAATCGCGAAAAATCGGTCCCTGAGTGCAGTCTCGGTGTGCGTTTTACGCCGCTATCACCCGGTTGGCCCCTGATTCGCGGCGCGAATTGGGACACTGGACCCGTGCGTCCACCTGCTCAGTGCTGGCTAACCGACATGGACGGCGTCCTGGTGCGCGAAGAACACGCGCTGCCGGGCGCCGCCGAATTCCTACAGACGCTGGCCGACAAGCAACGGCCGTTCCTGGTTCTGACCAACAACTCGATCTTCACTCCGCGCGACCTGGCCGCCCGCTTGGCGCGCTCCGGGCTGATCGTGCCCGAGACATCGATCTGGACGTCGGCCCTGGCCACGGCGGCGTTCCTCGACGATCAGCAGCCCGGTGGCTCGGCCTATGTGATCGGTGAGGCCGGGCTGACCACCGCGCTGCACGAGGCCGGCTACACCCTGACCGATATCGACCCGGACTACGTGGTGCTGGGGGAGACGCGCACCTATTCATTCGAGGCGATCACCAAAGCGGTCCGGCTGATCCTCGGCGGGGCCCGGTTCATCGCCACCAACCCGGACGTCAGCGGCCCGTCCGCGGAGGGGCCGCTACCCGCGACCGGTTCGGTGGCCGCGATGATCACCAAGGCCACCGGTCGCGACCCCTACTTCGTCGGCAAGCCCAATCCGATGATGTTCCGCAGTGCCCTGAACAGGATCGAGGCGCACTCTGAGAACACCGTCATGGTGGGGGACCGGATGGATACCGATGTGGTGGCCGGGATCGAGGCGGGGCTGGAGACCATCCTGGTGCTCACCGGTTCGACGTCGGTCGAGGACATCGAACGCTATCCGTTCCGGCCCAGCCGGGTGCTGCCGTCGATCGCCGAGGCGATCGAGCTGATCTGAGCGTTCGACGGTCAACTCTGCAGTGATGACGCGCCGCAAAGAGGCGGCGATCTGGCATCGCGACCTGGTGATCGCATAGAGTATCCAATATTAGCGAAAGCGAGACCTGATGCCACCGCGAACAGCCACCCGACGTACCGCCGTCGCGTCCGACTCCGCAACTGGAGCGCGGTCGGATTTCGTCCGGCCCAAAACCGCCCAGCAGGCGGTGGCCGAAGCGCTGCGACGCGACATCACCAGTGGCAAACTCGCGCCCGGCAGCTGGATCGTGCAGGAGAGCCTGGCCGAGCAATTCGGCATGTCGCGGATTCCGGTTCGCGAGGCGCTGAAAACCCTTGAGGCCGAGGAATACATCACCTACGTGCCGCACAGCGGATATCGCGTCGCGCAACTCGGGTTGGACGAACTCGTCGAGGTGTTCCGGATCCGCGACATCCTCGAGGCCGAACTCATCCGTGATGCCATGCCCGCGGTCACCGACGAACTCATCGATGCCATGCGTGAGCAGATGGCCGTGATGGACCGGGCCGCAGCCGAGGCGGATCTCATCGGGGTGGGGCTGGCGAACCGGCAGTTCCACTTCCTCACCTTCGAAGCCAGTCGGATGGCGCGCACCAAGCGGATCGTCACCCAGCTGTGGAACACCGCCGACGCATATCGTCCGATGTACGCGCACCTGATGGACCTGGAGCAGGTCAACAGTGAGCACGTGCTGCTGGTCGATGCGATGGCGGCACGCGATGTCGATCGGGTGGTCGCGTTGAACCACCAGCACCGCAGTCATGCCATCGATCACCTGCACACCGTCTTCGGCAATCAGGACCCGGGGGCGTGACGGTCGGGGAACGCTTGGCTTCGTTGGGAATCGAGCTGCTGGCGCCGGCGCGGCCGAAGGGGGTCTATTTTCCGAGCCGTCGGCATGGCGACCAATTGTGGGTTTCGGGAACCACCGCACGTCGTCCCGACGATCCCGGCGCAGTGGGTGTGGTCGGCGCTGATGTCACCACTGAGCAGGCAGCGGCCCAGGCGCGGCTGGCTGCCCTCAATCTCGTGGCAGCGCTGGATGCCGCCGTCGGCCTGGATTCGGTCACCGCACTGGTGCACCTGCGTGGATATGTCCGCGCCACTTCGGATTTCGATTCCCATCCCGGGGTGATCGACGGAGCGTCCGAGCTGTTGCTCGAGATATTCGGAGAAGAGTGCGGGGCGCACGCCCGCACCGCGATCGGGGTGGCGTCGTTGCCCGGTGGCGCATGCGTGGAACTCGAACTCGTCGCAGCCGTGCGCGACTGATCAGATCCGTCGCGCGGTGGTGCGTCCGATCGCAAGGCCCAGCGCGATCCCGGCCAAGGTGGTCAACAGGATTGAACACCAGTCATTTTCGGCGAACTCAGCCTGTCGTGGGGTAGGGATCGCCTCGGCGGCCGCGCCCTGGGGCCCGGCTGACCCAACAATCATTCCGTTGAGCCTGCGGACGAACTGACCGATGATGCGGTTGCTGACCTGAGAGATGACTCCGCTGCCGAACTGGGCGATGCGGCCGCCCAGTTCGAGGTCGGTCCGTACCGTGACGTCGGTGTGGCCGCCCCGTTCGCAGGCTGACATGGTGACTGTGGCTTCCGCCGAGCCGTTCCCTTTCCGGTCACGGGCCTGTCCGCGCACCGCCATCTCATGCGTGCTGTCGTCGCGACGGATCACGGTCGCCGTGCCGGCGAGGGTGAGTCCGACCGGGCCCACCTTGATGGCGACGTTGGCGCGGTAGTCGTCGCCGTCGTGGCTCTCCAGCGTTGCGCCAGGGATGCATTCGACCACGCGGGGCACGTCCGTCAGTGCCGCCCAGGCGATGTCGAGCGGGGCATCGACGGAGAACTCGTTGACTAGCTGCATGGCGGTTTCGGTCTCCTCGATTTCGTGCTGCGGTTGTGCGTCCCGAAGGCCCGCCCTACGATTGGATACGATATCCAACGTCGCCCAGGAGGTCGATAGTGCTGAGTAAGGGAGTCGGTCTGTTTCCGACCGAACCGGTGGGCACGATGTGCGAATACGTGCGATTGAGCGAATCGCTCGGTTACGACAACGTCTGGTTCGGGGATTCGCAGAACATCTGGCGAGAGTCCTCCACCGTCATGGGAGCCGCGGCCGTCGGAACCGAACGCATCATCTTCGGCACCGGCGTCACCAATGCGGTGACTCGGCATCAATCCCTACTGGCGTCGACGTGGGCGACCCTGGCCGAATACACCGGTGGCCGGGTGGCGCTGGGCATAGGCACCGGCGACTCGTCTTTGCGGACAATGGGTCTCAAGCCGCTCAAGCTGGCCGAGCTCGAACAGTCGATACGCGAGCTTCGGGCATTGTTCAGGGGGGAGAAGGTGGCGGAGCCGACCAGCGGCGCCGAGTACCACCTCAACTATCTGACCGGTCCGATGGACATTCCGATCTATATCGCCGCCTCCGCCCCGAAGATCCTGCGGATGTCGGGACGCATTGCCGACGGCGTCATCGTGCTGGTCGGCACTGCGCCGAATTTCATCGAGGCGGCGTTGCAGACAATCGAAGCCGGCGCGGCCGAGAGTGGCCGTTCCCTCGATGACATCCACGTGGTTTTGTGGACCCCGACGGCCATCGACGAAGATCGGACCAAGGCGCGGGATCTGGTGCGCGCGCATGTGTCTCGCGTGGCGATCAGACCGCTCCCGGCCAAGGTGGAGCCCGCTCTGGAGAAGGCGATCGATCGGATCCGAGACTCCTACGACTACTACCAGCACATGAATCCCGAGGCCTCGCACGCCGACCTGGTGCCCGACGAGCTGGTCGACCTGTTTGCGCTCGCCGGGACACCTGACGAATGCGCGCAGCGCCTCAAGGAGATCGAATCGCTTGGCGTCGACCAGGTGTCGATCGTGCCGTTCGTGCGACCGGGGGAGAGTCGGGCGCCCACCATCCGCACCTTCGCGCGCATCGTCGACGGCCGTGGCTGACGGGCCCCACCGGGAGTTTCCCGCACCCGGTAGCGCGGTGCCTGGTGCCCCGCCTCCGCTGAAGAGAAATCTCACTGCGGCTGACGGTGTTTCGGTTGCCAAGGCCGGGGCCGGGGAACCGGATGCCACGAGCAGGGCATCTCTTCGGGTAACTGCTGCGCCGAGGTCGAGGTTCACCACGGCCGCGGCACTGATCGGCGTCGCGGTCGGGCTGGAGCTGTCCCGGCTGTGGATGGGTGGCGGTGCCTCCCGCATTGGACCAAAATGTTGACCTATTGGGCCGAAACATTGACCTAGATCACAGTAATTCGTATAGTGTATCCAATATTCAACCCGTCTCGGAGGTTTGCGTCCATGGCCTGGTTTCGTAAAGTGTTCGCCGCGGCGGGTACCGCGGTGGCACTCGTCGCGGCAGCGACCGCGTGTGCCGACGAATCGACAGGTCCGGAAAGTGGCGGTGCGGATACGCTGAGCATCTCGGCGACCGGCGTCGACAGTCTGCCCTTCATGGCGATACTGCAGGTCGGAATCGACAAGGGCTGGTTCAAAGAACAGGGTGTCAATGTCGATCTGTATTCAGGTGGCGGCGGCGGCAACACTCTGCGTGTGGTCACCAGCGGTGACGCGGATATGGCGATCGCCGGCAACAGTTCGGTGATTCTCGCGGCGCAGCAACCGAATTCGAACCTCAAGGTGGTTGCGCCCTGGTTCCAGGTCAACGACTTCTCGTGGATCTCGCCACCGGGCCGGAAACTGGAGAACGCCACCCTCGGGTTCAGTTCCGCGGGCTCGTCCACCGAGCTGATCGTCAAGGGCCTGGAGCGCAAGCTCGGGGTCAAGTCGCAAGCGGTGGGACCGATGGGCGACAACTGGACCGCTGCCAAGGCTGGTCAGATCACCGCGGGTTGGGCCATGCAGCCGTTCATCGCCGACAAGCAGGCGTCCGATCACGCCGAGGTGCTCGTCGATTCCAGGGACGTGGTGGGCGACCTGCCTGCCGACCTGGTGGCGGTGAATGCCGAATATGCCCAACAGAATCCCGATAACGTGCGCGCGTTCTTCACCGTCGCCGATCGACTGAACGACTGGCTGGTGGCCAATCCCGGTGAGGCGGCCGATGAGATCGCCCCTCTGGTCGGAGTGTCGCCCGAAGTGATGAGGGCAGCGTTCGCCGGCAATCCCGATCTTGCCAAGGGGTATTCCCTGAAAGTCGACGCGGAGGGGTTGAAGAATCTGTCCGAGCTGATGGTCGGCGCCGGGCAGATCCCGGAGCAGATCGATTGGGCCGCAATGCTTGATCAGCAGTACCTGCCCGACGACGCGCAGACCGACATCTGAGCTGACCAGGGTCAGTACCCCCGAAAGGCGTACCAATGGATCGTGACGGTATCCGGATCGACAACGTCTCCGTGGTCTTCGATACCCCGGCTGGCAAGGTGACAGCGGTAACCGACATCAAACAGCATGTGCCGCATGCCAGTTTCGTGTCCATCGTCGGACCGAGCGGGTGCGGAAAGTCAACCCTGCTGGCCGTGATCTCCGGTCTGCAGGAGTCGTCAACCGGACTGGTGCGCGTCGCCGGGAGGCCCGTCACCGGCCCCGACCCGTCAATCGGTGTGGTGTTTCAGGAAGATTCCACGTTGCCGTGGCGCACGGTCGAGGAGAACGTGGCGTTCGCGATGGAGATGATCGGTACCGACAAGGCCGATCGCCGGCGGCGGGCGAAAGAGGCGATCGAACTGGTCGGACTCGGCGGCTTCGAAAAATCGTATCCCTCCATGCTTTCCGGGGGCATGCGGCAGCGGGTCGCGCTCGCGCGGACCTTGGCGGTTCAGCCGGAAGTGGTGCTGATGGATGAGCCCTTCGCGGCGCTCGACCAGCAGACCCGCTTGTTTCTCGGTGCCGAGGTGCGACAGATCTGGGCGAGAACCAAACAGACCATCGTGTTCGTCACCCATGACATTTCCGAGGCGATTCTGCTCTCCCAACAGGTTTGGGTGATGTCGTACCGGCCTGGATCGATCATCGATGTCGTCGACATCGACCTACCCTCCGAGCGTGACGCGAGCATGGTCTCCACCCCGCGATTCAACGAACTGCAGAACCGGATCTGGACGTCACTGCAAGCCGAATCCATGCGCGGGTTCAGACAGCAGGAAGCCCAGAAGAAGGTGGCTACGTGACGACTTCATATGTCGCACAGGATGACCTGCCAACCGAAGACATGAGTACCCAAGCGGGCCGTCCGGAGCCGCAGCAGCGCAAGATCCGGTTGGGCAACTCGGCGATCAGTATGGTCTCGACACTCGCGCTCATCGTCGGATTCCTAGTGCTCGCAGAGTTGGGCGCCCGGACCGGGCTGTGGAGCGACCGCATTCTGCCCGCGCCTTCGGTGATTCTGTCCGAGCTCGGCCGTCTCCTCGGCGAAGGGCAGTTCTGGAAGGACGCGGCCCGGACGGGTATCGAGGTGGCGTTCTCGATTCTGTTCGGCAGCCTGCTGGGTTTCGCGGCCGGCCTGACCTTCTGGAAGCTGCCTGCCGTCGGGCGCATCTTCGAGCCGTACCTGGTGTCGTTCTACGCGGTGCCGCTTGTGCTGTTCTATCCGGTGATGATCGTGATCGTCGGGATCAACGCGACGTCGGTGATCATCCTGGCGACCATCATGGCGGCCATTCCGATGGCGCTGAACACGGCGGTCGGGCTCAACACGATGCCGCCGGTGTACATGAAACTGGCCCGCTCACTGAAGGCCTCGCCCCGGCAGACCCTTTTCGCGATCGCCATCCCGGCGGCCGGACCGTACATCGTGGCGGGCCTGCGCCTGGCCGTCGTCTACGCGTTGATCGGAACCATCGCGATGGAGTTCACCACCGCGCAGGCCGGCCTGGGCTACCGGATCCGGTACCTCTACGAGATTTTCAACAACAACGAGATGTTCGCCTACATCGCGGTCGTGCTGGTGCTGTCCTGCATCCTCACGGCCCTGCTGGCCGCGGTGGAACGCATTCTGCTGCGTGGGAGGAACCGATGACCTCGACCCTGCAGTCACCCGCCGGACACCATGCGTCGCCCGCGCGAACTATGCCGCAGCGACTCCGCGCCGTCCTCGGCAACCAGGCAGTCGGGGCGACCCTGCTGGCACTCGTGGTGGTCGTCGTCTGGGAGATCTTCTCGGCGTTGACGTTCGTGATTCCCTCGCCGGTCGAGACCTTCCGGGTACTCGTCCACAATCTTGCCGATCCCGGGTATCTGTTCGATCTGCGGGTCACGGCACAGTCGGTGTTCCTGGCGTTCGTGATCGGCACGGCAGTCGGTGGGGCGCTGGGTCTGGTGCTCGGCTTGTCCCAGCGGTTGCGCGTGATGTTCGAGCCGATGCTGATCGTGCTGAACGGAATTCCCAAGATCGTGCTGTACCCGGTACTGCTGCCGATCTTCAGCCTGTCTGGCTCCAAGATCGTGATGGGGGTGCTGTTCGCACTGTTCCCGGTATTGATCAACGTGACCACCGGCGTGCAGGAAATCCCGCGGGTGTACTGGAAACTGGTTCGGTCGGTGCGGGCCAACGCCTGGCAGACCTTGGTGCACATCATCATCCCGGCGATCCGGCGGCCGCTGCTGACCGGAATCCGGCTGGCGGTGAGCCTCGCGGTTGTCGGGGTGGTGCTGTCGGAGTTCTTCGCGACCAGACGAGGTCTCGGCCGGGTGGTACTGCAGGCCTACAGTCACGGCGACTACCCGTCCATGGTGGCCACCATCATGTTGCTGATCACCATCTCGTTCGGTATCTCGATTGCGCTCTGGCAGTGGGAGAAACGACTTCATTGACCGCGAACTCATCGGCGCAGGGGCACATCGGTAGCTCGGTCCGGCGTCGCGAAGACGAGCGCCTACTCGGCGGCCACGGTCAGTTCGTGGCCGACTGTGCGGCGGGTGCGCATCACGTCGTGTTCCTGCGGTCGGCTCAACCGCACGCGAGGATCATCCGGCTCGACGCGTCGGTGGCCGAGCAGATGCCGGGTGTGATCGGTGTCTACACCGCCGATGACCTGGGTCTGTGTGGTGTCCCCATCCCGTCACTGACCACTCCCGATCCGGACTTCACCGCTGCCACGTCGTGTGTGTTGGCCGAGCAGCGGCTGCCGATCCTGGCCCACGACCGCGTGCACTACGCCGGACAGCCGGTGGCTGTGGTGGTCGCCGAGGATCGCTATCGGGCCGAAGACGCGCTGGAGGCCGTCGAGGTCGACTATGAGCCGCTGCCGGTGGTGACCGATCCGTTCAGCGCTCTCGAGGCCGGCTGCCCGCCGTTGTTCGAACATCTCGACAGCAACGAGGCGGCGCGGTTGCACTATTCGTTCGGCGATGTCGAGAGCGGGTTCGCTTCGGCCGCAACGGTGGTCAGCGGTACCTACCGGATGAACCGGCACGGGGCGGTCCCCCTGGAATGCCGAGGCGTGCTGGCGCAGTTCGACTCTCGGCTGCAGCGGGTGGAGGTGACCACCTCGACTCAGGTTCCGCACATGGTGCGCAACGCGATCTGCGCGGTGACCGGCTGGTCGCGCCAGGATGTCAAGGTCGCGGTTCCCGACGTGGGCGGTGGGTTCGGTACGAAGGCCAACGTGTACGGCGAAGAGATCCTGCTGGCACTGTTGGCCCGCCGCACCGGCCACCGGTTGATCTGGATCGAGGATCGCCAGGAACATCTGCTGGCCAGCGCGCAGGGCCGCGATCAGGTGCACCGCACCAGGCTTGCCGTCGACCGCGACGGCCACATCCTGGCCTGGGCAGACGATTTCGTCGTCGACATCGGGGCCGGAAGCCTCTGGGTGGCCGGCATCATCGCCAACACCGCGATCCACCTCCTCGGCCCGTATCGGATACCGGCCGCACAGATCTCCGGTCGCGCAGCGCTGACCAACAAGACGTTGGTCGCCCAGTATCGCGGTGCCGGCCGGCCCGAGGCGACGTTCGCCCTGGAGCGCAGCCTCGACGCCGCAGCCCGGGAGATCGGCCTCAGTACCGACGAGATCCGGCGGCGCAACCTCCTGACCCATGCGGACATGCCGTACCCCCGGCCGATTCCGTACCGTGACGGGGTCCCGATCAGGTACGACGGGCGCGACTATCGGGCCTGTCTCGAATCGGTGCTCGACGCGCTGCCGCGGAGCGAATCAGCCTCCTGCGCAGTCGAGTTCCCGCAGTACCACATCGGGTACGGCGTCTCGTCCTATCTGGAGGCCACCGGCCGCGGCCCGCACGAGACCGCGCGGATACGCCTGCTGCCCGACGGCCGGTTCGAGGTCACCGCTGGAGCGGCGTCGGCCGGTCAGGGGCATGAGACGGTGTTCGCGCAGGTTGCCGCCGAGGCTTTGGCGGTGCCGTTCGACCGGGTGCATTACGTGCCGGGGGACACCGATCGGCTGCCCGACGGCGTCGGCACCTTCGCCAGCCGTTCGGCGATTCTCGCCGGCTCAGCGGTACACAAAGCCGCCTGCACCCTGATCGAGCTGGCCACCGAGCGGGTGGCAGCCCTGTCCAACGCACGACGCGGCGACGTCCAATACGCCGGTGGGCGGTTTCACGTCGCCAGGGACTATTCGATCGACTGGGTGGAACTCGCGAGGGCCGCCGCGGTGGGGGGCGAGCAGGAGAGCAGTGGTGCTCTCGATGTCACTGCGGTACATCGGGTTTCGACGGTGACCTGGACGATGGGTGTGCACGCTGCGATCGTCGGCGTGCACCGGCGGACCGGAATCGTCAAGGTGCTGCGGTATGCGGTGTCGCACGAGGGCGGTCGTGAGATCAATCCGAGAATCGTCGAAGGACAGATCATCGGCGGTGTCGCTCAGGGGGTCGGCGGGGCGCTGTTCGAGCAGTGGAAGTACTCGGAAACCGGTCAGCCGCAATCGACCACGTTCGCCGCCTACCACCTGCCGTTGACGACAGACATGCCGATGGTGCGGGTACGGCATCTGCATGCCGACACCCCGGCGAACCCGATCGGGGTTCGCGGGGCGGGGGAGAGCGGAACCATCGCCGTGTACGCCGTTCTCGCCGGGGCGGTCGACGATGCACTCGGTGGACGGATCGAGATCGACAGCACGCCGATCTGCACGGCACATCTGTTCCGAGCCCTTGACCGGCAGGCATCGTGAAGCCCGCGCCCTTTCATTATCTCAGGCCGGATTCGGTCGGCGAGGCCCTCGAGCAGTTGGCGAGTTATCCAGACGCCAAACTGATGGCCGGCGGGCAGTCCCTGATGGCGCTGATGAACCTTCGGTTGGCGCGACCGAGCGCAATCATCGACATCGGCCGTCTCGACGAACTCCGGCGGGTTTTCGACGACACCGACGATCTGATCCTCGGCGCGTTGGTGACTCATCGCACCGTCGAGGTCGATCCGCTGATCGCCGCTCGCGCGCCGTTGCTGGCGACCGCTGCCGGCCAGATCGGACACGTCGGGATCCGTAACCGCGGAACTCTCGGCGGTTCGGTGGCTCACGCCGATCCGGCGGCCGAAATGCCGTTGGCCACCTTGGTGCTCGGCGCGACATTTCACGCCGAGTCCGCGGGCGGCGGCCGTCGCGCTGTCGCGGCCGAGGACATGTTCGTGTCGTTCTACACCAATGCGCTGGAACCGGACGAGATGGTGACGTGGGTTTCGATCCCGGCCATCGGTCGCGATCAGGGCTGGGGATTCGTCGAATATGCCCGGCAACACGGTGATTACGGGCTGGCCGGGGCCGGTTGTCTGCTGAGTGTCGACAGTGCGGGCCGGATCGCGTCGTTGCGCGCCGGTGCTCTCAGCGCCGCGGACCGGCCGCTGCTGTTCACCGGCGACGAGGTGGTCGGTGAACGTCCGTCGGCGCGATTGTGGCGAGGGCTGGCACAGCGTTGGGCCGATACCGCCGAGCCATCGTCGGATGACCCCGACTACTCGCGGCGGTTGTGCGCCGAGGCTTTGGCGCAAGCACTCACCGAAGCTCATCGACGCATCGAAGAAGGACAGGAGACGGTCCGTGCGGGCAATTGAGACTCCGGCTACCGATCCGTCGCAAGCGCCGGCGCGTGTGCCGATATCAGCTGTGGTCAACGGCCGGTCGATACAGCGCACGGTGGAGCCCCGATTGACGCTGGCAGATTTTCTGCGGGACGAACTGGGCTTGACCGGAACACATCTGGGTTGCGAGCACGGGGTATGCGGCGCTTGTTCGGTATTCCTCGACGGTCGCAGCGTGCGCACCTGCCTCATGCTGGCGGTGCAGATCGACGGGATGCGGGTGACGACGGTCGAGGGTCTGGAGGAGTTCGAGGAGACCAGAAGGCTGCGCCAGGCGTTTTCGGAGCGAGGGGGCCTGCAGTGCGGGTTCTGTACCCCGGGATTCCTCGTCACTGCCGTCGAGCTGTTGCGTGATCCCGATACCGAGAAGCCGCTGACCGAGGATTCAGTGCGAGAGGCGTTGTCAGGCAATATCTGCCGTTGCACCGGCTACCAAGGCATTGTGCAGGCGGTGTTGGACGCCGCCGGCGAATCCGGGTGATGGCGTCGCGCACGGGGCCTGCCGACAGCCTTGTGAACGGAGGCCGGGGCCGCACTCCGGAGCTGCTGCGTCCGGTGGGCGGCAGCCGGTGGGGGATGGCTGCTGCCCTGGCCGTCGGGCTGGGGGTGATCCTGTGTGGCACAGTACTGTCGGGCCGGGCCGAGTGGGGGTCGGCGATCGGGCTGGGCTTCGTGCTGACCGCCGTCCCCGAGATACCCACCGCGTGGCGGCCGGCCCTGCACACCATGGCTGTGCGGGCCGCGACGGTGATGGCCGTCGGAGCGCTCGTCGTCGGCATGCACAACGCCGTGGCACTCGCGGCGCTCACCGTCGCGGCGTCGATCGCGGGCGCACTCGTGCCCGGGGTCGGTGCCACCGCGGGCCTGGCGGTGGTCCTGATATCGATCGACCTGGATCGAGGCGCCGCGGGTCCGACCGCGCTGTGCCCCTATCTCGTCGGCATCGTCATCGTGTTCGTCGGCTGGATGGTGTGGTTCGCGGTTTCCCGGCTGCGGCACCGCGGCGAGGATGAGCCGACCTCGGCGAGCGGGCCGGCCGGGGCGGCTCATGCGGTTCGGGTAGGGGTCGCCGTGGGGCTGGCCGTCTTGCTGGCGACACTGCTGCCCGCCGGCATGGTGGGCGGCCATTGGTTGGTCACCAGCGTGCTGCTGACCATTCAGCCGACCCAGTCCCGGACCGGCCAGCGCTTGGCGCAGCGGCTTTCGGGCAACGCAGTCGGTGCGGTGATCGCCGCAGCTCTGCTGGGGGCACATCCACCGGCGCCGGTGATGATCGGACTGACCGTGCTGCTGTTCCTGCTCGCGATGGCGCTGCGGCCCGTCAACTACACGTGGTGGGCGATCACCGGTCCTCCCGTGCTGCTGGTGATCAGTGAATACCCGGAATTGTTCCCCTGGTACGAGGGCGCGGTGCGGCTGGCGATGAATATCGCGGGTGCGGTGATCGTGTTGCTGGTCGTGTTCGTCGCGCCGTTGATGGCACCGATGTGGTTGCGGCAGCGGTGAATACCTACAGGGGTGCATCGGCGGGCGCCGCAACCGTGTCGCCGTCGGTTGCGCTATGCCGATCACGCAACATCGGATAGTGTATACAAAATCCAACCGTGGGAGGACCTGTGACCACACTGCTCGTCGAGGACATCGGCCTGCTGGTGTCCGGCGATGCCTCGTCGCCACTCCAGCGTGACACCACGCTGCTGATCGAGGACGGATACGTCGCAGGCATCGGGGTCGACCACCACGATCCCGACCACGTGCTGTCCGCCGGCGGATTGACCGTCATACCCGGACTCGTCGACGGGCACGTGCATCCGACGTTCGGCGAGTGGACGCCGGCGCAGAACTCGGTCGGCTGGATCGGCAACTATCTCCAGGGCGGGACCACCTCGATGGTGTCCGCGGGCGAACTGCACATCCCCGGCTTGGATTTCGGCGCGCTGACACCGGAACTCGTACTGAGCATCGCGATCACGTCCAAGCACACCACCGGGCGTGTGCGCCCTTCGGGGGTGAAGGTCAACGCGGGCACGGTGCTGCTGGTGCCGGGCATGACCGAGGAGCACTTCGACCGGGCGCATCGCGAAGGCATCGAGCAGCTCAAGTTCATCTTCTACGACTGGAGCCGGCTGGGGGACGGCGAAGCGCAGCGCTACGTCCAATGGGCCCACGAGCGCGGCATGACGGTCAAGATGCACTCCGGCGGGGTGTCGCGGTCCGGGTCGAGCCGGGTGGCCGGACGTGACGTCGTGGTGGCGGTCAAGCCGGACATCGTGGGTCATATCTCGGGTGGCCCGATCCCACCGCCTGACGAGGACATCGCGGCGATCATCGCCGATCTGCCCGCTGCCCACGTCGAGGTGTGCAGTTCCATGAACTACCGCGCGACCAAACTGGTCGTGGACCACCTGGCCGCGCGCGACGAACTCGGCAGGCTCACGCTCGGCACCGACACTCCCGGTGGCACCGGCGTCATCCCTCGGGGAATGCTGCGCAACATCTGCTTCCTGGCCTCGATCTGCGGCGTCGACCCGGCGCGCGCGGTCGCGGCGGCCACCGGCCAGACCGCGCGGGCGCACGGCCTGGACACCGGGGTGCTCGCGGAAGGGCGACCTGCCGACCTGCTGGTCCTCGGGCCGGTCACCGGATCGTCCGCCGACGACGCCCTGGAGTGCTTTGCCTTCGGTGACCTACCGGGCATCGCGACCGTGCTGGTCGACGGTATGCCGCTGGTGAAGACACGCAGTGAACAGACCCCGCCTCCGAGCCGCGCGGTCACCTGGCGCGGCGATCCGGCGCCTGCCGCGCAATCCACGGCGCGCCGCATCGGGTGTTGCTGAACCGACCACCAACCACCAGGAGTCCAGAAATATGGTTGAAGCTGCTGTGGCCCCACGCAGTTCCGGAACCGTCGACGCCGACCCGATGTTCGGTATCGATGCGCTGCTCTCGGCCGAAGAACGCGAAATTCGCGACACCGTGCGATCGGTCGTCCAGCGGAGTATCAGCCCGCACGTCGCGGGCTGGTACGAGAGCGGCGAGCTCCCGGCCCGGGAGTTGGCGCGCGAGCTCGGCGAACTGGGGCTGCTCGGCATGCACCTGCAGGGTTACGGATGCGCCGGCACCAGCGCGGTGGCCTACGGGTTGGCCTGTCTGGAGCTGGAAGCCGGTGACTCCGGGATCCGGTCGCTGGTCAGCGTGCAGGGATCGCTGGCCATGTTCGCCATTCACGCCTTCGGCAGCGAGGAGCAGAAGCAGCGGTGGCTCCCTGCGATGGCCGCCGGTCGCGCCATCGGGTGCTTCGGCCTCACCGAACCCGACCACGGGTCCAACCCGGCCGGGATGCGAACGCGGGCGGTCCGGTCCGGCGACGACTGGGTGTTGACCGGCACCAAGATGTGGATCACCAACGGATCGGTGGCCGACGTGGCCGTCATCTGGGCGCGCACCGACGAGGGCGTCCGCGGCTTCGTCGTACCCACGGACACAACGGGTTTCACCGCCAGCACGATCAAGTCGAAGATGTCTCTTCGGGCGTCGGTGACCAGCGAGTTGGTACTCGACGGTGTTCGGCTGCCCGACAGCGCACGGCTCCCCGGAGCGACCAGCCTCGGCGCGCCGCTGCGCTGTCTGAACGAAGCGCGGTTCGGCATCGTGTTCGGTGCCCTCGGCGCGGCGCGGGACTGCCTACAGACCGCACTGGAGTATGCGCGGTCACGCGAACAGTTCGGCCGGCCGATCGGCGGCTTCCAGCTCACGCAGCAGAAGCTCGCGGACATGACGCTGGAGTACGGAAAAGGTGTGTTGCTCGCACTGCACCTCGGCAGGCGCAAGGACAGCGGCGATCTGGTTCCGGATCAAGTCAGCCTCGGCAAGCTCAACAATGTCCGGGAAGCGTTGGAGATCGCCCGCACCGCGCGCACCATCCTGGGCGCCAGCGGCATCTCAGCCGAATATCCGGTGATGCGGCACGCCAACAACCTGGAATCGGTGTTGACCTACGAAGGCACCAGCGAAATGCATAGTCTGATCATCGGGCAGGCGCTCACCGGAATTCCGGCGTTCCGCTGACGAGTCGGCGTTGCGCTCATCGTCCGCCCACCGCGAGCTCAGGAGGCCAGGTGGCCAGTTCTCACCACGAAGCCATCGACGACTACTTCTGCACCACCGTTTCGGAGTTCACCGGACCCGGCGACCAACCGTGGCCCGACGGATCGGCGTTGACCGAACGGAATGCGTTGGCCCTCTTCGACGCCCAGCTGGGCAGTCGCCACCTCGACCTGGCCGCGCGCTGGCTGCGGGCACGGGGCAAGGGCTTCTACACGATCGGGTCATCCGGACACGAGGGCAACGCGGCGGTCGCCGCGGCGCTGCGCGCAGACGATCCGGCGCTGCTGCATTACCGTTCCGGTGGTTTCTACCTGGCCCGTGCTGCTCAGGTCGCCGGCAGCGACCCTGTGCGCGATGTGCTGCTGGGCCTGGTCGCTGCCACTGACGAACCGATTTCCGGCGGGCGGCACAAGGTGTTCGGCCGCCATGACCTGAACATCATTCCGCAGACGTCGACGATCGCCTCGCACCTACCGCGGGCGGTGGGAGTCGCCTTTTCGATCGCCCGGGCCCGCAAGCTCGATGTCGCCTGTCCGTGGCCCGACGATGCGGTCACGGTGTGCAGCTTCGGTGACGCGTCGGCCAACCACTCGACGGCCGTTGGCGCCATCAACGCCGCACTGCACGCCTCCTACCAGGGGCTGCCCATGCCGCTGCTGTTCGTCTGTGAAGACAACGGCATCGGGATCAGCACCAAGACACCGCGCGGCTGGGTGGCCCGGACCTATGCCCACCGCGACGGACTCCGGTATTTCGCCGCCGACGGCTGCGATCTGTTCGCGGCGTTCGACACCGCACTGGCCGCCGCACAGTGGGTGCGCAACCATCGCAAACCCGCCTTCCTGCATCTCGGCACGGTTCGGCTGATGGGCCATGCCGGCTCCGACTACGAGCCGGCCTATCGCAGGCCCGATGAAATCCTGGCCGACTACGACCGAGATCCGGTGCTCAGTACCGCGAGAATCCTTGTGGCTCACGGTGTGCTGACCGCCGGCGACGCCATCGAGCGATACGAGGCCAAACGGACCGAGGTGATCGCGCTGGCAGGGGAGCTCAGCGCCTGCGCACAGCTCGACAGCGCGCCGGCGGTGATGAAACCGCTGCGCGATACGTTCGACGAGGCCCGGGCGGTCTCGGTGGCCGGCCCGGCAGAACCGGGGGGCGCGCCGCTGACCTTGGCGCTGGCCATCAACCGGGCCCTCAAAGACGTGCTGCGGGCGCACCCGGAGGCGATCGCATTCGGAGAGGACATCGCCCGCAAAGGCGGCGTGTACGGCGTCACCCGGGGCCTGCAGAACACCGCCGGACCCGCCCGCGTGTTCGACACCCTGCTCGACGAACAGACGATTCTCGGCCTGGCCCTGGGGGCCGGGGTGTCGGGCCTGCTGCCGATCCCGGAGATCCAGTACCTGGCCTATCTGCACAACGCCGCCGACCAGATCCGCGGCGAGGGAGCCACGCTCCAGTTCTTCTCCAACCGTCAGTACCGGAATCCGATGGTGGTGCGGATCGCGGGCTACGGCTACCAGAAGGGATTCGGCGGCCACTTTCACAACGACGACTCGATCGCCGCGATCCGTGACATCCCCGGGGTGGTGATCGCCTCGCCGGCCCGGCCCGACGATGCGGCCGCGATGTTGCACACCTGCGTCGCCGCGGCGAAAACCGCAGGCGCCGTGTGCATCTACCTCGAACCGATCGCCCTGTATCACACCAAGGACCTGTATGACGACGGTGATCAGGAATGGTTGGCGCCCTACCCGGCCGAGCCGGTGCGCATCGGTGCGGCCCGCACCTACGGCGCCGGTACGGACCTGACCATCCTGACGTTCGGCAACGGATTGTGGATGAGCCTGCGGGTGGCCCGTCGCCTGGAGCAGGCCGGGATCGCCGCGCGGGTGGTCGACCTGCGCTGGTTGTCGCCGCTGCCGGTCGAGGACATGCTGCGCGAGGCGGACGCGACCGGCCGGGTGCTCATCGTCGACGAGACCCGCCGCACCGGAGGCGTGGGGGAAGGCGTGCTGGCCGAACTCATCGATCACGGCTTCACCGGCAGCGTGCAGCGCGTCGCCAGTGCCGACAGCTTCATCCCGCTGGGCGATGCCGCGCTGCAGGTGTTGCTGTCCGAGGACACCATCGAGGCCGCCGCAGTGAAACTGGTCGGCGCACGATAGCTTGACTGGCATGGCCGATTCCGTAACGCCGGACCCGACCCGCCCGCTTTCCGGGGTGCGGATCGTCGAGATCTCCAGCTTCGTCGCCGTGCCGCTGGCCGGCATGACGCTGGCCCAGCTGGGTGCGGAGGTGGTGCGGGTGGACCCCATCGGCGGCGCTGCCGACTATCACCGCTGGCCGCTCACCGACGGCGGCGACAGCATCTACTGGGCCGGGCTGAACAAGGGCAAGCGCTCACTGGCCGCCGACATGCGCTCGCCTGACGGGCAGCAGCTGGTGCAACGACTGATCGCCGAAGCCGGGGTTCTGATCACCAATGTAGCTGGGCGGCAATGGCATTCGTACGAAGTTCTGTCCGCTCTACGTCCGGACCTGATTCATGCCGAGGTGTCTGGGCGCGCCGACGGCGGTACCGGGGTGGATTACACGGTCAACGCCGGGCTCGGCTTCCCGATGGTCACCGGGCCCGCGCAGTTGGCCACCCCGGTCAACCATGTGCTTCCGGCCTGGGACGTCAGTTGCGGGCTGTACGTGGCGCTGGCAGTCAGTGCCGCACTGCGCCATCGGGATTCCACCGGTGAGGGCGCACGGATCAGCATCCCGTTGGAGAACGTGGCGCTGGCCACCGCGGGCAATCTGGGGTTCCTGACCGAGGTGATGATCAACGGCACCAGCCGCGAACGGCTCGGCAACACCCTGTACGGCACCTACGGGCAGAACTTCACCAGCAGCGACGGTGTCGGCTTCATGCTCGTGGCGCTGACCGGCAGGCATTTCCGGGATCTCACCGAAGTCACCGGAACCACCAAAGCCGTTGCCGCCCTTGCCGAGGCGTTCGGTGCAGACTTCAGCGACGAAGGGCAGCGCTACACCCACCGGGATGCCCTCACCGGATTGTTCACCCTGTGGTTCAGCGAGCACACCGCCGAGGAGATCAGTGCGGCACTGTCGGGTACCTCGGTGCTGTGGGAACGGTACCGCAGCTTCGCCGAGGTCGCGGTCAACGAGCGGGTGGTCGCCAATCCGCTGTTCACGCCGCTGGAACAGCCCCGCATCGGCACCTACCTGGCGCCCGGCCTTCCGGTGTCGATCGGCGGGGTGTACCCGCCTGCGGTCCCCGCGCCGGCACTCGGCGATGACACCAGGTCCGTGCTCACCGAGCACCTCGGGCTCGGTGCCGACGAGATCGCGGCGCTGACCGAATCCGGCACAGTCGCAACGGGTACCGACGCGCGGTGAGCACCCTGCTGAGGCTGCTGGACGTCAGCGAAGACGCGGCCGGTGAGGTGTTCACCGGGAATGCCAGCGGGCCGGAGGGCAAACGGGCCTACGGTGGCCTGCTGGCCGCCCAGAGCCTGGCGGCGGCCTGCCGAACCGTCGGCGACGATCGGGCGCCGACCAACATGCACCTGCAATTCCTGCGCGGTGGAAATGCCGGGGAGACCGCCGAGTACCGCGTGGAGCGCGTGTACGACGGGCGCACGGCCTCGGCCCGACGGGTCGAATCGTATGAGCAGGGCCGCATGTTGACCACGGCCACGGTGTCGTTCGCGACGGCTCTCGCCGGGCCCGAACACGGGTGGGGCACGATGCCGCACGATCCTCAGGTCCTCCCGTGTACCGGGCCTCCCGGTCCCGCGCCATCCCTGCCGCTCGACGAGTTCGACATCCGCATCGCCGACGAGGGCGAGGGCGAGGAGTTCGTCCGCCGGATGTGGTGGCGGGTCACCACTGAACTGCCCGACGACCCGGTGGTGCACACGCTGATCGCGGTGTACATCACCGACTTGTACGGGATCGATCCGGCGTTGGCGGTGCACGGGCACAGTATGCGGTCGCGCAGCCACCGCAGTGGCACCACTGATTCGTCGATCTGGTTTCACCGCCCGGTGCGGGCCGGGGAGTGGAATCTGTTGGAGTCGCGGTCGCCGGCGACCGCGCGGGGTCGCGGGCTGATCACGTCAAGCCTGCTGCGCGCCGACGGCGCGGTGGCCGCCACCCTGGTGCAGGAGGGGTTGGTGGCCGATCGCGATCCGGCGTGAGTTCCTGCCCGCCAACCATCTCTGCGCGAGGTTCACCAGATAGGTGAGGACCACGCCCACGACGAGTGCGGCCAGCACGCCGAGCACCCGGTGGTCACCGAACAACGGATAGACCTGGTAGTGGGTCAGGTAGGTGTACAGCGATGCCTCGGCGAGCAGGCCGCACCCGACCGCCACCGGAGCGGGACAGCGCAGCGCGGGCAACCAGATCAGCAGCGCGAACCCGGCCAGCACCAGGGTTTCCCTACCGGTGTTGCCGAAGTAGCCGTGTAGTCCGATCGCCAGTACGCCGGTGACGATCATGCGCTGCCAGGTGGCCGTGGCCTTGGCCGCTGTCCATCCGGCTGCGAAGAACCAGAACGCCAGGATCGTGAACCAGGCTTCTCGGCCCAAGCCGAAACCGGGTAGGTCGTAACGCAATACCAGCCCCAGCGCCAGGAACGCCGCGGCGAAGGCGAAGGGACGGCGTCGCTCCAACCGGTCGGCGCCGGGCAGCGCACACACGGCGGTCAGCGCCACCAGGATCCAGACCAGCACCTCGACGAACCACAACCGCCCGGCGGTCATGCTGTCCGGCGGCCCCAGGAACTTGTTGGCCAGCAACAGGTTCGACGCGTAGTAGTCGTCGGTGAGCACGAGTGCGACCGCGACCCAGACGATCGAGGGCACCGCAATCCAGGCGATCGTGTTGCGCAGGTGACGCAACCGGGTCGACCGGGGGACCGGGGTGAGACAGAACCGGCCGAAGTTGTAGCCGGCCACCCCGAGCAGGATGTGTGCACCGCCCCACAGCGCGAACAGCTCGGCATGCGAGCCGACGATGAGGACGATGGCCGCAGCACGCAGGGCCACGCTGGTTTCCACGGTGGCCCACCGACGCCGGCGGGCCATGCAGTTGCGCTCCAGGTCTCGCAGCGTCATCCGGTGCCAGTCCTTCGGCAGCCGCCCGAGGGCCCGTTCCAACCGGACCGACATGGCCACATAGGACAACGAGTTGCCGCCGAGGTCGACGAAGCTGGCGTCGCGGTCGACGGACTCGGCGGGGACGTGCAGTACGTCGGCGAACAGACCCCTCAGATCCTCGACGTCGGTCACGCGCGGTTCGGCGACCGCCGCGCGTACCGCGGCGTAGTCCGGCTTGCCGGAAATCAACCGGGGTAGTTCGGGGACGAGCACGGCGCGCACCGCGCCGGCCGGCACACCCGCGAGGGTGGCGATCAACTGTTGCACGTCGTCGGCGGTGGCTTCGCCTGTGCCCGCGGCTGCCACGGCGAGCGTCTCACCGTCGTCGGTGCACAGTGCCGCCACGCCGCGGTCGGCGAGGGTGGTCTGCAGCCGGTCCAGGTCGATGCGCAGCCCGAACAGTTTCACGAATCGCGCACTGCGGCCGACAATCTCGTACAGGCCGTCGGAGGTGCGCCGTGCGATGTCGCCCGTGCGCAGTTCTTCGACGGTGGCGCCGAGGGCCAGGTCCTCGGGACGGTCGGCGTATCCGAGCATCACGTTGGCTCCGCGGTAGACCAGCTCACCCGTGCCGTCGGGCCAGCCGTCACCGGAGCGGATGGACAGGCTGCCGCCGGGGATCGGACGCCCGATGGCCTCGGGGTGTGACAGAGCCAATTCCGGTGGCAGATAAGCCATCCGAGCGGTGGCCTCGGTCGCCCCGTACATCACGAACAGCTGCCAGCCGCGGCGTTGTCCCAGAGCCGCGAAACGGCGCACCCGGTCAGGTGCCATCCGTCCGCCCGCCTGGGTGAGGTACCGCAGATGGGGCAGGTCCATGGTGTCGAAACCGATGCGGTCGAGCAGATCGAAGGTATGGGGTACCCCGGCGAAGGTGGTGGCCCGGTGCCGGGTGAACAGGTCCCAGAACTTGTCGTCGACCACCGAGCGATCGGTGAGGATCAGGCAGGCCCCACGCAGCAGGTGGCTGTTGACCACCGAGAGCCCGTAGCAGTAGGAGATCGGCAACGTGGTTGCCGCCCGGTCGGTTTCACTGATTGCGAGGTACTCGGCGATGGCGGCGGCATTGCTGGCCAGGTTGGTGTGGGACAACCGGACCAGCTTCGGTGATCCGGTGCTGCCCGATGTCGACATCAGCAGGGCCAGGTCGTCGTGCATCCGGTGTGTGCTGCGGGCGCGCACGTGGTGGATGCCCGCGGCATCGACCACGGTGTCGGGGGAGTAGGTCTGCCGGATCGTCCGGTGATCACCACCCGCGGGCACGGGCAACGACACATGGCCGCCTGCGAGTGCGCCGAGATAGTGCACCAGAGTCGGCAGATCATTACGTGCTTCGAGGAGTACCAGGCGGCGTTCGGGGCCCAGTGCTGCCGCGGCCTCGGACACGAGATCGGCGAGGGCGGCGTAGCTGACCTGTCGGGTCTCGGTCACCACCGCGATCCGGTCACCATGGGCCCGCAGCGCCTCGGCGAGGTGGTTCAAGGCAACGCCGTCCCGGCGCCCCGCACATCGATCCGGACCTGGGTGTCGCGGGTCGGCGGGTTCAGGCTGTGCTGGCGCACGACGATGGGCTCACCGGCTGCGGCCGGCTCGATGGTGAGCAGTACGTCGTGGCCGAGGAATTCGGTGGCGATCACGGTTCCCGCGCTGGCCGCTGCCTCGGCAGCACCCTCGCTGTCCGAGATCGCCGTGGCGACAAGCTGTTCGGGTCGCAGCACCACCGTGCACGGACCGTCGGCCGCGCCGGCCTGGACCGGCACGCGGCCCAGAGCGCTGTCGGCCCAGCCTGAGGTGACGGTGCCCGCCACCGTGATGCAGTCCCCGAGGAACTCGGCGGTGAATCGGTCGGCAGGTTGGCGGTACACGTGCTCGGGCGTTCCGACCTGGGTGAACCTGCCCTCACGCATCACCGCGATCTGATCGGAGATCGACAGTGCCTCCTCCTGGTCGTGCGTCACGATCAGGGTGGTCACCCCGGTCTCTGACAGCACCCGGGCCACGGCCTTGCGGGTGGCGGCGCGCAGCCCGGTGTCCAGCGCGCTGAACGGCTCGTCGAGCAGCATCACCACCGGGCGGCGGGCCAGGGCCCGGGCCAGTGCGACGCGCTGCTGCTGGCCGCCGGACAGTTGGTGCGGCCTGCGCTGCGCGAACGAGGAATCCAGCGACACGGTGTCCAGGAGTTCGCTCACCCTGGCCCGGGCTGCGGCCCCGCGCTCGCGTAGACCGTAGGCGACATTCTGGGCCACCGTCAGGTGCGGGAACAGCGCGCCGTCCTGCGCCACGTAGCCGACGTCGCGGCGATGGGGTGCGACAGTGTTTGTCGGACCGGCCATTTGGCGTCCCTCGATGGTCACGGTGCCGGCGTCGGGGGATTCGAAACCGGCGATCACCCGCAGCAGCGTGGTCTTGCCGCACCCAGACGATCCGACCACCGCGGTGATGGAGCCCGGCGTCAGGGTCAGGTCGATGCCGTCGAGCACCGCGGTGCCGTTGAAGGACTTGCGGAGTCCACGTACTTGCAGGACGTCGTCGGTCACAGGGCGGCCACCTTCGTCGACTGGCGCAACAACATCAGGGTCACGGGTATGGACAAGGCAATCAGCATCAGCGCGTAGGGCGCCGCGGCGGCGTAGTCCAATTCGCTGCTCAGTGACCAGAACCGCATCGCCAGCGTGCGGGTACCGGTCGGTGCCAGCAGCAGCGTAGCGGTCAATTCCGTTGCGACGGCCACGAATACCAGCGAGGCGCCGGCGGCGGCCGCGGGCGCGGTCAGTCGCAGGGTGACGCGGACGAACGTCCGAGCCGGTGAGGCTCCCAACGAGCGTGAGGCCTCCTCCACCGACGGCGGCACCTGGGCCAGGCCCGAGCGCAGGCTGACCAGGGCACGGGGCAGGAACAGCAGCACATAGGCGCAGATCACCAGGGCCGCAGTCTGATAGAGCGGGGGAGCGTAGCGGATCGCCACCGTCACCAGGGCCAGTGCGGTGACGATGCCGGGCATGGAGCTGGTGATGAAGTTGGCGCCCTCGATCGAGCGGGCCAGCAGTCCGCTGTAGCGGACCGCGACCCAGGCGAACGGGAAGGCCAGGACCGTGGTCAGAGCCGCGGCGGCAGCGGCCAGCGTCGCGGTCTGGGCCAGCGCGGTACCGATCTCCGTGGCGTCCCACACCTGCGCGCCGCCGATCCACATCCACCGCGTCAGCGTCCACAGCGGGACTCCCAACGCCAGGACGGCCAGCGTCAGCAATCCGACGATGGCCGGCAACGTGGTGCGCCCCAGGCGCATCGGCGCACTGACGCGTTGCGCTCCGGAACCGATCCGCGCGAAGCGGGCGTTGCCCCGGGCCGCGGCCTCGGTGACCAACAGCAACAGGCACAGGAGGACGAGGACGGCGGCCAGCGTGGCGCCGGCGGCGCCGTCGAAGGTGGCCTGGAACTGTTCGAAGATCGCGGTGGTGAAGGTCGAGAAGCGAATCATCGCGAACGCGCCGTACTCGGCCAGCAGGTGCACACCGATCAGCAGGGCGCCGCCCAGGATCGCCAGGCGCAGCTGCGGCAGCACCACCCGGAAGAACACCCCGGACGATCCGGATCCGAGCGCCCGGGCCGATTCCTCCAGCGCCGGATCGATGCGGCGCAGGGTGGCCGCGGCGGGCACGTAGACGAAGGGGAAGTACGACAGCGTCGCGATCAGCACACCCGCCGGCATCCCGTGCAGCGTGGGCAGCACGCTGACCCAGGCATAGCTGTTGACGAACGCGGGCACCGCCAGGGGCGCGACGAACACCGGCCGCCACCACGTCCGCCCCGGCAGATCCGTGCGTTCAACCAGCCAGGCCGCGCCGACCCCGAGCACCACACAGACCGGCACGGTGATGAGGACCAGGCCGACCGTGTTGAGCAGGAGCTCCCCGACCCGGGGCCGCAGCACGAGCTCGATCACCCGGCTCGGACCCGTGGTGATCACCGACCAGGCCACGTAACCCAGCGGGATGAAGGTGGCAGCCAGCAACAGCACCACGGCGGTGCTCAGCGCCGCCCCCGGCCGGGCACGGACGGAACGCTGCTGCGGTGCGGACGGCGCTTCTGTGGCGACCAATTACAGCAAGCCAGCCTTCGTCATCAGGTCGGTGACCTTGGCGGCATCGAGATTGGACGGGTTGACCGCGGGCGCCTGCAGCGTGTCCAGCGGCGGCAGGGCCGGGTTGGCGGCGACGCCACTGGCGACCGGGTATTCGAAGGACGTGCCTTTCTGCAGCACCTCCTGACCGGCCTTGCCGGTGATGAACCGGAGGAACTGCTGGGCCTGGTCCTGCTTCTTGCTGGATGTCAGCACGCCGCCGCCGGACAGGCTGACGAACGCGCCGGGATCGGAGTTCTTGAAGTAGTGCAGCGCGGTGTTGCCGCTGATCTCCTTGGTCTTGGCCTGATCGCGGAACCAGTAGTAGTGGTAGATGATGCCACCGTCCACCTGACCGTCGTTCACCGCCCGCAGTGTGGCGATATTGTCTTGGAGCACAACGGCATTGGTCTTCAGTCCGGCCAACCACTGTGCGGTGGCCGGTTCGCCCTTCAACTCGAGGATGGCAGCCACGATCGCCTGAAAGTCGGCCTTGGCCGGAGGTGCGCCCCAACGGCCCTTCCACTGGGGCTGCTGCAGATCCATGATCGAGTGGGGCAGCTGGTCGGCTGGCAGCTTGGCCTTGTTGTAGACGAACACCGTCGAGCGTGCGGCCACACCGGTCCATTTGCCCGACGACGGCCGGAACTGGGCCGGGACCTGATCGAGGGTCTGCTGCTCGACGTCGGCGAACAGCCCGGCGCGTTCGACGGCTGCCATCGCGGGGGAGTTCTCGGTGAGGAACACGTCGGCCGGGGAGGCGTTGCCCTCGGCCACCAGCTGGTTGCCCAGCTCGGTGTCACCGCCCTGCCGGTAGGTGACCTTGATCCCGGTCTCCTTGGTGAACGCGTCGATCCACTCCTTGGTGAGCGACTCGTGCTGAGCGTTGTAGATGAGCAGCTCGTCAGACCCTGAACTGGAGCACCCGACCATGCCGGCGGCGACCGCGACGGCGGACAGGACAACGGCAATCCGGCGACTCCAACGTGTGCGCATCGAGTGATCCCTTTCGGCGTTAGCTGAGCATCACCTAAGGACACTACCGGGGTGGGTCGGGGTATCGGGACTGCCTTGGGAGCGCTTCTGGCCGCCGGCGGCTCCTAATTCCCAACGAGGAACAGTTCGTCGAGATGCTGATCGATTGCGGCGAGAGCCGCCCCGGGTGTGATGACCTCCAGGTCGAGAAGCGGTGTCAGGCCGGTCAACGCCAGGATGCGGTCGGTCTCGGTGTTCGCGTCGCGATCGCGATCGATCTTTCCATCAGTGATCGCCTGCGCGATGAGTGCTTTGACTTGGTCCCGTCCCTGACGTAGGCCCTCGCGCGTACGGTCGCGAATCGTGTTGTCGTGCAGTGCTTCCAGAACGTACGCGGCATTCATCCGGCTCGTCGCGCGCGCATCGTCGTGCAGCGGCAGCATCTCGATGAGCGTCAACCGCAGGACGTCCCGAGGGTGCGGCGCAGCGCCGAGCTCCTGCAGACCGCGTGCCACCCGCGCAGCAGTCTGTTCGGCAGCGAAGTCCATCGCGAACGTAAGCAACTCCTGACGGCTCGCGAAGTAGTGCTGGAGTTGCCCGTGCGACATCCCGGCCTCCGTCGCCACCTCACGCAGGCTCAGACGCAGAACCCCGCGTTGATCCACCACACGCCACAGAGCGCGAGCGATCTCTTCGCGACGCTCGCGGTGATCGACCTGTTTCGGCACTGCTACCCTCCCGCTGTTCCAATACAGTTGTAATAATACAGGTGGCCGGTTATCGTCGAGGCGCGGCGCATAGAACGAATGGAGCAAGCATGCACGGACATCCGCAAGTCCGAACAGCGCAGGGGATCATCGAGGGGCGCCTGCGGCGGGGCACCGCCGTCTTCCGCGGCCTCTCGTACGCGCAGCCCCCGGTCGGGGCGCTGCGTTTCGCCGCTCCCGTGCCTGTTGCCTCGTGGGACGGCGTTCGGCACGCGGTCGAATTCGGGCCACCCCCACCGCAGTCGGGCCCGGGCCCCAAGGCGGACCCGTCTCCAGAAACGGACTGGCTGACCCTCAACGTCTGCACGCCGGACCCCGGCACCACCGGGTTGCCGGTGCTGGTGTGGCTGTGCTGCGGCGGCTACATGGCCGGCACGGCGGCCGACCCGATGACCGATCCCACCGCCCTGGCCGGTGCCGGCATCGTCGTGGTCAGCGTCCAATGCCGGATGGGCGCGGAAGGATTCGCCCTGATCGACGGTGCTCCGCCGAACCGCGGCCTGCTCGACCAGATCGCGGCGCTGGAATGGGTTCAGCACAACATCGCCGACTTCGGCGGAGACCCGACCCGCGTCACCGTCGCCGGGACGTCCGGCGGAGCCGGGTCGGTCGCTGCCCTTCTCGCCATCCCCCGCGCCCGCCTGCTGTTTCACCGGGCCATCACCCACTCGGTTCCCGGATTGCACTGCACGCCGGCGCTGGCCGAAGAAGTGACCGCTACGCTCGCGGACCGCCTGGGTGTCCCACCCACCGCGCACGGACTCGCCACCGTCGCTCCGCAGCGGCTGGCTGACGAGGTCACCGCGCTGTGCCTCGACATGCCCTCCTATCGCGAACGCTGGGGCCGCCTGGCTCACCTGGGCATCGCCGTCTGCCCGGTGATCGACGGAGAACTCCTCGACGACACCCCTTGGGCCGCCCTGGCTGAAGGTCGCGCCACCGGGATCGATCTGCTCGTCGGCCATACTCGCGACGAATTCCGGCTTTTCAGCATCACGATGGGCGTTCGGGGCACCTTCACCGACGACGACGCGCGCACGGCGATGGACGTCTTCGCGCCGCGCCCGGACGGCCCGGACGCGTACCGCCGCGCCTTTCCCGACGCCGATCCGGAGGAACTCGTGGAGGTGGTGTACTCGGATGCCACCTTCCGCATGCCGTCGCTGCTGCTGGCAGAAGCAAACGCCGAAGCCGGAGGCAACAGCTATCTCTTCGAACTCGCCTATGCCGCAGGGGAGTTCGGAGCATGCCACAGCACCGACGTGCCCCTGGTCTTCGCCACCCTCGACAGTCCGACCGGCAGATACTTCTTCGGCGACCACCCGACGCCCGATGCCCGTACGGTGTCGGACGAACTCCAGCAGGCCTGGGTCCGCTTCATCACCGCAGGCCAACCCGGATGGACCCGCTACGACACAGACCGGCGAACGACCCGAATCCTCGCGGCACCCTCCTCGACCACGGCCTATCCCGAGGAAAAGTCGCGGCGGATCTGGCTCGGACATCCGCCGGCCCCGTTCACAGTGGTCTGTGGATGAACTCCACGCTGGGGATAACTCGGCCTGACTGAGCCGAAGCTGTCGGACCGGGCCCGCACGGTATGGGCATGAAGTCTCTGACACGGGCCGAGATCGGCGCACTGGGTGAACAGCTGGCCGTCGAGCACCTGACCACACAGGGCTTGCGCACGGCGACGCGCAACTGGCGATGCCGCTACGGCGAGCTCGACGTGATCGCCGTGGACATCGCCACGAACACGGTGGTCTTCGTCGAGGTGAAGACCCGCACCGGCGACGGCTTCGGCGGACTGGCCGAGGCGGTCACGCCACAGAAGGTGCGCCGGATCCGGCGGTTGGCGGCGCTGTGGCTGTCCGAACAGGAGTCGCGGTACGCCGCACTGCGCATCGACGTGATCGGGGTCCGCCTCGGCCGCCGCCGAGAACCCGAGCTCACACATCTCAAGGGGGTGGGCTGAAATGGGTTTGGGCAGAGCATATTCGGTGGCCATGCGCGGCGTGGACGGCGTCATCGTGGAGATCGAGGCGGACATCACCTCGGGGCTGCCGAGTGTGAACCTGGTGGGGCTGCCCGACACCGCGCTGCAGGAGTCGCGGGATCGGGTGCGGGCGGCCATCACGAACTGCGGCAACGAGTGGCCGATGTCGCGCCTGACGCTGGCGTTGTCGCCGGCCACGTTGCGCAAGGTCGGTTCGGTGTATGACCTGGCGCTGGCGGCGGCAGTGCTCTCGGCGCACACCAAGACGGCGTGGGCGCGGCTGGAAAAGTCGGTCCTGCTGGGCGAACTCGCGCTCGATGGCAGGGTCCGGCCGGTCCACGGCGTGCTGCCTGCCGTGCTGGCCGCCAAGCAGGAGGGCTGGACCGTAGCGGTGGTGCCGGCCGACAACCTGGCCGAGGCCAGCCTCGTCGACGGTATCGAGGTGTGCGGCGTCCGCACCCTGCGGCACCTGCAAGCCTGGCTCGACGGCAAGGGGGACCTGGAGGCACGTGTGGTGGCGCCGGGCCGCGCTGCCGAGGCGACGGCGGATCTCGCCGATGTCGTCGGGCAGGGCCAGGCCCGCTACGCCGTCGAGGTGGCCGCGGCAGGTGCGCATCACCTGATGCTGACCGGCCCGCCCGGGATCGGGAAAACGATGTTGGCGCAGCGCCTTCCGGGGCTGCTGCCGCCCTTGTCGTCGGCCGAATCGCTTGAGGTGACGGCCATCCACTCGATGGCGGGACTACTTGCGGGGGACACACCGCTGATCACGCGTCCACCGTTCGTGGCGCCACACCACACCTCGAGCGTGGCGGCGCTGGTCGGAGGCGGAAGCGGGTTCGCGCGTCCCGGAGCCGTCAGTCGGGCGCATCGGGGAGTGCTGTTTCTCGACGAGTTCGCCGAGATGGGATCGAGTGCCCTGGAAGCGTTGCGAACTCCGTTGGAAGACGGCCAGATCCGGTTGGCCCGCCGCGACGGGGTGGCCTGCTATCCGGCGCGGTTCCAACTCGTTCTGGCGGCGAACCTGTGCCCGTGCGCTCCGCCCAATTCGGCCGACTGCGTCTGTTCGGCCCAAGCCAAGCTGCGGTACCGGGGCAAGTTGTCGGGGCCACTGGTGGATCGTGTCGACTTGCAGGTGGAGTTGTATCCGGTGAGCGCGGGGGCCTTCATGCCACAGTCGGGAGAATCCAGTGCCGTGGTTCGCGAGCGTGTCGCCGCGGCGCGCCTCGCGGCCCAGGAACGCTGGAAACCGTACGGGATCGGCACCAATGCGGAGGTCGGCGGACCCCTGCTGCGTCGCGAATTCCGATTGCCCAGGGCCGCGATGGAACCGTTGCGGTCGGTTCTCGACCGCGGAGTGATCAGCATGCGCGGGGCTGACAGATGTTTGAGGGTGGCCTGGACATTGGCGGACCTGGCCGGGCGGACCATGCCCGCTCACGAGGACGTCACTGCCGCATTGAGCTTCCGCCAGGTCGGCGGTGTGTCATGACCGACGACGTGCGCCGCGCCTGGGCCTATCTGTCGCGGGTGGCGGAGCCGCCGTGCCTGGAATTGACGGCGCTGGTCGCGCGAGAAGGCCCGGTCCGGGCCGCCGGCCAGGTCAAGGCCGGTCGGGTGGATTCCGAGCTGTTGAGCCGGGTCGAGGCGCGGCGGGAATCCGATTGTGCGGCAGACGACCTCGATGTTCTCGACCGGATGGGTGGGCGGCTGATCACACCCGATGACGAGGAGTGGCCGCTGCTGCGATTCCGGGCCCTTCGCGGTAAGGAACTGAAGCGCCCGCACGCGCATCCGCCGCTGGTGTTGTGGGCGGTCGGCCCGGTGTGCCTCGACGCGGCGACCGAGCGTGCCGCGGCGATCGTCGGTACCCGTGCGGCCACCGCCTACGGGGAGCACATGGCTGCCGAGTTGGCCGCCGGACTGGTCGAACGCGATGTCACGGTGGTGTCCGGCGGGGCCTACGGCATCGACGGAGCGGCCCACCGCGCAGCGCTGGGGTGCGAGGGCGTGACCATCGCGATCGTGGCCGGGGGCATCGACAACCCGTACCCGGCCGGGCACAGCGCGCTTTTCCACCGGATCCGGCAGGAGGGCCTGTTGATCAGTGAGTACCCGCCGGGGACGGCACCGGGCCGGCTGCGGTTCCTCACCCGCAACCGGCTGGTGGCCGCCCTCTCTGGGGCGACCGTGGTGGTGGAGGCAGGGTTGCGCAGCGGTGCGGCCAACACCGCGGGATGGGCCAAGGCGCAGGGGCGTTCGGTATGCGCGGTGCCGGGCCCGGTCACGTCGGCGTCATCGGCGGGCTGCCATGCACTGCTGCGGGACGGAGCTCACCTGATCGCCCGGGCCGAGGAGGTAGTCGAACTCGTCGGTCACATAGGCGAACTCGCACCGCAGGAGACACACCCGACCGGACCGTTGGATCAGCTCGCACCGACGGAGAAACAGGTCTATGACGCGCTGCCGGCCCGTGGCACGCTCACGGTGGACGAGATCGGGATGCTCGCCGCGCTGGCCCCGCACCAGGTGCTCGGACCGTTGACGATGCTGGAGTTCGCCGGGTTGGTCGAGAGTATCGACGGCTGCTGGCGGATCGCTCGCCGGCGCCGGGCCCGGTCCGAGTAAATGACGCCTGCGTAGACCTCGGTGTATTGGCGCCGATTCCCTGCAGGACCAGCTGATCCGGTGTTAATTTGCACCCATCGAGTGAGCTCACAACCCGGGCGTACGCCGCGTCGCGCGTCGGGATGGGGAGGGTTCGACATGAGCACAGCCGCTGACCGCGCCGCCCAACTGGCATTGGTTGCTCGACTGAAGTCGGCATACCCAGAACTGCCCGACGCCCCGACACCGGACCTGCTCGACCATGACCGCTTCACCGCATACATGAAACCCGTGCACGATGTCGGCGGCGAGCCGGACGCGCCGATGAAATACGAGAACAAGGACTACGAGTACTGGGAGCACATGACCTACGTCATCTGCGAAGTCCTTGCCTGGCGCGGCATTTGGTTGTCCGAGGAACGGCGACGGATGGGCAACGTCGACGTCGGACGCGCGGTGTACCTGGGTTTCCCGTACTACGGCCGCTGGCTCCTGTCGGTCGCGCGCGTCCTCATCGAGAAACACCACATCGGCTTGACCGAACTGTCCGAGCGGATGGCCGAAGTCCAGGACCGCTATGCCGGTGGGATGGCCGGTAAGCGGCTCGAGGCCCGACCGAAGTTCGAGGGCGACGGGGCGAACGTCAAGCGCAACAGCCACATCGTGCATGCCCAGGGCAAAGGCGATCCGCAGGTGTATGCGGGCCGGGCCGGGACGCCGAAGTTCAAGGTGGGTGACGCGGTGGTGGTGCGCGAGCTGCCGGTGTTGTTCTACACCCGCACCCCCGAGTACGTCCGTGGCGCGCGCGGTGAGATCGCCGCCGTCGCATACGAAAGTCCCGCGGCCGAGGACGAAACCTGGGACCGGACCGACGCCATACCGGAATGGTTCTACGTCGTCAGCTTCACCATGGCCGATCTGTGGGACGGCTATACGGGAACAGCCACCGACACGTTGAGAACCGAGATCCCCGAGCACTGGCTGCTGGCAGCCGGCTGACTTCCACGCACCGATCGGCCTCCTCACGAAGGGCGCACCATGGCAGAGCACGATCACGACCACGATCACGAGCGCACCGTCAAACCGATGGTCGACGAGGTCACCGACTTCGAGGTACTCGAGATCGCGTTGCGCGAATTATGCATCGAGAAGGGGATATTCACCGCTGAGGAACATCGGCTGTTCACCGAGTTCGCCGAACAGATCGGACCGACCCCGGCCGCACGTCTGGTCGCCCGGGCGTGGCTCGACCCCGACTTCAAGCGGCTGGCCGTCGCCGAACCGATGACGGCCAGCAAGGAGGTAGGCGTCGACTGGCTGGAGCCCACGGGATTCGGCACACCCAGCGACTTCACCGCATTTCAGATCCTGGAAGACACGCCGACCGTGCACCACGTGATCGTCTGTGCGCTGTGCTCGTGCTACCCGCGCCCGATTCTCGGCAACTCACCCGAGTGGTACCGGACGCCCAACTACCGTCGCCGCCTGGTGCGCTGGCCCCGGCAGGTCTTGTCCGAGTTCGGGTTGTGCCTGCCGGACACCGTCGAAGTGCGGGTGCAGGATTCCAATCAGAAGCATCGGTTCATGGTCATGCCGATGCGCCCAGAGGGCACCGACGGCTGGACCGAGGATCAGCTCACCGAGATCATCACCCGTGACTGCCTCATCGGCGTGGCTCTGCCGAAAGCGGGGGTGACCACCAATGTCATCACCGACACCCGCCCCGCGGTCCACCCCACCGGTGAATGAGGAGGGCCCAGTGGGCGCACCCGACGACCCGGTATCACTTGCGGAAGCCCGGATTCCGACCCTGGCGCGCATCGTGGAACGCAATCAGGTCTGGCCGCTGATGGCCGCCAAGTACGGCGTCGAAAACCTGGTCCCGCCATGGAAGAGCAGCCTTGACGGCTTCTGTGACGCCCTCGACCAGGCCGCCTGCGACGCAGGCGTGCCCGATTTCAAACAGCGGCGCGACGAGGAAGACCTGTTGTCGGCAACCGTCTATGCCGACCTGCCGTACCCCGAGAACCAGCTCGTCGCCCTCGCGCATTCGCTTCTGGCCCGTGGCGTGATCACCGAAAGCGAGCTGCAAGAACGGCTCGCCGTGGTCCGGAGGAGACTCGAGGCCTGAAACACGTAGCACCCAGGCCGGCCGGTGGCCTCCGTATAGTCGATGAGGTCGGCTAACAAACGAGCGGCAGATGATCTTGGAGGCACCATGGCAGGACGACCCGTGCACACCTTTCAGGTGGTGCATCGCGAACAGCTGACCGACCACATCGTCCGCCTGGTACTGGGGGGATCGGGCGAGGGTACGGGCTTCGACACGTTCTCGCCCAACGACTTCAGCGACGCCTACGCCAAACTGGTCATCGTTCCGGCGAACGTGGATGTGTCGGTGCTCCCGAAACCCTTGACGCTGGACAGCTTTCAGGAGTTGCCCGCCGAACAGCGACCGACTGTGCGTACCTACACTGTGCGAAAGGTCGACAGGGAGCGAGGCGAGATCACCATCGACTTCGTCGTGCACGGTGAGCAAGGGGTGGCCGCCCCCTGGGCCGCGGCGGCGGTACCGGGCCAGCCCGCCTACCTGATGGGGCCCAGTGGCGCCTACACCCCCGACCCCGCCGCCGACTGGCACCTGCTCGCCGGCGACGAATCGGCGCTACCGGCCATCGGTGCCGCCCTTGAGGCGTTGCCGCCCGACGCGATCGGCAAAGTCTTCATCGAGGTGGCCGGCCCGCACGACGAGGTCGCCCTCAGCGCCCCCGCCGGTGTCGAGGTCAACTGGATCCACCGCGGTGGCCGCGCTGACCTGGTAGGCGACGATCACTCCGGAGACAACGCACCGCTGATCGCCGCCGTGAAGGAGGCCGACTGGCTGCCGGGTCAGGTGCAGGTGTTCATCCACGGTGAGGCACAGGCTGTCATGCACAACCTGCGTCCCTACATCCGCAAGGAACGCGGCGTCCCCGCCAAGTGGGCCGCCTCGATCTCGGGATACTGGCGCCGCGGGCGCACCGAGGAGACCTTCCGGCAGTGGAAGGCCGAGCTGGCCAAAGCCGAGGCCGACACCGCCAACTGAACCTGGGTGCGGGTACCGGCCGGCCCCGGGATGGCAAGGTAGCCGTCATGGCATACGGCGATTACCAACTCGAGATCTACCTGCAGGGGCTGTCCGGCGTGCTGCCGACCATGCCGATGGACTACGCGGGGCTGGAGGCCAAAGCTCAAGCCGCGATGCCTGCCTCGATCTGGTCCTACGTGGCCGGGGGAGCGGGCGACGAACGTACCCAGCAGGTGAACCGCACCGCGTTCGACCGGTGGGGTCTGATGCCGCGCATGTTCAACGCCCACCGGGAACGGGACCTGTCCGTCGACCTGTTCGGGCTCAAGCTGGCCTCGCCGTTGTTCATGGCGCCGATCGGGGTGCTGGGCATCTGCGGACAGGACGGTCACGGCGATCTGGCCGGTGCCCGTGCTGCCGCGCGCACCGGGGTGCCGATGGTGTTGTCCACCCTGACCGAGGACCCGCTCGAGGACGTCGCCGCCGAATTCGGTGACACCCCAGGCTTTTTCCAGCTGTACACACCGACCGACAAGGACCTTGCCGCCAGTCTGGTCCAGCGCGCAGAGAAAGCCGGGTTCAAGGGCATCGTCGTCACGCTCGACACCTGGGTACCGGGTTGGCGGCCGCGGGATCTGGCCACCTCCAACTTCCCGCAGCTGCGGGGCAAATGCCTGGCCAACTACACCAGTGACCCGGTGTTCCGGGCCGGGCTGCCGCAGCCGCCCGAAGAGAACCCGCAGGCCACCGTGCTGCGCTGGGTCAGCCTGTTCGGCAATCCGCTCACCTGGGACGACCTGCCCTGGCTGCGGTCGCTGACGAAACTGCCGCTGATCCTCAAGGGCATCTGTCATCCCGACGACGTGCGGCGGGCCAAGGACGGCGGCGTCGACGGGATCTACTGCTCCAATCACGGTGGGCGCCAAGCCAACGGCGGCCTGCCCGCGATCGACTGCCTGCCCGGAGTGGTCGAGGCCGCCGACGGACTGCCGGTGTTGTTCGACTCGGGGATCCGCAACGGCGCCGACATCGTCAAGGCGCTCGCCTTGGGGGCCACCGCCGTCGGTGTGGGCCGCCCGTACGCGTACGGGCTGGCGCTGGGAGGGGCCGACGGCATCGTGCACGTGCTGCGTTCGCTGCTCGCCGAGGCCGATCTGATCATGGGCGTCGACGGGTACCCGACGCTGGCCGATCTCACGCCCGAGGCGCTGCACCGGGTCGACTGACCTTTGTCACGCTGGAGTGGCACTGGGGGCTGACAGCCACTCCAGCGTGACAAGAAACCACAAATTCCCAGGTGGGCGGCTCTGGCGCTGAGAATATTCATCGGTGTAGCATTTTCCTTCATGAGTGTAGAAACCGTTCGCGAGCGGGCCGCGCACCTGGGCCCCGAGCGACGGCGCCCGCAGGTACTCGATGCGGCCCTGGCGATCGCGGTGTCCGAGGGGGTCGCGGCCGTCACGATCGGTGCGGTGGCGCAGCGGCTCAAGGTCACCCGCCCGGTGGTGTACTCGTGTTTTGCCGACCGGGTCGAACTGCTGCGGGCACTGCTCGAGCGGGAGCTGGGACTGCTGATCCAAGGGGCGATCGACGCACTGCCCTACGGTCGCGCGAATGCCGACGAGACCGTGTTCGTGGAGGGCTTCCAGGCGTTGCTCGAGACGGTCGCAGGCAGGCCCGATTCCTGGCGGCTCGTCATGAGTGCCGATCCGGACCCGGCCGTGGCCAAACACTTCCGCAACGGCCGTGCCGTGATGATCGGCAAGGTTTCCAAGCGGCTGGCGCCCACGCTGCAACGCTGGGGCACCGTCGACGCCGACAAGAAGCTGCCGGTGCTGGTCGAGCAGTTCGTGTCCACCTGTGAGGGCGCGGTGCGGACCTTACTGCACGACGACGGAAAAGACTGGACCCCAACCACATTGGGTGAGTTCATCGGATCGGCCACCTATCGGGCGTTTCGTACCGCCTGACCCAGTACAGAGGAGTTGTCCCATGTCTGATCTCCAGCCGATGGCTGATTACGGGTTCTTCGGGCCGGATTCGGTGACGTGGAAGGTCTGGGGCCACGCCACCACACCGATCATCGGGCTGCAACGCGCCGTCGTGGTCGAGGAACTCGACCCTGCCCTGATCGCCGCGGTCGACACCACCGGCGCCAACTACGACCGGCCGCGCACCCGTTACGACCGGACCGTCCGCTACTTCGCCATGGTCGCCTTCGCCGACACCGAATCGGTGCTCAAGGCCGCCGACGTCCTGGTCAAAGTGCACTCGAAAGCCATCGGTACCGAGCCGCTGAGCGGCAACAAGTACGACGCCAACGATCCTCACTCGCAGCTGTGGATCCTGCTCACCGGCTGGCACTCCGTGCTCAAGGCGTATGAACTCTACGGCGGCGGCAAGCTGACGGCAGAGGAAGAGGCCCGCTACTGGCAGGACTGTGCACGAGCCGCCGAGTTCCAGACCTGCGATCCGGCCGACGTACCGCGGACCCGCGAAGGCATCAACGCCTACTTCGAGCAGATGCGGCCGCACCTCGCGGTCAGCGAAGCCGCCCGCGCCATGATGGACCATCTGCTCAACGCCAAGGTGGTGCTGCCGCCCGCGCCGCGCCTCGCAAGGCCGGCCGTCGAGATCCTCAACTGGTTCCTGCGGGCCGGAACCATCGCCACCATGCCCCGGTGGATGCGCCGGCTCAGCGGATTCGACCAGCCACGCCTGGTGGATTGGGCGGTGCGGCCCGTACTGAAGCTGGGCTTCGGTGTGGTCAACCGCGTGCCACGGCTGAAGCTGTTGGTGGCCAAGATCATTGCGCCGTCCGTGGTGCCGATCGCCGGCCCCTACATCATGGGCATCCCGCCGCGGTCCAACGAAGTGCTCAGCCCCGAGGAAGGGCGCAGGCGCTACGGCTATCCCAAACCCGCCGACGCGCACCAGGAGCTGCGGGCCCGCCAGCATGAGCGGGTGTTCGGCCAGGGCCAACTGCCCAGTGACGAAGGACTCATCGAATCTCAGACTTACCTAGGGAGTTTGGCGTGACCACACGATCCGATGTCCTGTTCGACCCGAACCGGACCGAATTCGATCAGTTCGACGCCCGAACGCGGGAGATCTTCCGGGCCACCATCGACTTCTTCGAGTCTCACGGCAAGCGGTGGCTCAAGCAGCAGGACCGGGATCGGGTCTGGTACAGCGATTTTCTCGACCTGGTCAAGCGGGAGGCCATCTTCGCGACATTCCTGACGCCCGCGTCGGAGGCTGACGGCGATCCCCACAAGCGCTGGGACACCGCACGCAATGCCATGTACAGCCAGATCCTCGGCTTCTACGGCATGCAGTACTGGTATGTCTGGCAGGTCACCATCCTCGGACTCGGACCGATCTGGCAATCGGAGAACGAGGTCGCACGCAAAAAGGCTGCCGCCCTGCTTGATTCGGGGGAGATCTTCGCGTTCGGACTCTCCGAGCAGTCCCACGGCGCCGACGTCTATTCGACCGACATGGTGCTGGAGCCCGGCCCCGATGGTTCATACACCGCGACCGGTGGCAAGTACTACATCGGCAACGGGAACCTCGCCGGCATGGTCTCGGTATTCGGCCGTCGCTCCGACAAACCGATCATCGACAGTTCTGATCTCGATCGGCGCCGCCCGCCGGAGGACTTCGAGGGCTACCTGTTCTTCGCCGCTGACAGCCAACATCCGAGCTACCACCTGCGCAAGAACGTGGTCGACGGCCAGATGTACGTCGCGGCGTTCGATCTGGAGGACTATCCGGTCACCGCCGAAGACATCCTGCACGAGGGCAAGGCCGCGTTCAACGCCGCGATCAACACCGTGAACATCGGCAAGTTCAACTTGGGATTCGGCGCCATCGGAGCCTGTGAGCATGCCATGTACGAGGCCGTCACCCATGCCGAGAACCGGGTGCTGTTCGGCCAGCGGGTCACCGAATTCCCTCAGATCCGCCGGATGCTCGCCGACGGCTATGCGCGGCTGGTCGGGATGAAGCTGTACAGCGAGCGGGCCATCGACTACATGCGCAGCGCGAGCCCGGACGATCGTCGCTACCTGTTGTTCAATGCGATCGAGAAGATGAACGTCACCCGCGAGGGCGAGAAGATCGTCACCCTGCTCGCCGACACGATCGCCGCGCGCGCCTTCGAGTCCGACATGTACTTCACCATGGCGCTGCTGGGACTCACCGGCCTGCCGCGGCTGGAAGGCACGGTGCACGTCAACATGGCGCTGTCGCTGAAGTTCATGCAGAACTACATGTTCGGCGCGTCGAGCATCGGACTTGCGGCGCTGTCCGCATTGCCCGTCGGTAAGGCGCCGGGCCCGGTGCTGGGCGCACTCGCCGGCGGCCTGCGGGCCGCGGGTGGCGCCATGGCGGGATCTCCACTAGCACAGCGTATTCCGCAACTCAAACCGCTGTTGGCCCGCGTGCCGGAGATCCCCACCCGCCGGGACGCCGCCAACGACGACTTCCTGTTCCGTCAGGGGCCGAGCAGTGGGCTGGCGAAAATTCGGTTCGGGGACTGGCAGTCGGTGCTGAGTGGATACTCGTCGGCGCCGAACGTCGCGGTGTTCCTCGACCAGGCCCTGGCCTTGCAGACGCTGCTCGCGGTGGCGACACCGAACGCCGAGCAGCAACGCAACGTGGACTTCCTGTTCGCGATCGGTGAGATGTTCACCCTGATCCCGTACGCCCAGCTGATCCTGGAGCAGGCCGAGATCGAGGGTGCGGACGCCGATCTGATCGACCAGCTGTTCGAGGTGCTCGTCACCGACATGTCCACGCACGCGACCAAGCTGCACTGCCATCCGGATGCCACCGCCGTGCAGCAACAGCGCGCCCTCGACATTGTCAGGCAGCCCATGGCCGACGCCGCGCGCCGCGATCGTGTGGTGACCGCCGTGCGTGGACTGGCCGGCCGCTACGAGATGAACCCGTGATGGTCACGCGCGGGTAGCGGTCCGGCGCGTCGGGTGCAGGCCGGCCGGACTTCTGCCACCGTGGCAGGGTGCCCGCAGTCCCGGAAGTACTCGCCGAGTTCGACGAATACCTGGCGCTGCAACGCGGCCGGTCCGAACACACGCGGCGGGCGTACCGGGGTGACCTGTCGGCATTCTTCGACTTCACCGGTGGTGGCATGGAGACGGTGACCCTGCCGAGGCTGCGGTCGTGGCTGGCCGGTCAGGCCGCGGCCGGAGCGGCGCGGACCACGTTGGCGCGGCGCACCTCGACGGTGAAGACCTTCTGCACCTGGGCGGCCCGCCGGGGACTGCTACCAGAGGACGCTGCCGCTCGGCTCCAGGTCCCCAAGGCACACCGCACGTTGCCTGCGGTGCTCCGTCGCGATCAGGCGATCGACGCCATGGAGGCGATGAATTCTGCTGCCCGCGAGGGTGATCCGCTGGCGTTGCGGGACCGGCTGATCGTGGAGATGCTGTACGCCACGGGTATTCGCGTCAGCGAATTGTGTGGGTTGGACATCGACGACATCGACACCTCACGCCGGGTGCTTCAGGTGCTGGGCAAGGGAAACAAGCAGCGTACGGTCCCATTCGGCGAACCGGCCCATGTCGCGTTGACGGCCTGGCTCACTGAAGGGCGTCCCGCGCTCGCCTCTGCCGACTCCGGTCCGGCGCTGCTGCTCGGTGCCCGGGGTAAACGGCTCGACCCGCGCCAGGCCCGCACAGTGGTACATCAGACCGTCTCCGCCGTCGACGGTGCCCCCGACATCGGACCCCACGGGCTGCGCCACAGCGCGGCCACCCACCTGCTCGAAGGCGGTGCCGACCTGCGCATCGTGCAGGAACTGCTGGGTCACACCTCGCTTGCCACCACACAGCTCTACACCCACGTCACCGTCGAACGGCTGCGTGCGGTGCACGACCAAGCGCACCCGCGCGCCTGACACCGCGAAACCAACGAAGACAGGAGAACTCGCGATCCGATCCACTGTGGACCTGCCCTCCGGACCCGTCTCGTATCTCAGTTGGGTGCCCCGACAACCCGTTTCGGCTGTGGTGGTGTTGCTGCACGGCGGCGGCGTGGACAACGCCTCGTTGTCCTGGGGCGGCATCGGTCCCCGTTTGGCCGAAGCGGGTTATCGCGTCCTCGCCCCGGACCACCCGGGCTACGGCCGGAGCCCGCAGGCGCGACAACCGGTCACGCAGGACCGGTTGGTCGCCTACGTGGGGGAGTTCGTCGGTGCGATGCAGTTGGACCGCTACGTGATCGGCGGATTGTCGCTCGGCGGCGGTATGACGATCGGCCATGTTCTGGGCCGGCCCGAAGGGGTGACCGGCGCGATGCTGCTGGGCAGCTACGGCATCATGCCCCGGTTGTCGGGCGGACGGCTGTCGGGATTCCGCCAGCTGGCCACCTGGGGGATGCTGCGGACCGGCCTGCTCGGTGCGGTGACCCGTTGGGCAGGCGGCAACCGTGCCGCGATGACCCGCAGCATGCGCGCGCTGATCAGGGATCCGCGACAGCTGACCGACGCGTTGATGGACGAGATCATGACCGCGGCGGCACAACCCGGTGGATTCGACGCGTTCGAACAATGGCAGCGCGACCAGGTGCGGTGGAACCTGCTGCGTACCGACTACACGTCCCGACTCGACGAGCTGAGCTGCCCCACCCTCGTCATCCACGGCGACCGCGACCCCGGCGTTCCCGTCGCGCGGGCCCGCGCCGCTGCCGAGCTGATCCCGGACGGCCACCTCAAAGTTGTTGCAGGTGCCGGACATTGGGTTCAGCGCGACCAGCCGGATGTCGTGCTCGACGCGATGACCACTTTTCTGCAGGACATCAACGCAACAGCTTGAGCACCTCGGTCAGGTGCGGCAACGCTGATTCACGGCCCGGCCATGCGTCGAACACACTCCAATAGCTGACGCCGAATCGGCGCTGACGGTCGATCAATGCCTCCGCCATTTGCTCGTAGGTGCCCAGCAGAACGAACGGGGATTCCAGCAACAGTTCTGGATCGGCCTTCAGCGGGCCTGCCAGTTCCGCGGCGGCCTCCGCCGGATTCCCGGTGTGCACCACGAACTGGATGAGCGCGTTCAGTTCGATGTCCTCGAAACGGTCACCGGCTGCCTCGCGCACCACGGCGATCCGGTCCAGCAACCCGGCGGCATCGAAATGGGTCAGCCGCACCTCGGTGGCGTCGTGGTTGTGGCTGAACCCGGCCAGCCCGGCGATATCGGCGACCCTGCCGGCCAGCTGCAGGACCCGGGTGCCGTTGCCGCCGATGAGCAGCGGCACGTCGACCCCGGGAGCGGCGACCAGCTCGCCCGCGGCGGCCCGCACACAGAAGTGGGCGCCGTCGACGTCGACCGGCTCGCCGGCCAGCAGTGGGCGGATCACCTGGACGGACTCGATCAGACGGTCCACCCGCGTGGCACCGGGATCGAATTTCAGCCCGGCGGCGTCGTACTCGGATTTCATGTGGCCCGCACCGAGCCCCAGCTCAAACCTGCCACCGGACAGTGCTGCCACGCTCACGGTTTCCCTGGCCGTGTCGACCGGATGGCGCAGATCGTTGTTGAGCACCAGCGTGCCGGTGCGCAGAGTCGAGGTGACCGCGCAGGCAGTGGCGGCGCCGCTGAACGGAGCCAGTGTCGGCGCCAGATGATCGGGAATGGTCAGCACATCGAACCCGGCTTGTTCGACAGAGATCGCGAACTCGGCGAACTCCGCACCGCGGGGCAGCGCGGTGTGCAGCCCGCAGCGCAAAGGACGGTTGCGGTGGGATTGCGACGCGATGCTCATATGTTCCGACATTAGGCCGCACTGGCTGCCGCGCGAGCGTGCGCAAACCGCTGCTGTTCGGCGGCGCGGCGGGCGGCAGACACGCACGCTCGCGGTGCAGGGGTCACCCACCCAGCGGCTTGAGCCGGAGCGGGGTCTCGGCGAGCAGCCCGAGCGGGTTGACGTACTCCGCCTGGGAGGCCGGCCCCCACATCGCGCCCCAGTGCAGGCAGGCTGCGACCGGACAACCGGGATGCCCGGCCAGCAGGGAGCCCAGCAGCTGCCCTGTGCTCACCGCCTGGCCGGGCCGCACCGCGGCCTGCAGCGGTTCGTAGCTGGTGCGCAGCCCACCGGGGTGGGCGAGTGAGACCACCGGGCGTCCGGCCAGTACCCCGGCGAACACCACAGTGCCCGGGCCCGCGGCATAGACGGGTTGTTGCGGAGCGGCAGCGAGGTCGACGCCTCGATGGCCACGGTTCCAGTTGGGGGACGGGGCATCGAAACCCCTGGTCACCGCTGGCCGCGGGGAGACCGGCCACTGCAGGCGCGACCCTTCGGCGTGGGCGGTGGCGGGCCATGTCCACACCAATCCGAGTGTCAGTACTGTCGCGGCGAACCTCACGACTCCAGTCCAGCGCCGGCACCGGGCCGGGCGAAAGCCCCAAATCGGGGGCTGTGGATGAATGCGTCCGGCTTTGCGGCGTGGTAAAAGCAGCCCCCAGCAGCGTGTAAACTTCTACCCGCAGCTCGCTTGCGGGCTGACTTCGCGTGTCTGCGCATTCGACTGCCTCAACGGGGTCGTACCCGGATGCCGACGGTCCTGACCTGGTAATTCCAGATCGGGTTCGGCAACCAGCGGGCACCAGGGCCTGGCATCACCCGACGCCGGGCGACAACCGACATACAAAGGAACCATCACTCATGGCTGTTGTAACCATGAAGCAGCTGCTGGACAGCGGCGCCCACTTCGGGCATCAGACCCGGCGCTGGAACCCCAAGATGAAGCGGTTCATCTTCACCGACCGCAATGGCATCTACATCATCGATCTGCAGCAGACGCTGACCTACATCGACAAGGCCTACGAGTTCGTCAAGGAGACGGTCGCCCACGGTGGCACCATCCTGTTCGTTGGCACCAAGAAGCAGGCGCAGGAATCGATCGCCGAAGAGGCCACCCGCGTCGGCATGCCCTACGTGAACCAGCGCTGGCTGGGCGGCATGCTCACCAACTTCTCCACCGTGCACAAGCGCCTGCAGCGCCTCAAGGAGCTCGAGGCCATGGAGCAGACCGGTGGCTTCGAGGGTCGCACCAAGAAGGAAATCCTCATGCTCACGCGTGAGAAGAACAAGCTTGAGCGCAGCCTCGGCGGTATCCGCGACATGCAGAAGGTGCCTTCGGCCATCTGGGTCGTCGACACCAACAAGGAGCACCTGGCGGTCAACGAGGCCATCAAGCTGGGTATCCCGGTCATCGCGATCCTGGACACCAACTGCGATCCCGACCAGGTCAACTACCCGATCCCGGGCAACGACGATGCCATCCGTTCGGCTGCCCTGCTGACCAAGGTCGTCGCCTCCGCGGTGGCCGAGGGCCTGCAGGCCCGCGCCGGCCAGGGTGCCGGCGAGAAGCAGGACGCCGAGGGTGCTGAGCCGCTCGCCGAGTGGGAGCAGGAACTGCTGGCCGGTGCCACCGCAGGCACCGCCGAGGGCGACGCCGCTGCTGCGCCCGAAACATCCACTGACGCTTCGTAATTCCAGGAGAAGTCTTTAAATGGCTAACTACACCGCTGCTGACGTCAAGCGCCTTCGGGAACTGACCGGCTCCGGCATGATGGACTGCAAGAACGCGCTGGCCGAGTCGGACGGCGATTTCGACAAGGCCGTCGAGTTGCTCCGCATCAAGGGCGCCAAGGACGTCGGCAAGCGCGCTGAGCGTGCCACTGCCGAGGGCCTGGTCGCGGCCAAGGACGGCGCTCTCATCGAGCTGAACTCCGAGACCGACTTCGTCGCCAAGAACGCCGAATTCCAGGAGCTCGCCAACCAGGTCGTGGCCGCCGCGGCAGCCGCGAAGGTGAGCGACGCGGATGCCCTCAAGGCCGCCAAGGTCGGAGACGCCACGGTCGAGCAGGCCATCGCGGACCTGTCCGCCAAGATCGGTGAGAAGCTGGAGCTGCGTCGCGCGGCCTACTTCGACGGCACGGTCGAGACCTACCTGCACAAGCGTGCCGCGGACCTGCCGCCGGCCGTCGGCGTGCTGGTCGAGTACACCGCCGGGGACGCGGAGAAGGGCAAGGAGGCCGCTCACGCGGTCGCTCTGCAGATCGCTGCGCTCAAGGCCAAGTACCTCACCCGTGAGGACGTCCCGGCCGACATCGTCGCCAACGAGCGGCGTATCGCCGAGGAGACCGCGAAGGAAGAGGGCAAGCCCGAGCAGGCGCTGCCCAAGATCATCGAAGGTCGCGTCACCGGCTTCTACAAGGATGTCGTGCTGCTGGACCAGCCGTCGGTGTCCGACAACAAGAAGACCGTCAAGGCACTGCTGGACGAGGCCGGCGTCACCGTGACCCGCTTCGTGCGGTTCGAGGTCGGCCAGGCCTAACCCACCAGAAGACTCGGGCGGCACATCACACCCGATTGACGGCTCGGCCGTCGCCGCCCGCTGCAAAGCCCCGCGCTCATTCCGGCGATCCCGGAAAGCGCGGGGTTTTGTTCATTCGTGACCCGGTCGGTGCCGGGTAGTTGCTCACGCGGGGGCGAGCGGCTTTGCCGATGTGGGAGTGTGGCAGGTACGAATGGGTTGGGGAGTGGTGTTGGAGGTGACATGCGCGTAGGTGTGGTGTTTCCACAGACGGAACTCGGCGGAGATCCGGGGGCTGTGCGCGCATACGGCCAGCGTGTCGAGGAGCTGGGCTTCACCCACATCCTGGCCTACGACCATGTCGTCGGCGCTGATCCGGCCGTCCACCGCGACTGGGCGGGGCCCTACGACCTGTACACCACCTTCCACGAGCCCATGGTGATGTTCGGTTACCTGGCCGCCGTCACGTCGCTGGAGTTGGTGACCGGGGTGGTCATCCTGCCGCAGCGTCAAGCGGTACTGGTGGCCAAGCAGGCAGCCGAGGTCGACCTGCTCACCGGTGGGCGGCTGCGCCTTGGCGTCGGCCTGGGCTGGAACGCGGTCGAGTACGAGGCGCTCGGCGAGGATTTCGGTAACCGAGGCAAGCGGTCCGAGGAGCAGGTCGAGCTGATGCGTCGGCTGTGGACCGAATCGTCGGTCACGTTCGAGGGCCGCTACCACCGGGTGACCGGCGCCGGCCTGGCGCCGTTGCCGGTGCAGCGGCCCATCCCGGTGTGGTTCGGAGCGGCCTCCGCCCGGGCCCTGGAGCGGGCCGGGCGGCTGGGCGACGGTTGGTTCCCCATGGTCGGCCCCGGCGCTGAGCTCGAAGACGCCAGGGCCCGCGTCGAGCGGGCCGCCGTTTCCGCCGAACGAGATCCGGCGACCATCGGGATGGAGGGCCGCGTGAGCTGGGCCGGTGATCCGGACCAGACGGCGGCGGACATCGCGGCATGGGCCGATGCCGGAGCCACCCACGTCACGGTGAACACCATGGGCGCGGGCCTGCGGACAGTCGATGAGCATCTGGCCGCGCTGCAGAGCGTGGCTCGGACACAGTGATGTCGGCTGCTAGCGTCGCAGCGTGACCAGCAGTCCGCGCCCCGCACGCAAAGCCCCGACTCGCCTGAGCGCCTTCGGCGACGATGCCCTCGGCGAGCATGACGCCGTCGGTCTGGTGGAGGAACTGCGGGCCGGGCGGGTATCGGCAGCCGACCTGATCGAGGCGGCCATCGCGCGGGTCGAGGCGGTCAATCCGACCCTCAACGGTCTGGCTTTCGAAGCCTTCGACCGGGCTCACGCCCGCGGCGCCGCACCCAGCAGCTACGGCGGGTTCTTCGACGGTGTTCCGACCTTCGTCAAGGACAACGCCGCGGTCGCGGGGATGCCGACCATGCGCGGCACCGACGCGTGGGAACCCCGGCCGGAACCGGCCAACGGCGACTTCGCCCGGGCCTACCTGGCCACGGGTCTGGTGCCGCTGGGCAAGACCCGGCTCTCGGAGTTCGGCTTCAGCGCGTCGTGCGAGCATCCGCGACTCGGGCCGGTCCGCAACCCGTGGAACCCCGCCTACACCGCGGGCGCCTCCTCGTCAGGTTCCGGGGCCTTCGTCGCGTCGGGGGTGGTCCCCATTGCCCACGCCAACGACGGTGGCGGCTCGATCCGGATCCCTGCCGCCTGCAACGGGTTGGTCGGGCTCAAGCCCACGCGAGGCCGCCTGCCGCAGGACAAGGACATGCGGATGATGCCGCTGCGGATCGTGTCCGACGGGGTGCTCACCCGGTCGGTGCGTGACACCGCCGCACTGCTGCGGGAGATGGAACGCGTCTACCGCAACCCCAAGCTGCCGCCGATCGGCGATGTCAGCCGCCCCGGCAAACAGCGCCTGCGTATCGCGGTGTGCACGCAGTCCGTCGTGCACGACGCCGGTGTCGAGATGACCGAGCTGACCCACAAGACCGCGGCACTGCTCGAGGAGCTCGGCCACCAGATCACGGTGATCGGCAATCCGGTCCAGGCCCGGTTCAAGGACGATTTCCTGCTCTACTGGGCGTTCCTGGCGTACGCGCTCGTGCGCGGCGGGAAGCGATCCTTCGGCCCGAGTTTCGACCGCGCCAAGCTCGACAACCTGACCCTCGGTCTGGAGCATCATGCCTCTCGCAACCTGTATCGGGTCCCGGCGGCGATCGCCCGGCTGGCGCGGTCCCGGCGGATCACCGAGCACCTGTCGAACAGTTATGACGCGGTGCTCATGCCGACCCTGGCCGAGCCCACCCTGGAGATCGGCCGGCTCGACCCGACGGCGGACTACGACCAGATCATCGACCGGCTGCTGGGCTGGGTGGCCTTCACCCCGTTGCAGAACGCCACCGGGGACCCGGCGATCTCGCTGCCCCTGGCCCAGACGGCGAGCGGCCTGCCCGCAGGGATGATGCTGTCGACGACCCGCGGTCGCGAAGCGCTGCTGTTGGAACTGGCCTACGAGCTCGAGGAGGCCAGGCCCTGGCCGCGGATTCAGGATCCCGCGCCGGCGCCACGCAAACGGGCGCGAAAAGCGGTGAAGTAGGTTGATTTTGAAGCCGTCTACGGAGGACGGCGACGAAATCCGTTGTGAGGGCGACATCATGACGTAACGCCCATCGGTGGGTGTTAACTCGCGTGACACCGCGAGCTGCTTCGGGTGAAACACACGGCTCGCAGCATTCTCCACTGTGGAGACCGTAGCTTCGATACCGTCGTCTCAAGCATCCACGGCCCGTCGATCGCCGGAGATCGCGACAGCGGTGCGGACCGGAGGCACATTCTGGTGCCTGATTCGATTCGCGCTGGCCAACATTCGTCGCCGGCCTGAACGGTTTGTGTTGTCGGTGCTCGGGATCGCGCTGGCCATTGCCTGCGTCACCGTGGTGCGCACCATCTCGGCGAGCTTTGCGATCACCGGGGCTGATTCGGTCGTCGACGTACTGGGTGACGCCCAGTTGTGGGTGGTGCCGGCCGCCGGGGTGCACTATGACAACGAGGCCCGCGCCCTGGTTGCCGATGGGCCGCCGCCGGCGTTCGACCTGCCAGACGGCTGGCACGGCCGGATGACGATCTCCGGCGTGACGGTGATCGACGGCGCCGCGGTATCGCTACGCGGCAGCGACGAAGTGTCTTCTGGTGAGGCGGTTTTGGGCTCCGGTCTGGCCGGCCGGTTGGGGGTCGCGTCCGGAGAGGTGATCGACGTGGGAGCTCTGCCGCTCACCGCGAGGGTCTCGGGGCCAGGGGAGTCGATGACCGTGGCGCCCGCGTTGGCACGGCTCCTCGTAGGCGACAACGGCTGGTGGACGGTGACGGCGCCGCCGGGCGGCGAGCACCGCCGCGACCTGGGCCAGACTTTCGGCGCGGCCGTAGGGTTACCGGCCACGGCCGACCCGTCGGTGCAGCCGGAGTCCGGCGGTCACGGGCTGATCTACGACACGGTCGGCGGTTCGGGTCCGCTGAGCTTCGAGCAGAAGTTCTCGGCGCTGTTCTCGGGGCAGGTCACCGGCTCGACGCTGGGCCTGATCTCCACAATCGGGTTGGCTCTGGGATTCGTCATCGCGGTCTCGTCCTTCCTGGCCGCCGTCGCCGAACGCAAACGCGAATTCGGGATCATGAGCAGCATCGGCCTCGCCGACGAGGTGCTGTACTTCTTCCTGGTCGAATCGGCGATCGTCTTCGTGGCGGCCTACACGGTCGGTGTGGTGGGTGCGGGAATCGCTGTGGCACTGGTGATTCCGGAGATCGCCACGCTGACCGCATGGGCCCAGGCGGCCGGAATGGTGGCTGCGTTCCTGCCGGCGATGGCGATCGTCGGCGCCCTGGTGCCCGTGCATCGGCTGCTGCAGCAACGTCCGGTCGACCTCCTGGGGGCAAGGTGAACAGCAAGGGGCTGGCCTACGGCTGGCTGTCCGCCCGGCGGCGGATCCGCGAGATGGTGCTGCCAGTGGTGACCACTGCCACCGGAGCCTTCCTGGTGGTGCTGGTATTCGGCATGTCGTCGGGGATCCGTGCGCAGTCGGCGGCACTGGGGCATGCCGAGGAGATCAACCGGGCGGTGATCCTGATCGCCGTCACCGTGCTGCTGGTCGGGGTGGTCGAAGTCGCGGTGGCCACCACCCGCACCGTGGCGCACCGTACCCGTGAACTCGGGGTGCTGGGAGCCAACGGCATACCCCGCGCGCCCGTGATCGCCGCTCTCCTCGTCGAACCGGTGGTGGCCGCTGTGCTCGGCTCGCTGCTCGGTGCGGTCTGCGCAGGTGTCACCGGGGTCGTGGTCGCTCTGGTGGGCCTGGCGCCCACCGGGGTGTCCTACTCCGGGTTGGCGGTCGGCGCGGCGATCGCCGTCGCGGTCAGCGTCGCGGCCGCGGTCGCAACGAGTTTCGTACCCACCTTCAACGCCGCATCACGTCCACCCATTCGATCCCTGACCTCGGGAGGCTGAGCCGAACATGACCGCACTTCACGACACCGCCGCTGCCGCACCGGAGCACGCCGACCCGGTCAGGAAGCCGGTCATCGAGGTCAGCGACGTATGGAAACTGCACAAGCTCGGCGACGAGGTGGTCAAGGCCCTCGTCGCCGCCGAACTCCAGGTGATGCCGGGGGAGTTCGTCTGCCTGATGGGACCGAGCGGTAGCGGAAAGTCCACGCTGCTCAACATCATCGGCGGGCTGGACCGTCCGACCAAGGGCACCGTCACGATCAGCGGACGGGACACCGCACAGTTGACGGAGAGCCAGTTCGCCGCCCTGCGGCACGACACCATCGGCTTCATCTTCCAGAGCTACAACCTGATCCCGTTCCTGTCCGCGGTCGAGAACGTCGAGCTACCGCTGATGTTCGAGCCGTACGACCGGAAGTCGTTGCGCAAGCGCGCAACCGAACTGCTCGAGCTGGTGGGCCTCGGGCACCGGGTGCACCACCAGCCCACGAAGATGTCGGGTGGGGAACAGCAGCGCACCGCGATCGCGCGGTCGCTGATCAGCAGCCCGACCTTGGTACTGGCCGACGAGCCGACGGCCAACCTCGACCACCGCACGGGGGAGACGGTGGTGCGCATGCTGCGTGACCTGTGCTCGACATTGGGCGTCACGGTCGTCGCAAGCACCCACGATCCCACGGTGGCCGATGAAGCGAGCCGTGTCGTCCGGATGCGAGACGGACAAATCCTCAGCTGAATCAACGGTATTGGGAGACGACTCAAATGACACAAGAACTGACCGCGCACGCGAGGAGCAATCCGACCGAGGCCGCGGCGCCGTCAGAGCGTGACAAGCTGATGACCACCGAGCTGGTCCCCGAACAGATCCTGCCCAAGGTGATGAGCACCTTCGGCCTGACCGCGGCCTACGTCTTCATCATCTGTTGGATCACCGGCTCTTCGGTGATGGCGACTGGAGGGTGGACCGCCATCCCCATGTGGGTGCTGGGCATCCTCACGTTCCTGGTCCCGGCCGGCATGGCCGTGGTGGAACTCGGCAACCTGTGGCCCGGGCAGGGCGGTGTCTACATCTGGGCCACCCGGACGATGGGGGAGACCTGGGGCTTCATCGGCGGCTACCTGTCGTGGGTGCCGGTGATCCTCAATGCCGCGTCATCGCCCGCGGTGGTCCTCTCATTCCTGTTGTTGGCCTTCCATACCGAGCTCGGGGTGATGACGAGCGTCATCCTGCAATTGGTGATCCTGTGGACGGTCGTCGGATTGGCACTGGCGAAGCTGGCCGCCAATCAACGGATAATGAACGTCGTCTTCGTCGTGTTCGGCATCCTCGCCCTGACGATCTTCATCTCGGGGGTGCTCTTCGCTGTGAAGCACGGTTCGGCGACGCCGTTCAGTTGGTCCGAGGCGACGATTCCCAACTTCGCGGTATCGGGCTTCCTGTACGGCACCGTGCTGCTCTACCTGCTCGGTGTGGAGACGCCGTACAACATGGGTGCGGAGTTCCTGTCGGTGCGCAAGAGCGGCCCGCGAATGATCCTCTGGGGTTCGACGGCGCTGGTCGCCATCTATCTGCTGACGACGCTGGGCACGATGATGGCGTTGCCCACTGCGGAGATCGACGCCGTGACGGGTGTCATCGGCATGCTGGACGTCGCGGGATTCCCCGGGCTGATGGAGATCTGCGCGGTCGTACTCGCCTTGATCATCATCGTCGCGTTGATGACGTATCAGGTGGCCTACTCACGGTTGATCTTCGTCTCCGGGCTGGAGCGGCACCTGCCGCGCATCTTCACCCATCTCAATCCGCGCACCCGTAATCCGGTGTCCGCCATCCTGATCCAGGGGGTCATCTCGTCGCTGCTCATCGTCGGCCTGTACTCGCAGAGCAGCCTGGTCAACACGACGATCTTCCTCCAGGGCGGCCTGTCGACCGTGTGGCTGCTGTCCGGCTTCTTCTTTCTGATCCCGGTCGTCATCGCTCGCAAGAAGTACGCGGATCGCTATGCGAACGAGGCCTTCTGGCGCATCCCCGGCGGCATGGTCGGCGTCTGGATCACCGTGATCGTCGGCACCCTCGGCACCATCGGCGGGGTCTACTACTCGTTCGCGAAATCATGGCTCACCAGTGCCGGGGTCGGGGATGCCGAGTGGATGAAGTGGGTCGGCAGCATCAGCATCGGCATGTTCGCACTCGGGCTGGTGGTCTACATCTTCGGCCGCCGCTCGGCGCACAAGGTCTCGCAGGAGGATGCGCTGGCCCACCTCGCCGTGTTCGACCTCACCGCCGACGACTCGACTGCAACCAAGGAGGATCTTCCCCGATGACCATGGACAGCACCCTGGTGCCGACCGAGTCCACCGATGTCGCCGGCCGCTATCCGCTCGACCCACTGACCGGGGCCGAGATCGAGGCGGCCGCTGCCGTGATCAGCGAATCGGCCTACGCCACACCGACGTTGAAGTTCGTGATGATTCAGCTGGCCGAGCCGGCCAAGACTGCCGCGTTGTCGTTCGCGGGGGAGGCCGAGGTGCCGCGTCAGGCGTTCGTGACGATGTACGACGGTGCCGCCAAGCTGATCTACGAGGCTGTCGTCGACCTCGACGCGAGGGTGATCGACTCGTGGACCCCGATTCCCGGCCGGTTCCCGTCCTATCTCGTCGAACACATGACGGGGGTGGAGGAGAAGGTGCGCGACGACCCGCGATGGCAGGAGGCCATGCGCAAGCGGGGGGTCACCGACTTCAGCCTGGCGATGATCGACCCGTGGCCGGCCGGCTACTACGGCGCGCAGGACCATTACGAGAACTCGCCGCTGATCTGCCGACCGCTGACCTTCATGCGCGCGGCACCGTCGGAGAACGGCTACGCGCGGCCCGTCGAAGGTCTCATCGTGACGTTCGACCTGGACAGCATGGAGATCATCGACATCGAGGACCACGGCGCGGTCCCCTTGCCGTCCAAGGCCGGCAACTACTCCGGGCAATTCATGTTCACGCCCGACAACCGACCCGCGTTCACGCAGTTTCGCGACGACGTCAAGGCGATCGACATCACCCAGCCGCACGGGCCCAGCTTCAAAGTCGACGGATGGAACGTCACCTGGCAGAAATGGTCGCTGCGGGTCGGGTTCAACCCCCGCGAGGGCCTGGTGCTGCACGAGGTGACCTACGCCGACCGTGGCGAGGTCCGGCCCATCATGTATCGCGCCGCACTGTCGGAAATGGTCGTGCCCTACGGTGATTCGTCGCCGACGCACTGGAACAAGAACGTCTTCGACATGGGCGAGGTGGGGATGGGCTTCTCGGCCAACCCGTTGACCCTTGGCTGTGACTGTCTCGGCGAGATCTTCTACTTCGACGGCACGGTCAACGATTCCAGCGGCAACGCCGTCACCATCCCCAACGCCATCTGTATGCATGAGGAGGACTACGGGATCTCCTGGAAGCACACCGATTTCCGCACCGGCGAGGTCGAGGTCCGCCGGTCCCGGCGGCTGGTGATCTCGATGATCTGCACGGTCGGCAACTACGAGTACGGCTTCTTCTGGTACTTCTACAACGATGCGTCCATCGAGATGGAGGTCAAACTCACCGGCGTGCTGACCACCGGTGCGATTCCCGACGGCGAGACGCCGCGCTGGGGCAAGATGGTGGCGCCCGGGATGTACGGACCCAACCACCAGCACTTCTTCAACTTTCGCATGGACATGAGCGTCGACGGCCCGGCAAACAGTGTGTACGAGGTGGATTCGGTGCCCGAGCCGGATCCGGAGCTCAACCCGCACCACAACGCCTGGATCACCCGGGACACCCTGGTCGCGTCGGAGGCCGGCGGCGCCCGGGACTGGGAGCATTCGACGGGCCGGTACTGGAAGGTGGTCAACCCCGCCAAGCTCAACGAGTTCGGCGCACCGGTGGGCTACAAGCTGATGCCCAAGGACATCGTCCCGGTGATGGTGCAGGAAGGGTCGGTGATCTACGACCGGGCCCGGTTCGTCCAGCACAACCTGTGGGTCACCCGCTACGACCCCAAGGAGCTCTACGCCGCGGGTGACTACATGTATCAGTGCGCCGAGGCGCAGGGGCTGCCGCAGTACGTGGCTGACGACGCGTCGCTGGAGAACACCGACATCGTGCTCTGGTACACCGTGGGTGCCCACCATGTGGTCTGCCCGGAGGACTGGCCGGTGATGCCGTGCCACTACACCGGCTTCAAGCTCAAACCGGTGGGATTCTTCGACGGCAATCCGGCTCTGGATGTTCCGCCCTCACCGCCGGCGGCGTGCCACCACCACTGAGTCACGCCCCCTGACTGGCCCGGGCGCCCCCGAATCGCGGGTGCCCGGGCCTGCTTCGTGCGGACGTTTCGTCAACTGCCGGGGCGGCGAGCGTCGGCTTGCTCTTATGATGACCGTCAGGTGTCAGAGTTTGCGGGGGTGTGAATGACGTCTGGGCCAGACGAGCAGTGGAGCCAGGACGATCGTGGATCGATTCGTTGGCAGGATCCGGCTACCGCCACACCGCGGCCGCCGACCGTGGCCGAGGCGCGCCAGCGGGACAAGATGCAGAAGGAGCGCGAGGCCGCCGAGGAGTGGGCCAGGCAGCAGGAGGAGACGCGCGAACGGCGGGCCGCCACCAACAAGAAGATCTTGATGGGCTCGGTGGCCGTGGTCGGTGTGGTCGGAGTCGTCGCGCTGGGCTACCACCTCCTGCACAAGGAGGAAATCGCGGCGTCGTGCGTGAAGGAGGGCACCAACGAAGTGGTGCCCGATTCGTATTGTTCCAGCGGCCACAGCAGTTCCGGGGGCACCTTCATCTACCTGGGCTCGCCGTACCGGTACTACTACGGCGGCAACAACGGCGGGGTGGGCACCATCGCCCGGGGTGGGACCATCGAACAGCCCAAGGGCACCACCGCCAAGACCAAGTCGGGGACGTCGATCTCGCGCGGCGGTTTCGGCTCGTCGTCGAGCTACGGCAAGAGCTCGGGGAGCTGAATGCGCCGCCAACGCAGTTCCCCGCGACCAGGCTGGGAACAGATCGTCGCCGACCAGGGGATGTGTTACGGGACTCCGGCGCGGGACGCGACCGGGGCCGACCGCCCGTACTGGGACGAATCGGTGCACTACGTGTTCGACATGGACGAGGTGCTGTCGATCGAGGCCTCTGTCGAGGTGTTGCACTCGATGTGCCTGGAGGCCGTAGAGCACGTGGTGCTGACGGGCCGGTACCGCGATTTCGGGCTTCCCGAGTGGAGCTGGGAACACATCGAGAAGTCCTGGCGGCGCAGCGATCCACACCTCTACGGCAGATTCGACCTGCGCTACGACGGTCGCAGGCCGCCGGTCCTGCTGGAATACAACGCCGATACACCGACCACCCTGCTGGAAGCGGCGATCCTGCAGTGGCACTGGAAGACCGATGTCTACCCGGCCGACGATCAGTGGAACTCGTTGCACGAGAAGCTGGTTGCCCGCTGGACGGAGATCCGCGACCGCCTGCCGGGAGCCGAGACCTACTTCACCTGGTCGGGGGCCGAGCACACCGGTGAGGATCACGTCACCGTGGCCTACCTGCAGGAGTGTGCGGCCGAGGCCGGCCTGCACACGGTGGGCCTGGCCATCGAGGACATCGGGTTCGACCGCGACCTCGACCGGTTCGTCGACTTGGAGGAAGCTCCGATGTCGTCGATCTTCAAGCTCTACCCGTGGGAGTGGATGCTCGACGACGATTTCGGCCGCCGGGCCGTCGAACAGTTGCCGGCCACCATGTGGGTGGAACCGCTGTGGAAGACGTTGCTGAGCAACAAGGCCATCCTGGCGGTGCTGTGGGAGATGTACCCCGGGCATCCGAATCTGTTGCCCGCCTATGTCGATGACCCACACGAGCTGACCGACTACGTGCGCAAACCCAAACTCGGGCGAGAGGGCGCCAACATCACCATCGTGGGCGCCGGGTACGAGACCGAGACAGGCGGCGTGTACGGCGAAGAGGGCTACGTTTACCAATTGCTCGACCCGCTACCGCAATTCGACGATATGCGCCCCGCACTTGGAGCGTGGATCGTCGGTGACGAATCCGCCGGACTCGGGATCCGCGAGACCTCGGGTCTCGTCACCGACAACGGCGCCGCCTTTGTGCCACACCGCATCCCGCAGTGACCCGGAAGGAACAACCTCTCTATGACTACCACCATGGTTGCGCTCGGCTCCGATTACTGGTCACTCCTCGGCCACGGGGTGTCGGCGATCGTGCTGTACTCGATCGTCGGCGTGGCGCTGATGGTCCTGGGTTTCTACGTCATCGACTGGACCACGCCCGGTCCGTTGCGGACCCTGGTGCAGGCCGGGCGCCCCAACGCCGCTGCAGTGGCGGCCTCCGGTGTGGTGTCGATGGCCTTCATCGTCGTCATGGCCATCTACAGCTCGTCAGGTGACCTGATCCAGGGCCTGATCACCACGCTGGTGTTCGGCCTGTTGGGTATTGCGGCCCAGGCCTTCTCGGTCCGGTTGGTCGGTGCGATCAAGGGTATCGACATCGGCGGCGTTCTCGCCTCCGAAAAATTCACCCCGCAGGTCCTGGTCGTGACGGCTTCGTATGTGGCCTTCGGCCTGATCATCGCGGCGGCAATCCTGTAGCTTCCGCTACAGGGGCCCGGCACACCGCGGCGGCCGCGCGGGTCAATGCGGCGGGGCCGTCACGCAGGGCCTGGTCCAGCGGGGTGCCCGGCTCGGTGATGGCCACCAGCTTCTCCACACCGTTGGCCAGCAGGACGTCGGCATCGGCTGCCACGCGGCCGGCGAAGATCACCACCCGTGCACCGCTGCCCACGGCCAGCTGGGCGACCCCGAACGGCGTCTTGCCCAGCATGGTCTGGGCATCGACGCTGCCTTCTCCGGTGAACACCCAGTCCGCTCCGCTCAGTGATCGTCGCAGTCCCACCGTCTGGGCGATCAGGTCGACGCCGGGGACGCATTCGGCGGCAAGGAATTCCATCAGGCCGAAGCCGAGCCCGCCGGCGGCGCCGGCCCCCGGGCGGTCGGGCCGGGCGTGCCCGAGTGCGGTGTCGGTCACCGCCACCAGTCGCGTCAGCGCGGCTTCGAGCACCTCCACATCCTTGGGGTCTGCACCCTTCTGCGGGCCGAAAACCGCACTGGCACCACCTGTTCCGAGCAGCGGCGCCGTGACGTCGGACGCGATCCGGATGTGGGTGTCAGCCAGTCGGGTATCCATACCCGAGACGTCGATGTGCCGGAGCCCGGCCAATGCCGCACCGCCGGGTGGCAGTACGTCACCCGCGGTGTCGGTGAAGGAGGCGCCCAGGGCGGTGAGCATGCCGGTTCCGCCGTCGTTCGTCGCCGATCCGCCGATCCCGATCAGCAGCTCGGTCGCGCCGTGATCCAGTGCCGAAATGATGAGTTGTCCGACCCCGAATGTGCTGGCACGCAGGACATCCCGGTCAGGCTTGGCAACCAGTTCCAGTCCGGAGGCGCTGGCCATCTCGATCACGGCCAGCCGGCGCGCGGCGACATAGCCGTACGTGGCGTGAGCGGGCCGCCCGAGTGGATCGCTGACCTCGACCGTGATGCGCTCGCCGCCGAGTGCGTCGACGACGGCGTCCACCGTCCCCTCACCACCGTCGGCCATCGGCACCCCGATGCACTCGGCGTCGGGCAGTACCGACCGGACACCCTCGCGCATCGCCGCCACCGCTTGCGACGCTGTCATCGACTCTTTGAACGAGTCCGGGGCCAGAACGATCTTCATCCGTCTGGAACTTACCGACTGTGCGGCCGCACGGCGCGGCATGAGCGGCAGGGGAGCGCGCCGCTCAGATCACCGCGTGGGCCAGGAGTCGCTTGAGTTCGCGTCGCTGCTCGGTGTCGAGCCGGTCGAGTACCTCGTCTTCGGCGGCGAGCACGGCGGCTTCGGCGCGCTTGAGCAATCCGGCTCCCTCGGCGGTGAGCTCGGCCGGCAGCGCCCGTCCGGAATTGACGGTGGCAGGCCTGCGCACCGCGCCCCGGTCCTGCAGTCCGCGCAGCACGTTGTTCATCGCCTGCGGTGAGACGTTGGTGTGCCGGGCGAGCTCGGCGTTGGACTGACCGGGGGCCATGGACAGCACTCGCAGGCAGACGAACTCCGGCAGCGTGAGCCCGAGTGGTTGCAGCTGCGCGGTGACCTTGGGCTGCAACACCGCGACCACGCGATACATCAGGTAACCGAGAGGCTGCTCTTCCAGGATGCCCCCCATATCGGAGTTCATATCAAGCATATTGACACATATCAACCAGGTTGATATACCGGACGTATGACCACACCAAGCGAAATGTCTGACGCAATGTTCGAATCGGCCTACCGCGGTGAGGCTCCCGAATTCGCCGGAGTGCGCCCGCCGTGGAGTATCGGCGAACCGCAGCCCGAGATCGCGGCGCTGATCGCCGAAGGCAAAGTCCATGGCGACGTGCTCGACGCCGGCTGTGGGGAGGCGGCCACCGCGCTGGACCTGGCGGCACGGGGATTCACCACCGTCGGGCTGGACCAGTCGGCCACCGCCATCGACCTGGCCCGGGCCGAGGCCGCCAAGCGTGGGCTGACCAACGCCACCTTCGAGGTCGCCGACATCAGCGCGTTCACCGGTTACGACGGCCGCTTCGGGACGATCATCGACTCGACTCTGTTCCACTCGATGCCCGTCGAACTGCGGGATGGGTACCAGCAGTCGATCGTGCGCGCCGCCGCGCCCGGTGCCTCGTACTTCGTGCTGGTGTTCGACAAGGGAACGATGGGTGACACCGGGCCCGCGAATCCGGTCAGCGAGGACGAATTGCGCGAGGTCGTCGGCAAGTACTGGGTGATCGACGATGTGCGGCCGGCGCGAATCCACGCCCATGTGCCAGCGCAATTCGCCAACTTCGCGGATTTCGCCGGAGCGGACATTCGCGACGAGGGCAACGACCGCAAATCGATCGCCGCCTGGCTCCTTCAGGCGCACCTGGGGTAGCCGGTAGCCGAACTGCGCCCGCCGGCGACACTCGGTCCGCAACGGCTCCCCCCACTAGGTGTGCTGCCCGCCATAAGGCAGGATAGAGAGGCCGTCCAGGGGTAACCCGGGGTGGCTCTCTACATGCGAGGAGTGCCGAGGAGACCCATGGCGGATCCGAATATCACCGGCGAGGGCGCAGCACCCATCCGTCCCTTCTACACGAGGGTTCTGCTGAAGCTTGGCGGAGAGATGTTCGGCGGTGGCGAGGTCGGCCTCGACCCCGATGTCGTTCATCAGGTGGCCCGCCAGATCGCCGCGGTGGTACGTAGCGGCGTCCAGGTCGCGGTCGTGATCGGCGGCGGCAACTTCTTCCGTGGCGCCCAACTGCAGCAGCGCGGCATGGAGCGCACGCGCAGCGACTACATGGGCATGCTCGGAACCGTGATGAACAGCCTTGCGCTGCAGGACTTCCTGCAGAAAGAGGGCATCGACACCCGCGTGCAGACCGCCATCACCATGGGCCAGGTCGCCGAGCCGTACATCCCGCTGCGGGCCGTGCGGCACCTCGAAAAGGGTCGCGTCGTCATCTTCGGTGCCGGCATGGGCCTGCCGTACTTCTCCACCGACACCACCGCCGCGCAGCGCGCCCTGGAGATCGGGGCCGACGTGGTACTGATGGCCAAGGCCGTCGACGGCGTCTACACCGCCGACCCGCGCGAGGATCCGAACGCCGAGCTGCTCACCGAGGTCAGCCATCGCGAGGTCATCGATCGCGGCCTGCGGGTCGCCGATGCCACCGCCTTCAGTTTGTGCATGGACAACCGGATGCCGATGCTGGTGTTCAACCTGCTTACCGAAGGCAATATCGCCCGCGCGGTGGCGGGTGAGAAGATCGGAACACTGGTCACCACCTAAACGGGAGAAGCCGACGTGATCGACGAAACTCTCTTCGACGCTGAAGAGAAGATGGAAAAGGCCGTGAGTGTGGCGCGGGACGACCTGGCCACCATTCGGACCGGCCGGGCCAATCCGGGCATGTTCTCCCGCATCAACATCGACTACTACGGGGCGATGACGCCGATCACGCAGATGGCGAGCATCAATGTCCCCGAGGCGCGCATGGTCGTCATCAAGCCCTACGAGGCCGCGCAGCTCAAGCCGATCGAGGACGCGATCCGCAACTCCGACCTCGGGGTCAACCCGACCAACGACGGCAGCATCATTCGGATCTCGATTCCGCAGCTCACCGAGGAGCGCCGGCGCGACCTGGTCAAGCAGGCCAAGTCCAAGGGCGAGGACGCAAAGGTGTCGGTGCGCAACATCCGCCGTAAGGCGATGGAAGAGCTGAGCCGGATCAAGAAAGACGGCGAAGCCGGCGAGGACGAGGTCGGACGGGCCGAGAAGGACCTCGACAAGTCCACCCACACCTACACCAGCCAGATCGACGACCTGGTCAAACACAAGGAAGGCGAACTGCTGGAGGTCTGATGGCCGATCAGCAAGTACCTTTCGTGACAGACACACCGGTCGGAGAACCGCAGAAAAAACAGTCCCGGGCCGGCCGTGACCTGCCGGCCGCCATCGCCGTCGGCGTCGTCCTCGGCGCCATGGCGATCGGGACACTCCTGTTCGCGCCGATTTGGTGGCTGCCGTTGCTCGCGGTGGCCATCGCCATCGCCACCCATGAGGTGGTCCGGCGGCTGCGCGAGCACGGTTACGCGTTGCCCGCCATCCCGCTACTCCTCGGCGGCCAGGCGATGATCTGGCTGACCTGGCCGTACGGCGCGCTCGGCCTGGTGGGCGCCTACGGCGGGACGATCGTCGTCTGCATGGTGTGGCGTCTGATCGGGCAAGGTCTGGACCGGCAACCGGTCAACTATCTGCGCGATATCGCCGTCACGGTCCTACTCGCCACGTGGGTGCCGTTCTTCGCGGCCTTCACCGCACTCCTGATCTTCGCCGACCACGGCGGCGCCAGGGTGTTCACCATCATCGTGACGGTCGTCTTCGCCGACATCGGCGGCTATGTCGCGGGCGTCCTGTTCGGCAAGCACCTGCTGGCGCCGGCGATCAGCCCCAAGAAATCCTGGGAGGGCCTCGGCGGCTCGCTCGTATTCGGCATCACCGCGGCCGTCCTCTCTGTGGCGTTCCTGCTGGACAAGCCCGCATGGGTGGGCGCGCCGCTGGGCCTGTTGCTGGTCGTCACCGGCGTGCTCGGCGACCTGGTCGAATCGCAGATCAAGCGTGACCTCGGCATCAAGGACATGGGGACGCTGCTACCCGGCCACGGCGGGATCATGGACCGTATCGATGCGATGCTGCCCTCGGCCGTCGTCGGCTGGATCGTCCTGACGCTTCTCGCCTAGCCCGCGTGCACCTGACGCGTTCAGCCAGCACGCGACAGCTCCGAGGACCAGTCCCGCGGCGATTCCGAGGTTCACCCGCTCGCCGAGCATGAACCAGGACAACACCCCGGCGACCGCGGGGATGACGCAGAACAGCATCGCGACCGCCGAGGCGCCGTGCAGATTGATGGCTCGCACGTACAGCGACACCCCGAGCATGGCATTGAGCAGCACCACGCCTGCCACCGCCAGCACGGCCTTGGTGACGTCATGCACCTCGACCGGTGTGGTGAGCGCAAGCGCCAGGGCCGGTATGAACGCGACGGCGTTCTGCACCGATGTTGAAGCCCGGAAGTCGACATCGGAGCAGAACCTCTGCTGATAGACCCCGCCGGCGGCCAGGCCGAGCAATGCCACCAACAACAATCCGACCGCGGGGTCGATCCCGCCCGAGGCCATCAGTCGCGTCGCGCAGGCCGCCAAGACAGCGGCGACGCCCAACACCAAGGCGAGCACCCGGCGCGGTGTCAAGCGGTCGCGCAGGAACACCGCGGCCAGCAATGCCGTCGCGACCGGGTTCATCGCGATGACCACCGCGCAGAGCACTGCCGGCGCGCCGTGCTGAATCGCGATGTAGAGCGCGCAGAACTGCACGGCCTGCATCAGCAGACCCGCGAAGGCGACGTGGAGCAGCTTGCGGCCGGTGGGAAAGCGGACCCGGGCCAGCGCCGCCCAGGTGCCGAGGAACAGGCCGGCCAGCCCGAATCGGAAGGCCAGCACCGCCATCGGAGACAGCGCATGTACCGCGAGGTTGCCGATCGGATAGCCCAGGGCGTAGAAGAACGTCACGGTCGTCGCCGTGCGCATCGGCATCGGCTGAATTGCTCCTCGCGTGCGCAGTGCAGTCGTCGCCATGGTCCCCATCGTGGGTGAGCGGCGTACCGCCGGTCCAACGATTATCGGCAATCGGGATCGATCGCAGATGCTAATCGTTGTGGCGGAATAACTCGTGAAATGGACGGGATCCCGTGGTTTTTGATCGTATGTGCTGATCGGAGTACCTTGGCCGCATGGGTCAGGTGCTGGATATCGCTCCGCTGCGCAGCCTGGTGGCTGTGGCGGACTGTGGCGGGTTTCACCGCGCCGCGGCGGTGTTGCACATGACGCAGTCCGCGGTCAGTCAGCACGTGCGTCGGATCGAGGCCGTCGTCGGCGGTCCCGTCGTCGAACGATCCGGCCGCGGGGTCGCCTTCACCGAACTGGGGCATCGCGCCCTCGGCCACGCGCGCAGCATCCTTGCCGCGCACGACGCGGCGTTGGCCGATCTCGGTGCGGCCGAGGAACAGGTGCTGCTGATCGGCGCCACCGAGCACGGCGCCGACGTCATGTTGCCCGCCCTCACGTCGGCACTGGGCGAGCGGTTGCCGGACTGGCGGTTGCGGTTCCGTCTCGACCGGAACGTGATGCTCGCCGATGCCATCGAACACGGTCTGGTCGATCTGGCCGTGATGCTCGACGGCTCCGGACTGGATCCCGCTCATGCCTCCGGAACGCTTGCGCTGAAGTGGGTTTCGGGCCGCGGCTTCGCTGCGCAGGCTAATGAGCCGTTGCCCGTGGTGATGTTCTCCGAGCCGTGCACATTGCGCGAACCCACGTTCGCCACGCTCGAACGGTGTGGCATCGACTACCGCATCGCCGCGGAATCCGCCGACCTGTCGGGCTTGTTCGCAGCGGTGCGCTCCGGTCTGGGCGTGGCGCTGCTGCCGATGATCGGCCGCCTACCCGATGGACTGTGTCTGGCCGAGGGCCTGCCCCCGGCCAGCCGCGCATCGGTCTTCGTGCGCGGCCGCGCCGGGGTGGACGCGGATGTCCTGGACACCGTTGAACGGACCGTTCATGACGTTCTCGCCGAACAAGCCTGATACTGGAAAGAACATGAAGCAGGAATTGGTCTTCGAAGCCCCACGACGCGGTATGCCGCCGCGACACCTCGCCGACCTCGACGAGGACGGCCGCGCGCAGGCCGTCGCCGATCTGGGGTTGCCCAAATTCCGGGCCAAGCAACTGGCCAACCAGTACTACGGCCGCCTGATCGCCGACCCGAAACAGATGACCGACCTGCCGGCCGCCGTGCGTGACCAGGTGGCCGAGGCGCTGTTCCCGACGCTGATCGATCCGGTGAAGCAGATCCAGTGCGACGCGGGGGAGACCCGTAAGACGCTGTGGCGCGCGGGCGACGGCACGACATTCGAGTCGGTGCTGATGCGCTATCCGCAGCGCAACACCGTGTGCATCTCGTCGCAGGCCGGATGTGGCATGGCCTGTCCGTTCTGCGCCACCGGGCAGGGCGGCCTGATGCGCAACCTGTCCACCGCCGAGATCCTCGAACAGGTCAGGGCGGCGTCGTCGGCCATGCGGCTCGAACATGACGGCCGGCTGTCCAACATCGTCTTCATGGGCATGGGTGAGCCGTTGGCCAACTACAACCGGGTGGTCGCCGCCGTCAAACGCATCATCGCGCCGCCGCCGAACGGTTTCGGGATCAGCGCCCGCTCGGTGACGGTGTCGACGGTGGGCCTGGCCCCGGCCATTCGCAAACTGGCCGACGAACGCCTCGGCGTCACCTTGGCCCTGTCCCTGCACACCCCCGACGACGAACTACGCGACACCTTGGTGCCGGTGAACAACCGGTGGAAGGTCGACGAGGTCCTTGACGCCGCGCGGTACTACGCCGACGTCACCGGCAGGCGCGTGTCCATCGAATACGCGTTGATCCGCGACATCAACGACCAGCCTTGGCGCGCAGACCTTTTGGGAAAGAAACTGCACAGCAAGCTGGGGCAGCTCGTGCACGTCAACCTCATCCCGCTCAACCCCACGCCGGGCAGCAAGTGGGACGCCAGTCCCAAACCGGTCGAACGTGAGTTCGTCAAACGTGTTCAGGCCAAGGGCGTGTCGTGCACCGTGCGCGATACCCGGGGGCGGGAAATCGCCGCGGCCTGTGGCCAGCTCGCCGCCGAAGGCTGAGCCGCGCTTTCTGCGCCGAGACCGCGCTTTCTGCGCCGAGACTGCGCACAGATCGAGTTCTCGCGGAAAATAGCGATCTGTACGCAGTCTCGATGGCCTGTATGCAGTCTCGGTGTTGGGGCCTAACCCGGCGGGTTGGTGAACCAGAGGTTCTCCTCGCGCAGGCTGCGGCTGCGCCAGCCGTCGGGTGTGCGCACCAGTTCGTGGTGGTAGTACCCGCCGCATGCGCTCATCTCCGCCATCCCCGGCAATTGCATCGGGTTGTAGAACATCGCCCGCACCGTCGCGGTGTCTCCATCGGTTTCCAAGATCTCGATGTTGGTGATGTAGTGCATGCTCCACGGGATCACCCCGAAATTGGCGGCGAACCAGTCGACCACCTCGTCACGTGTCCCGACGATGGCGCCCGCCGACGAGTAGTCGATCTGGGCGTCCTCGGTGAACACCGACCGGTACAGCTCCCAGTCCTTGGAGTCGACGGCCCGGGCATAGCGGTACAGCAGGGCCGAGATGTCGGAATGCTCGCTCACTACTCGGGCATTCCGATGGTCTTCGATTCGAAGTACTCCTTGAAGCCTTCTTCGCCGTTGCGCCGGCCCAGGCCACTCTGCTTGGAGCCGCCGAAGGGGCTGTTGATGCCGAAGTGGCTGCGGCTGTTGATGGTCACGTTGCCGGTCCGGATGCGTCGGGCGATGGCGAAGGCCCGGTCCACGTCCCCGGACGAAACCTCCCCGGACAGACCGTAAATGGAGTTGTTGGCGATGGCGACCGCTTGGTCGTCGGAGTCGTACGGAGTGACCGTCAGCACGGGGCCGAAGATCTCCTCCTGCGCGACCTGCGAATCGGGGTCGACGTCGGCGAGCAGGGTGGGCTGGGTGAAGTAACCCGTGGGCAGGTTCTCCGGAACACCGCCGCCGGTGATCAGCCGGGCGCCCGAATCGATGCCGGATTTGATGAGCCCGAGCACCTTTTCGCGCTGGGTGGCGCTGATCTGCGGGCCCTGCATGATGCCCGGAGTCCACGGATCCCCGACCGGGAAGTTCTCCATCGCGCCCTTGAGGAGCTCGATGCCCTCGTCGTAACGGCTGCGGGGGAGCAGGATGCGGCTGGGCAGGATGCAGGACTGCCCGCTCATGACACATGCCATCATCGCCGCGATGGGCAGCGCCGAGTTGAAGTCGGCATCGTCGAGCACGATGTGGGCGGACTTGCCGCCCAATTCGAGCATGGTCTTCTTGACCGTGGACGCGCCTGCGGCCAAGATGGCGCGACCCGTCGCGGTCGACCCGGTGAAGGTGATCATGTCGACGCGCGGATCGGCCGACAGCGCGGCACCGACCTCATTGGCGTTCGACACCACGACGTTGAACACGCCGGCCGGGATGTCGGTGTGTTCGGCGACGATGCGGCCCAGCTCGGTGCCCGACCACGGGGTCAGCTGCGCGGGCTTGAGCACCACGGTGTTGCCGGCCATCAGCGCCGGCACCGTCTCGGCGATGTTGAGGTAGAACGGCACGTTCCACGGGGTGATCGCGCCGACGACACCGACCGGCTCATAGGCGATCTTGCGTCGCGCCGGGCCCAGCTGGGTCTGGTGTACGCCGTTGTCGACGACGTAGTCGAAATTCTTCCCGTGCTCGGCCCAGTGCTTGACCTCGCCGATCGGGTCCTCGATCTGTGAGCCCGTGACGGTCACCGGGCAGCCGACCTCGGTGACCAGGATGCGGCGCAGCCGCTCCTTCTCGGCCTCCAGAGCGTCGTGCAGCTGCATCAGGCAGTGGTAGCGGAAGTCGACGTCGCGGCTCCAGTCGGTTTCGTCGAAGGCGCGTCGGGCCGCGCCGACGGCACGCTCGACATCGGCCACCGTGCCGTCGGTCGCCTGGCCGGCCACCTGCTCGCTGGCGGGGTGAACCACGTCGAATTTCGCACCGCTGCCGGTGTATTGGAGTTCGCCGTCGATCAGCATCCGCTCGTCACCGGCGAGCACGCCGGTGTCGCTCTGCACCTGAGTCATACGAGACAGCTTTACAAAAATTGCGTGTCGTGTCACCCCTTTGAAGAAAGGATTGACCGATCGATAAGTCTCTGCGATCGTAGAGACTTGGTGACGAGGTGACGGGAGGTGTGGACGGCGAAATTCAGCGGCGGGTCAGTTGGCGTCGGGTTGTTTGATACCGACGGCGTGGCGCAGCTGTGCCAGGAACTGATCCCCGTCATCGCTGCGCACGATGTAGTGCGATACCGCGACCCGGATCGCGGTGGCAGCCTTGACTGGGGCGTTGGCACCCGACAGGAGCTTGAGCAGCCGGGCCCGCATCAGCGGGATCACGTTGGCCAGCTGGGCGATCACGACCTCGGGCTCGATGTCGACCAGCCGGACCCCGGAATATGACTGCTGATATTGCACGATGAAACGCAGTGCGGCGTCGAGCTTCTCGGTGCCCCGTAGGCCGACGGTGGCGCGGCTGATGCCTTGGTCGAACATCTCGCGCTCGTAGGTGCCGAACGCGTCGAGCAACTCCTGTTTGTCGGCGAACCAGCGGTACAGCGTGGGCCGGGATACCCCGGCCTGCAGTGCCACCTCGGAGAGGCTCAGCTTGGTCTGGCCGCTGCGGGCCAGCACCTCGGCTGTCGCGACCAGGATTCGGTGCCGCGTCGAGGTGTCTTCGACTGATGCTTCCCGCTGCGCGGGTATGGGTTCATTCACGTCCAGGCCTTGGTTGATCGTGGTTCACCAAATGGTAGGACCATCACAGCAACTTCTTGAGTATTGCCACAGCCTCCAGGTCGGCCAAAGCCGCCACACCCCGTCTCGCGCCTTCGAGTGCGATGCCTTCGTCCTGCATACCGCCCAGCCCGGCGGTGATGACGGGTGCGGCATACGCATAGATCGCGCCGAGGCGATAGCGCTCCCACAACTCGTCGTGGTCGAGGGCCGGCCCACCGGCGGCGGCCAGTGCACGCCGGTATTCGTCGAGCAGATCACGCTCGGCGGACTGCCGGTCGGCCGTGGTCATACAGGTGACCAGGGTATATGCCAGCTCGCGGCCCGGATGGCCGCGCCGCACGGCCTGCCAGTCGAGCAGGCCCGCCTCGCCGTTGCGAAAGAACAGATTCCCCGGATGCGCATCACCGTGCATCACGGTGTGCGGCGGGCGGTCCAGCAGCTGCGCCGCTGCGCGGTAGTTCTCGTCGATGAATCGGCCGTCGGCCACCGGGATGTCGGTGTTCTCGGCGAGCCGTTTGGTCGACAGCTTGAGCAGGGAACCGGTCATCAACGACGTGTGGTCGCCCGACGCCGAGTACAGCCAGCCGAGCGGCCCGCTGCCGCTGCGGCCCGGCAGCTCGCCCCAGAATGCCGCGTGTACCCGGGCCAGCAGCTCGACCGTCATGGCCGCCCGGTCCTTGTCCAGCGGGTGCAGGGTGTCGGGGAATTCGCAGGGGCTCAGTGCGAGGTCCTCCAACACCAGCACGTAGCGCCCGGTGAGAGCGTCGAAAGCCGCGCCGAAGGCGCGGGGAACCCCGGAAAGGCCTGCGGCCAGTTGTTGGTAGAAACGGACCTCGGTGTGGCCCAGCCGGCCCAACTCGCCCATCATCCGGGTGGCGGCCGTCTCGGCGGGCATCTTGACGAAGACCGATTCCGGTACGTCGGCGCCCGAGAGCGCCAGCCGCGCGCGGGACGACGTGCCCGCGTCGCCGCCGACCACCGACGCCGACTCGACCTCGCGCCCGATCAGCCCGGACAGATAGGCCGCGTCGAGGTCGCCGATGCGACGGGGTATTGCGCGCAGACGCCCGATGACCGCATCCGTTGCGATACGTTGCACGCCGTGGCCGATGTGTGCGGCCAGACCGGCGAAAGGGACGAGGCGGCGGGCCGGTGTGAGCATTCGGCAAGTTTACAATTTGTTCCAAAATTGTAAAGCTGTTTCGGAAAGGAGCGGCATGGCGGGTCCGTTGGAGGGGTTTCGGGTCATCGAGTTGGGTGTTTGGGTTGCCGCGCCGGCGGCCGGAGCGCTCCTGGCCGACTGGGGAGCCGATGTGGTCAAGATCGAGCCGCCGTCGGGGGATCCGGCGAGAACATTCGGCCGGATGCTCGGCCTGGATCCAGACCTGGGCGTGGCAGCCAACCCACCGTTCGAGATGGACAACCGGTCCAAACGCAGCATCGTGCTCGACCTCGGTACCGCCGAGGGCCGGGCAGTCGCGATCGAATTGCTCTCCACCGCAGATGTTTTCCTGACGAATGTGCGGCCTGCTGCGTTGCGGCGACTGGAACTGGACTTCGAGACCGTGGCCGCACGCAATCCGCGCCTGGTGTACGGGTTGATCACCGGGTACGGATTGACCGGACCGGAGGCGGACCGCGCGGCCTACGACGTCGCCGCGTTCTGGGCCCGAGCCGGGCTGGCCGATCTGCTCACCCGACCCGGAGATACCCCGCCGTTCCAGCGCGGCGGGATGGGGGACCACTCGGCGGGGATGACGCTGGCGGCGGCGGTGTGCGCCGCGTTGCTGGCCAGAAACCGCACGGGGACAGGACAGTTGGTCAGCACCTCGCTTTACCGCCAGGGCGCCTATACCGTCAGTTTCGATCTCAATACCGCGCTGATGAGCGGTGAGCAGATCGCGATCGGTCAGCGTGAGGCGATGGCCAACCCGTGCATGAACAACTACACGACCGGTGACGGGAAGCGGTTCTGGATCGTCGGACTGCAGGGGGACCGGCACTGGCCCGCACTGTGCCGGGTGGTGGACCGCGACGACTGGCTGACCGACCCGCGTTTCGCCACTGCGCGTGATCGGTACATCAATGCCCGTGAGCTGATCTCCGAGCTCGATGCCATCTTCGCCGGTCACCCGATGCAGCACTGGGTTCCGTTGTTCGACGAGGAACCCGACTTCTTCTGGTCGCCGATCAACAGCCTCGACGATGTGATCGCCGACGAGCAGTTCCACGCCGCGGGCGGCATTGTCGAAGTGCCCGATGGGATTTCGACGGTGCCGATGGTGGCCAGTCCGGCGGATTTCTCTGCCACCCCGTGGCAGCCGCGCATGGTCGCCCCGGCGCTCGGCGCGCACACCGATGAGATCCTGGCCGAGCTGCGCGGTCAGGATCGCTGAGCGTTGATGCTCGAGAGCAGTTCATCGAGCTGCTCTCGGGTGACCTTGCCCGCCGAGAAGGCAGTCATCCGTCCGATCGGTACCGATTCCAGCATCCGCAACAGAATGGTGCCCAGTGCGGAATCTGCTGTGCCGAACGGGGAAGCGCTACTCAGCACCGTCAGGATCGTCTGCGATGCCACCGGGTCGGCCATGAGCTCGCCGAGAGTCGAATCGCGGGTGAACGGTTGCGTCGGCTCGTCGCCGGCAACCACTACCGCCGTCGACAATCGCAGGTCGCGGCTCGACGCGCCGACCGACACCTCGTACTCGCCAGGCTCGACGACCCAGCGCCCGGAATCCGTGCTCCAATACGCGAGATCGGTTTGGTCGATCGGGATTTCGACGGTCTGTCCATGGCCGGGTTCGAGCGTCACCGAAGTGAATCCGGCCAGCCAACGGACGGGTCGGCCGACGGTAGACCCGGGCAGTCCGGTGTAGACCTGCACCACCTCACGACCTGACCGGGCGCCGGTGTTGGTCACCTTCACCCGCACGGACAGCCCCGCGTCGACGGCGGTGACCGCCAGGTCGGAGTATTCGAACCGGGTGTAGGACAGGCCGTGTCCGAACGGGAACGCCACCGGCAGGTCCCGCGTGTCGTACCAGCGGTAGCCGACGAACATCCGCTCGCCGTACCCGGTGTGTCCCGATTCGGACGGAAAGTTGAGGTAGGCCGGGGAGTCCTGCAGCCGCAGCGGCACCGTCTCGGCCAGCCGGCCCGACGGATTGACGACGCCGAAGAGCACATCGGCCAGAGCGCCGCCCCCGGCCTGCCCGAGCAGGGCGCCGTCGACCACGGCGGGGGCCAGCCCGGCGACGGCGTCGAGACGCACCACGCCGCCGTGGGACAACACCACCACGGTGCGGGGCTGGGCCTGCACCACCGCACGCAGCAGATCGAGTTGGGCTGCGGGCAGGTCGATGTGCTCGCGGTCGTAGCCCTCGGACTCCTCTTCGGCGGTGAGACCGAGGAATACGATTGCGGCTTCGGCGGATTCGGCGGCGGCCACCGCAGCCGCGACATCGGTTCCCGGCGAGTAGCGGACCGGGTGATCACCGGCGAGTTCGCGGATCTTGTCCAGCGGAATGTCGACACGCGTCGGGTTCACATGGGAACTGCCGCCACCCTGGTATCGGGGCTCCTGGGCGAACCCACCGATGACGGCCAGCGCCGACGGTGTCAGCGGCAGCATATCGCCGTCATTCTTCAACAGGACGATCGCGCGGCGTGCCGCTTCCCGGGCCAGATCGTGATGGGTATCGATATCGAATGAGGCAGCGGTGGAACCGGTTTGGGTAACGCGCTGGGTCAGTTGGGCCACCCGTCCGGCGGCCCGTGCGACGGCGGCTGCGCCCAGTGTGCCCTCGCCCACCGCGCGGACTACTTCGGTGTCGGAGATTCCGCCGGTCGCCGGCATTTCCAGGTCCAGGCCCGCGGCCACCGCGGCGACGCGGTCTGCCACCGCACCCCAGTCGCTGACCACCACACCGTCGAAACCCCATTCGTCGCGCAGCACCGTGGTCAGCAGCCAAGCGTTCTCCGAGGCATAGACCCCGTTGATCCGGTTGTAGGAACACATCACCGTCCAGGGCCGGCTCTGGCGCACCACGATCTCGAACGTCCGCAGATAGATCTCACGCAGGGTGCGGGCGTCGACGTCGGAACTGGCCCGCATCCGGTCGTGCTCGGCGTTGTTCACCGCGAAATGCTTGAGCGATGCGCCGACACCGCGGCTCTGCACCCCACGCACCCACGCCGCGCCCAGCGTCCCGGACAGCAGCGGATCTTCCGAGTAGTACTCGAAGTTGCGCCCGCACCGCGGATCACGCTTGATGTTGACCCCCGGGCCCAGCAGCACATGCACGCCGAGGGCACGGCTTTCATCACCGAGGGCCTGGCCGACGCGCTCCACCAACTCGGGATCCCAGGTCTGGCTGAGTCCGACCGCCGGGGGAAAACAGGTCGCCGGTTCGCTGCCCGAGAGGCCCAGATGATCTGTGGCGCTACCGGATTGCCTGCGCACCCCGTGCGGGCCGTCGGTCAGCACGATCGCCGGCACGGACCCGATCGCCTTGGTGGTCCAGAAGCTCGCGCCGCTGCCCAGCGCGGCCTGTTCTGCCAGGTCAAGCCCGGCGAGGAGATCAGCTGAGTCGGTCACCGAGCCCAGGGTAGCGCCGGGCGCGTCAACCCCAGGTCAGTGGTGTTTCACCCGAGCGGCATGGCGCAGCTGCGCGAGGAAGTCGTCGGCGTCGTCGCTGCGCACCAGGTAGTGGCAGACGGCCACCCGCACCGCGGTGGCCGCGGCGATGTCGGCATCCGGCCCGGTGGTCAGGCGTTGCAGGCGGTCCCGCATTTGCGGGATCACCTGAGCGAGCCGCTTGATGACGTGCTCGGGTTCGATGTCGACCATGCGCAGTCCCGGGTAGGACTGCTGGTACTCGACCACCGTCCGCAGCGCGGCATCCAGGTGTTCGTCGTCGGGCAGGTCGGCGGAGGCCTGGGCCACGGCCTGTTCGTAGTACTTGCGCTCCCACACCACGAATGCATCGAGCAGTTCCTGCTTGGAAGCGAACCAGCGGTAGAGCGTGGGGCGGGAAACACCGGCCTGCGAAGCCACCTCGGACAGGCTGAGCTTGGTCATGCCGTTGGCGCCGAGCACCTCCGCGGTGGCGGCCAGGATCCGTCCTCGGGTACTGCCGTCGTCATCTGTGGACGCGATTTCCGCCATGCCCACAGCTTTACAAACTATCGACGAACTGTCACGCTAATTCGTGGCGCGACACCGTTGTCGGACGCCCGTGCAGGAGGGAACACCGTGACAGTTGCCAGCTCACCGCAGGCACGCGAATACAGCCCATTCGACATCACGTCGCACGATTTCTGGAGCCGGCCGTTCGCCGAGCGTGACGAGACGTTCGCGCAGCTGCGCGCGGGTGAAGGCTTGAGTTGGCATGAGCCGCTGTCGACACTGTTCGACGTGGAGGAGCCCGGCTTCTGGGCGATTACCCGCCGCGCCGACATCCAGTTCGTCAGCCAGAATCCCGAGCTGTTCACCTCGACCAAGGGTGTTGCGCTCGATCCGATGCCTGCCGACGTGCAGAAGTTCGCCACCTTCTTCCTGATGATGGATCCGCCCGAGCACACCACCTATCGGCGCCTGATCAGCTCGGCGTTCACCCCGCGCAATGTGCGCAAGATCGAAGAGCAGATTCACCGCAACGCCGTCGCTGTCGTCGACGACCTGATCGGTGCCGGAGACGTCGACTTCGTCGAAGCCTGCTCGGCGCAGCTGCCCATGCGCACCATCTCCGACATGCTCGGTGTGCCCACTGCCGATCAACCGGCCCTGGCCAAGGCCGCCGAGAAGTTGTTCAGCATGAGCGATGACGAGTACTCGTCGCTCGAGGAACGCGCCATGGCCACCATCAACGAGATCATGCTGATCTCGAACACCGGGGTGGAGCTGGCCAAGTTCCGGCGGGCCAATCCCGGCGACGACCTGATGACCAGCATCGTCAACGCCGAGGTGGACGGCCATCGGCTGACCGATGAGGAGATCGGGGCATTCCTGATCCTGCTGGCCTCCGCGGGCAACGACACCACCAAGCAGACCACCACCCACGCGATGATGGCGCTGGCCGCCAACCCGGACCAAAAGGATTGGCTGCTGGAGGATTTCGACAACCGGATCGGCCTGGCCACCGAGGAATTCGTGCGGTGGGCCACGCCGGTGATCCAGTTCGCCCGGCACGCCACCGAGGATGTCGAGTTGGCCGGTCAGCAGATCAGGGCCGGGGACAAGGTCGGGCTGTTCTACTGCTCGGGCAACCGGGACGAGTCGGTGTTCGCCGACCCGCAGCGTTTCGACCTGAGCCGTTCGCCCAACCCGCAAATTGGGTTCGGTGGTGGCGGTCCGCACTTCTGCCTGGGCAACCAGCTGGCCAAGACCGAGCTGCGACATTTGTTCCGCGAGTTGCTGACCCGGCTGAAGACCGTCGAATTCGGCGAGCCCGAACTGCTGTACAGCAGTTTCGTCCACGGCATCAAGCGCGTGCCCGCGCACCTCGCGTAGGTCTCGTGAAGATGCGTGTCGAAGTCGATCTGGGCAAGTGCACCGGGCACGGTATCTGCGAGTCGATCGCCGAGGACGTGTTCGAGGTTTCCGACGAGGGCTGGGTGCGCATCCACGGCGACGATCACCCGGAGAGCGACCGGGAACGGTTGCGGCAGGCCGTGACTCAATGCCCGGCTTCCGCATTGCGGATGTTGGGCTGATTCCCGTCGAGCGGCCAGTTATGCCACGCAATTTCGCAGAACGTGTGTCACAACTGGCCATTGAGCGGCCGAGGCGTCAGGCCGCCGCCACCAGCACCCGGCCCGGACCGCGCACCGTGTAGTTGGTGCCGTAGTCCAGCGGGGCCGCCAGTTGCCAGTCACCCACGGTGTCGATCAGCTCCTCGAGGAAGATCTGCGCCTCCAGACGGGCCAGGTTCATCCCGAGGCAGCTGTGCAGGCCGAACGCGAACCCCAGATGCGACAGCTTGCGGCGGGTGACATCGAAGTCGTCGGGGCGGTCCCAGCGTCGCGGGTCTCGGTTCGCCGCTCCCAGCAACAGGGTGATCCGCTCACCGTCGGCCACGGCGACGTCACCGACCGTCACACCGTCGCCGACGACATCGCGGAAGATCGAGTGTGACACGGTTTCCAAGCGGTGCACCTCTTCCACCGCGTCGAGGGCCAAGTTGCGATCTGACTGCAGGATTCGGCGTTGCTCCGGATGGTTGGCCAGTGTCGCGACGATCTGGGCGAGCAGCTTGGCGGTGGTCTCGTTGCCGGCGAACACCAACTGGGTGTTGCTCGCGACGATCTCCTGTTCGGTCATGTGCTCACACGCATATTGGTGGCCGACCATCGTCCCGATCAGGTCCCAACTGCCCTCGGCCGGGCAGCCCCGGACCGGCAACTGCTCACGAATGTAGGAATTCAATTGGGCCGTAGCGTGTCTCCCGGCCGCGATCAACTCGGCACCGTGCGCGCCCGGCATGCTGTAACCCTCCGCAGACGCGCCCATCGCGTCGCTCCACGAGGTGAACTGGTCGACCATCTCCGGCTCCACCCCGAGCATGTGCGCGATCACCTCCGTTGGGATGCCCCGGGTGAGCTCCGAGACGATCTCGACGGTTTCCCCGTCCCGCAGCCTCGCGTCGACCGGCTCCAACCGGGCCCGCACGATGTCGGTGATCACCGGACGTAGCCGCGCCAATGTCCTCGGACGGAAATCGCCCGACCAGATCGATCGGATCTGGTCGTGGTGCGGGCCGTCGTAGAACTCCATCGTCGGGCCGCCGAACACCGCCGCGTGCTCGACCTGGCCGCGTTCCGACCCGAACCGTGAAGGTGCGCTGAGGATCTGCTTGACCAGATCGAAGTCGCCGACCATCCAGCGGTTGATCCGCTCGTTGAACACCACTCCGCCCAAGGCGCGGATCTCGCGGTAGCGCGCCCATGGATCGGCGACGAAAGCAGGGTCGGTGGTGTCGAACGACAACAACGGAAAATGGGCGGCGGACATAGCTGTCATGTTGACAATAATGTGCAATTCTGTAAAGCGTGGATTTCAAGGATCTCGGCCGTGAACTGTCGAACTGGGGCAAATGGGGACCCGATGACCAGATCGGCACCCTCAACCTCGTGCAGCCGTATCATGTTGCGGCGGCGGCCCGCGAGGTTCGTTCCGGCAAGGTATTTCAGTTGAGCATCCCGGTGGGCAAGGACGGGCCGCAGAGCGGTGTCGGCGGGAGGAACAACCCAGTGCACCTGATGTCGATGCAACACAGCGACTTTGATCCGCACGGTCTGCAGGTCGCCGACGACTGGATCATCATGCCGCTGCAATCCGGCACCCAGTGGGATGCGCTGTCGCACGTCGGCTACGACGGCAAGCTCTACAACGGGCACTCCGCCGAGCAGGTCGGTACTCGCGCCGGAGCCCGGCAACTGGCGGTGGATGCCTTCACCGACAAGATCGCCGGGCGCGGGGTACTGCTCGACATCGCCCGGTTGCACGGCGTGGACTGGCTCGAAGGCGGCACCGCGATCACCCCGGCCGATCTCGAGGCTGCCGAAGCGGCGCAGGGCGTGACCGTCGGCGAGGCCGACTTCCTGCTCGTGCGTACCGGCTGGCGGGGCCGGCTGCTGGCGCAGGGCCGTGACGGCTGGATGTCCACCGAGCCGGGCCTGAGCATCCACTGTGCCCGCTGGTTGTATTCGCGTTCGGTGGCGGCGGTGGGCAGCGACAACTGGGCCATCGAGGTGATCCCCAGTGAGACGGGCGAGACGCTGCCGCTGCACTGCATCCTGATCCGTGACATGGGGATGCCGCTGGCCGAGATCCTCGACCTGGACGCGCTGGCCGCCGACTGCGCGGACGACGGTGTGTGGAGCTTCCTGTTCGTGGCGCCGCCGCTGCACATCAGCAATGCCGTCGGTTCGCCGGTCACGCCCATCGCCATCAAATGAGCCCGGCCTTCTCGTACCGGCTGCGTACCCCGGTGCCACTGGTCAGCATCGAGGACTACCGGCGGGCCGCCCGCCGGGCCCTGCCCGAGATGGTGTGGGCCTATCTGGACGGCGGCGCCGATGACGAGCGCACGCTGCACGCGAACCGCACGGCGTTTGCGAATTGGTCTCTACGCCAACGGGTTCTGTCCGGACACTCCGGCGCTGACCTGGGTGTGACGATCGACGGGCAGCGATTCGACCTGCCGGTGCTGCTGGCCCCCACCGGGCTCACCGGTCTGGCGCACTGGTCGGGTGAGCTGGCTGCGGCGCAGGCCGCCGAGCGGGCCGGGACCCGGCTGACACTGTCGACGGCGTCGTCGTACTCGATCGAGGAGGTGGCCGCGGGAACCTCGGCCGATCATTGGTTCCAGCTGTATCCCTGGGGCGACGGCCCGTTCTCGGATTCCATGCTCAGCCGGGCCCGCGGCGCCGGATATCGCACCCTGGTGGTGACCGTCGACGTTCCGGTGCAGGGCAACCGGACGGGGGAGCGGCGCACCGGCATGGGGCACCCGCCCATCCTCACGCCGCGCCGCATCGCCGACGCCGCGATCCGGCCGGCCTGGTGGTACGGGTTGCTGCGATACCAGCGCATGACGATGCGCAGCCTCACCCACACCGCGGGCGCCAAGGGTGCGGTGGAATCCGTCGGCATCCAGAACCGGCGGATCCGGCCCGACCTGAGCTGGCGTGACGTGGTCGCGCTGCGTGAGCGCTGGGACGGCCCGTTCGTGGTCAAGGGTGTGTTGGAGCCCGACGACGCGGTGCGTGCGGTCGATGAGGTGGGCGCCACCGGGGTGGTGGTGTCCAATCACGGTGGGCGCCAACTCAACGGAGCGGTCGCCTCGATCGATGCGTTGCCCGACATCGCCGACGCCGTTGGTGACCGCGCCACCGTGCTGCTCGACAGCGGCGTGCGGTGTGGCACCGACGTGGTCACCGCGCTGGCCCTCGGCGCCGACGCGGTGATGATCGGCCGGCCGTACATCTACGGGCTGGCCGCGGCCGGTGGCGCCGGGGTCGCCGCGGTGCTCGACATCCTCGCCGCCGAGATGCGCTCGACGCTGACCTTGATGGGCGTGTCGAGGGTGGCCGACCTGACCGCTTCACACGTCCGAAACACCCTGAAGTGACTTAAATCTCGGATTTCTGCTTGATACTGACTGCAATCCGAGGTGTTGATGACTACGCCGGCACCGGAGATCACCGTCGACGCTGTCGGCAGGATCGACAATGCCGCGAAGGTGATCGCGGGGTTGCATCAGGGGAGAAGCGGCTGGTGTTCGTCGTCGAGCTGTACGTCGAACGTGAGCTGGTTGTCGATTTTCCGTGGATTCTCGACAACAAGCTCACGTTTCGTGGACCTAAGAACGCTTGGGTGGGCGCGGGCGCACCAGCACCGACTGCTGGATCGCCCCCACCGCGCCGGTCTGGTCGAACAGTGTGCCCACCGTGGCGCCGATGCCGTCGGGTCCGTAGTTGGTGTCGGCGCGGATGCCGATCCACTCACCGTCGGGCACCCGGTGGATGTGCACCACCAGATCGGTGTTGAGGAACGTCCACTTGCGGATGTCGATTTTGGAGCCGATGCCGTTGGCGTCGTCGGCCACCGCGAACAACCGCTGCAACGGCGTCATCGGTTCACCCTTGACCACGTCGACCGTCGGCTTGAGCCACGACTCGCCCGGGCCGGGCGCCTGCGGCACCGTAAGCCAGCGCCAATCCACGCTGTGCACGTAGTTGGGCGCCCAGTTCTTGGCCATGTCACGGCTGCGAGCCTGCTCGAGTGGAGGTAGCGGCTCGACGCCGGTATGCGCTACCGCGGTGGTGTCCAGTTGCAACATTCGCCAGCCGCTGGCACGCGCCACCACCCGGGGCTCACCATCGGGCCCGAGAGCCAGCATTTCGGCGCTGACCAGCTCGATCTGTTTGCCGGGCCGTTCCAATTGCGCGCGCACCCACAGGTCGCCTTCGGAGGGAACTCCGCCCATCAGATCGATGGCCACCCGGCTCAGCCGGGTGTCGGCGCGGTGCTCGCAGCGTTCCAATGCCCGCACTAGCAATGCCGACACCGGCGCGCCATGCTGGATCGCCGCCGACCAGGTACCCCGGGCCATATCGGTCGCACGGAACTTCTCCCCGATCGCGTCGTTCTCGTCGATCAGTTCGTAGTAAGAGTCAGACATGTCTACCCGTCAGTGGTGGTGATGGTGGCCGGCGTCATGATCGCCCGGTGCGGGAGTTTCGACCATCAGCGCGTCGACCCGCGACAGCTTGGTGCCGACGAGCCGTTCTGGATAGGCGTCGGTGGTGGTGACCATGAACAGGGTGCGTCCCTCGACACCGCCAAGGGCGCACGCGATCGCGGTGCGCCCGTCGGCGTCGATGCGATCGGTGACCGAGCCGTCCGGGCCGAAACGCTGAAACTCCTGCGCCAACGTCAATGCCGCCCACACCCCGCCCTCGGCGTCGATCGCGAGGCCGTCCGGCGGGCCGTCGAGCCCCTCGGCGAACACCCGCCGGTCGCCGAGGCCGCCGTCGGCACCGATCGTGAAAGCGCTGAGCCGTCGCGCGGTGGACTCCGCGACGATCAGGGTGGTGCCGTCCGGGGCGATCACCATGCCGTTGGGGAAGTCGAGCTGATCGGCGACGATCGTCGTGGTGCTGTCCGGGTCGACGCGCACGATCACCCCGCCGGCACGGGCCTGGGAGCCGACGTAGGCCCGGCCGTGCTCGTCGACCACCATGTCACCGAGCGCCGCGGGGACCAGGTCGCTGAGATCGACCAGCAGTTCGACGGTGTCGCCGTCGTAGCGCAGTACCTGCCGGCGCTGGGTGGACACGATCAGCAGGGTGCCGTCAGGCCGAAATCCCAATCCGGACGGGGAATGACCGGGGACGGGCAGAGTGGTCATGGCGCCCGACAGCGTGACCGTGTGGACGGCTTCGCCCAGCATGTCGGAAAACCACAGCAGACCTTCGAACCACCGCGGTCCCTCGCCGAAACAGAACCCATGCGCCAGTTCGGTTGTCCCGGTCTGGTCGGTTCCTGCAGTCATCTCCACGCACCTTTACAAAACACGCTCCAAGTGTCACGCTCCCATGGTGCCACTGTCAACTATCGGAGCGTCGTGATGAAGAAGTTCTACGGCCACACGCTGCTGTATTTGCACGAGACGATTGACCTGGGGTCAGGTCGGACCGACCAGTTCACCGGCCCCTTCGGGGAGATCTACCAGCCGATGATGGAGGACCTCGGCGCCCGGCTGTTCGCGATCTGGGAGACCACGCCCTACAACGGGCACTGGCCGCAGGTGACGATCATCTGGGAGATCGACGCATTCGCCGACTACGCCCGAATCGGCAAGGCGCGGGCGGTCGGCGGCAGTCACGAGAAGCCGGCACTGCAGTGGGCGGCATACCTGTCCGAGCTGGGGGCTCGCGGCGAGGGTCGAATCATGTACGCCGGCAAGTACAACCGGACACTGGCGCAGCTCCGAGAAGCGAACTTCGGTGCCGGCCTGGTGATTCAGGAGATCATGGAGACCAAGCCGGGGCGCCAGGACGACTACATCCGGGAACTCGAGCGGTTGTATGTGCCGTGGTCGGAAAGCACCGGCAAACGCTGGCTGGGGTCGTTCATCACCACCTTCCGGTTCAACGAGGTGATCCACTACTGGGCGCTCGACGACGACTGGGACTGCTTCGAGAACCATTACCCGTCGTGGAAGGGCAACCCGCCCGCGGAGATCGTCACCTGGATGAGCGTGGCCCCCGCGCTGCGCGACGGCTGGGAGGATTCGGTCCTCGCGGCCCTGCCGCCCTCGCCGCTGAAGTAGGTCTGTCATGAATCACCCTGTACTGCAGGATTTCACCTACGATCCGTTCGATCCGGCTGTGATGGCGAACCCGTTGCCTTACTATCGGATCTTGCGCGACGAGTACCCGGTCTACTACATCGACAAGTGGGACACGTATGCCCTGTCCCGGTTCGACGACATCTGGAACATGCTCGGAGTCAACGACGGAACCTTCGTCGCCTCCGAGGGGACGCTGCCTGCCGCCAACGTACTGGCGCACCGCAACAACGGTCCGGTGCCCGATCCGCCGATGCATCCCATGCCCTTCCACGCCAATTTCGATTCCCCGCTGTACGAGAACGTCCGGCGGTGCACGTCGGCGCAGTTCCGGCCGCGCTCGGCGGCCAAACTGGCCGACCGGATCCGGACCTTGGTCAACGAGCGGCTCGACGAGTTGCTGCCGCGCGGGGCGTTCGACCTGACGCAGGATTACGGCGGCATCGTGGCCGCCGCCATGGTCTGCGAATTCGTCGGATTACCGGCCGATCTGGCGCCAGAGGTACTGGCCACCGTCAACGCGGGCAGCCTCGCGCAACCGGGCGAAGGGGTCGAGGTCGGCAACGCCCGCCCCGGCTACCTGTCGTACCTCACCCCGATCATCGAGCGGCGGCGTGCAGAAGGCCACGACGGTAGCGTCCCGATCGCCGACGCCCTTATCGATTTCCGCCTACCCGACGGGTCGGCCTTCGGGGACATGGAAGCCGCCGTGCAGATGCTGGGCGTGTTCATCGGCGGCACCGAAACGGTGCCGAAGATCACCGCGACCGGGCTGTGGCAGCTGCTGCGGCACCCGGACCAATTGGCCGCGGTCCGCGCCGATCTCGACAGCAACGTGCCGATCGCGCGCGAGGAGATCATCCGGCACAGCGCCCCGGCGCAGTGGTTCGCCCGAACCGTACGGCGGCCGTACACCGTTCACGGCACGACCATCAATCCCGGGCAACGCATCATCACGCTGCTGGCCTCCGCGGCCCGGGACGAGAGGGAGTACGAGAACCCGGACGACTTTGTGTGGGACCGGCGTATCGAACGGCTGTTGTCGTTCGGGCATGGACAGCATTTCTGTCTGGGAGTGCACGTGGCCCGCTTGGAGATCACCATCATGATCCAGGAATTCCTCAAGCGCGTGCCCGAGTACCACATCGACGAGGCCGCGGCGTCCCGCCCGCCGTCCAGCTTCCAGTGGGGCTGGAACAACATTCCCGTGGAGGTGTGACGTGTGGTCATATCGGCTCGTCGCTCCGTACACTTTTGAGCGGCAAGAGGTTTCAGAACCTTCGCCGGAATCGTTGGCCGACGGCCAGGTGTTGCTCGACTTCCTGGCCGCCGGTATCTGCGGTAGCGACCTGCCCGGATTCCGGGGTACCCAGGGCAAATTGCCGGGGGACACCGGATGCTGTGCGGCGGAGATGAACGGCTTCCCGATCCACGAGGTTGTGGGCGAGGTACTGGCCAGCCGCCATCCGGATCACCGGCCGGGGGAGCGGGTGGTGGGTTGGGCGTCGGGTTTCGACGGTCTCATGGGCCGGGTGATCGCCGATGGATCCGGGCTGGTGCCCTATGACCCCGCGCTGACCCCTGAACTGGCGGTCGGCCTGCAACCACTGGCATGTGTCCTGTACGCCGTCGAGCAACTGCCGGACCTGAACGGTCGCCACGTGGCTGTCATCGGTCAGGGCTCGATCGGGTTGCTGTTCTCCTATGTGGCAAAGGCTTTCGGCGCCAAATGGGTGACCGGAATAGACCCGGTGGACCGGTCTTCGGTGAGCGCCCGTTTCGGAGTCGACCACGCGGTCCGGGCCACGAGCGACCGCTGGGTCAGGCACCTGGGGTCGGACGGTAAGCCTGATGTCGTCATCGAGGCCGTCGGGCATCAGGTCGCCACACTCAACCACGCGTTGGAGGCCGCGGCCTTCGGCGGCACGGTGTTCTACTTCGGTGTACCTGATGACGACAGCTACCCGATCAGCATGCGCACCATGCTGCGGAACAACCTCACCCTGAAATCCGGTGTCACGCTGGAGCGTCAGCGTGTGCTGCGCCGGGCCGACGAGTTCGCCCGAGAACATCCCGAGCTGTTGCCCGGCTATGTGACCCATACCTTCGCGCCGGATGACGTGCAGGCGGCGTTCGAGCTGGCCTGCCGCCCGGTGCCCGAGCGCGTGAAGATTGCGATCACCCGATGACCACGAGCAGACTGCAGGACGCACTGGCCGCCAATACGCAGGTCTGGGGCGGCTGGGTGGTCGGCCCGACGATCCTCGGTCCCGAGGAGTTCGCGGCGGCCGGATACCACTACGTCGGATTCGACGTTCAGCATGGATATCTCGACGATGCCGACGTGGCGCTGCTGTTGCGTCGGCTCGAGCACGTGCCGATCGCCACTGCGGTGCGGCTGCCCTCGGCGGACCCCGCACCGATCGGTAGGGTGCTCGATGCAGGCGCGGACGCGGTGATCATCGCCATGGTGGAATCTGCCGCGCAGGCTGCCGCCGCAGTCGCGGCCACGCGGTACGCACCGGCAGGCATCCGCAGTTTCGGGCCGCTGCGGGCCGGCCTGGGACACGACACCGCCGAGCTGGAGGCTCGGGTGAGCGTGTTCGCGATGATCGAGACGGCGCGTGGCCTGGCCGCTGCCGACGAGATCTGCGTGGTGCCCGGCCTCGCCGGGATCTACGTCGGCCCAGCCGATCTCGCCATCTCGATGGGATACCAGCCCTCCGACGCCTGGACTCACCCCGAGGTGCGGGCGGCCATGGTCAAGGTTCAGGCCGCTGCCCGCGCTGCGGGATTGGTGGCGGGAATCCATGCTGGCGCAGGGAAAATCGGAAAAGTAGTGTCCGACTTGGGTTTCCAGATGATCACGCTGGCGTCGGAATCTCAGGCGTTGCGCCGAGGTGCCACCGAGCACCTCAGTGAAGCAACCGGAAACGCGAGCGGCACCGAACGAGGAGGGTACAACTGAACGCAGGAGCAGAGCCGGGCAGCCGCGTCGCACTGGTGACCGGTGCCGCGCGCGGTCAGGGTGCGGCCATCGTGCGCCGGCTGGTGGCAGACGGCTACCGGGTGACTGCAGCCGATCTGTTGATCGACGAACTGGCCTCCAGTGCAGCCGAGTTCGGTGACCAGGTGCTTGCCGCACGGCTGGACGTCACCTCGGCCGAGCAATGGCAGGCCGCGGTGCGGGCAACGGTGAACCGATTCGGTGGACTCAACGCACTGGTCAACAACGCCGGTGTGCTGCACCGGGCGTCGATCGACGAGGAAACGCCGGCCGGGTTCGAAGGTTCCTGGCGGGTCAACTGTCTGGGGCCGTTCCTCGGCCTGCAGGCCGCCCTTGAACCGCTGCGTCAGGCTGAGGGCGCCGCGGTGGTGAACACCTGCAGCACCGGCGCGGTGCGCCCGTTCCCGCACCATGCGGCGTACGGATCGTCGAAATGGGCACTGCGCGGGCTCACCCAACTGGCAGCCGCCGAGCTGGGCCGTGACGGTATCCGGGTCAATGCGGTGTTCCCCGGGCCTGTCGAAACACCGATGCTCGACGAGTCGACACAGGCCCGCCTGGTCGACCGCGCCACCTTGGGCCGGTTGGGCAAGCCGACCGAGATCGCGGACGCCGTGGCGTTTCTGCTGTCGAACCAGGCCACGTTCATCACCGGCTCCGAACTCCTCGTGGACGGCGGCCAATGTCTGCAGATCGGATGACTCAGGTGTCCAGTTCGAAACTGTCAGTAGGGATCATCGGAGCCGGTCCGGGCGGCCTGGCACTCGGAATCTTCTTGAAGAAGGCAGGTTTCGACGAGTTCACCATCTTCGACCGCGAGGACGGGGTCGGTGGAACCTGGCGGATCAACACCTACCCGGGCCTGGCCTGCGACGTGAAGTCGCACCTGTACTCCTACTCCTTCGACCTCAACCCCAACTGGAGCCGGCTGTGGGCGGGGCAGCCCGAGATCCTCGAGTACTTCGAGCGGTGCGCCGAACGCTATCGGCTGGGTCCACATTTGCAGCTGAACACCGAGATCACGGCGGCGCGATGGGACGCCGCGGCCAACGACTGGGTGCTGACCACCGGGTCCGGTACGCAACATCGCTTCGACGTCGTGGTCTCTGCGATCGGCTTGTTCACCCAGCCGCTGCAACCGGATCTGGTGGCCGAGGAACCTTTCACCGGCACCCTCATGCACACCGCCAACTGGGATCACCGCGTCGATCTCGAGGGCGCGCGCGTTGCGGTCCTCGGAACGGGATCGACTGCTTCCCAAGTGGTTCCGGAAATGGCGAAGGTCGCAGGGAAGGTGTACTCGGTGCAGCGCTCGGCAACCTGGGTGCTACCGAAACCTGACCGCCCGTACACCGAGAGGGAACGCTGGCTGTTCGCCCACGTGCCGTTCGCGAAGAAGATCTACCGGACCCGGCTGTGGCTGCGCAGTGAATCCAACATCGCCGTCATCGAGAACGGCAGCGACAAGACCCAGGAGTTCAAGGCGCTCGCGCTCGACCTCCTCGAATCCACTGTGGCCGACGAGGAACTGCGGGCCCGGCTCACCCCGGACCATCCGCTGGGGTGCAAGAGGCTGGTGTTCTCGCCGGATTTCATCTCAACCCTGACCCGCCCCAACGTCGAGGTGGTGTCCAGTCCGGCGCGTGCGTTGCGGGCCCGGTCACTGGTCACCGAGGACGGCCGGGAACTCGACGTCGACGTGGTGGTGTGCGCCACCGGCTATGCCGCAGCCGATTACCTGGGGCAGATCGAGGTGACCGGTGAAGACGGGGTGTCGTTGCACGACACCTGGAGCGACGGGGCATTCGCCTACCTGGGGATGGCGGTGCCGGGCTTCCCGAACTTCTTCATGCTCTACGGACCCAACACCAATGTCGGCTCCAACAGCGTCATCTTCATCCTGGAGGCCCAGGCTCGCTACGTGGTGCGGGCTCTGAAATACCTTCGGCGCAAAGGCAAGTCCTATGTGGCGGTGCGCCCGAGCGTCATGGCCGCGTTTCTCGCCGACATCGACCGGTGGATGCAGGGCACGGTGTGGCTGACCCGGTGCAGCAGTTACTTCCGGGCACCCACCGGTCGGGTGGTCACCCAATGGCCGCGCAGTGCCCGCGCTTTCTGGTCGATGACCCGACGGTTCCGCTCCGCGGACTACACTTTCGAACCGCCCACCAAACACCCGGCCCGGGTCACCGCGGCCGCAGATCGGACGGACGGCTGAGCCATGGCCTGGCTGGAGCGCCTCGACCCCGGATTGCACGGGTTTGCCGAGGCCCGCACCGATCTGTCCACCGATCAGCTGGGTGTGGTGCGTACCTCGCTGGATCAGCGTCGCCGCGACGCCGCGCAGGTCCTGGATACGCCGGGGGTGGAGATCGTCGGGGCCCGCGTGGCGCTCGGGCGACGCACCATCCCGGTGCGGATCTATCGCGGTGGGCCGTCGCCGTCGCCCGCGGTGGTCTACTGCCACTCGGGTGCCTTCGTGCTGGGCAACCTGGACACCGACCAGATCCAATGTGTGGAGCTGGCCCGGCGGGCCCGGTGCACGGTGATCTCGATGGACTACCGGCTGGCGCCCGAGTATCCCTATCCCGCCGCGTTCGACGACGCGATGGTGGTGCTCAACTGGGTGGCCACGCTGGCCGGTGAGCTCGACATCGACGCCGGCCGCATCGCGGTGGCAGGCAACAGCGCAGGCGGCGCTCTGGCCGCGCTGCTGGCGCAGCACGCCGCAGCCGGTTCCGCACCGCCGGTGGTGTTCCAGTCGCTGCATCAGCCGGTGCTGGACGACCGGCCCACCCCGTCGAAGGAGGAGTTCGCCGACACCCCGGGGTTCGACGGTCCGGCGACCGTCGCGATGTGGCGGCACTATGCCGGCGGCCGGGACGTACCGGAGGCGGCGGTGCCTGCCAGGGCTGCCGCGCTGACCGGTGTGGCGCCGGCACTGATCACCTGTTCGGAACTCGATCCACTGCGCGACGAGGCGCTCGACTACGCGCGCCGGCTGTTGGCCGAGGGCATTGCCACGGAGCTGCATCTGTTTCCCGGGACGTGCCACGGCTTTGATTCGCTGGTTCCGGACTGGGAGGTCAGCCAGCAACTTTTTGCGCTACAGGGCGCGGCGCTGCGTCGTGCGCTGCACGCTTGAGCTGGTAGCTGGGCCGCCCCGGCGGGCGCCGGGCGGTGGTTGTGATCGACGTTGTGGGCAATAATGCAGGTCTGTTGCAAGTGAAACTCGCGCGGACAATCGGTTCGGCCGGTGCGACCATGGCCTTCGGTGGTGTGTGGTGCACCCGAAGGTCAATCTGGATGCGCCGGGAGCGAGTCAGCGATTGAGAGGTAAATATGTCGGCCGACGACGACCGGCTTATGTACTCCGGAGACGCCCGACATGCCAGGGACCCGCTGGCGTACGGCGGGCTTGACGCCCTGCTGGGCGGACCGGTTGCGGCATTGCCGAACGGGCGGTCCCGGCATGGCGACGCCAGGGTGTCGACGCCTCCGGTCGTGCTGACCTCGAATTTCGCCGCTCCCCACGAATCGGAGATCACCACCAAGCTCCCACCGGTTTCCGGCCGCCCGATCAGCGGATCTTCCTCGGCCGGCAGCTGGATCCTGGAACAGCCGATCCCGGCGGCCGCTCCCGGCGAGGCGCGGGCCATCGACAACCTCTCACGCGTCGGCGTGCGGTCCTCGGTCAAGATGCAGCCACGACGCGGATGGCGACGGGCGGTGTTCGTCACCACCCGCCTCAATCTCGGGTTGTCCCGTGACGAACTCTACGAACTGGATCTGTACGCCAGGGTGCGGCGCACGGCTCGCGAGTCCCATCAGATCGGCGTGTTCGGCCTGAAGGGCGGCGTGGGCAAGACGGCGGTCACCGTCGCGCTCGGATCGGTGCTGGCCGCGGTCCGCGGCGACCGGATCCTGGCCATCGACGCCGACCCGGCCGGCGGCAACCTGGCCGACCGGGTGGGGCGACAGTCCGCGGCGACGGTGAGCGATCTGATCGCCGCCAAGGACCTTTCGCGGTACAACGATGTTCGGGCCTTCACCAGCATGAACGAGTCCAAGCTCGAGGTGCTGGGCAGCGATGAGTACAGCGGCGCGAGCCGCGCGTTCAACGACGCCGACTGGAACGCCGCGACGTCGACCATCTCCAAGCACTACAACCTGGTTCTGGCCGATTGCGCGGCGGACATGTTCTCCCCGGCGGGCCGTGGTGTCCTGTCGACGGTCTCGGGTGCGGTCATCGTCGCCAGTGCCTCTATCGACGGCGCCCGGCAAGCCGCGGTGACCATGGACTGGCTGCGTCACAACGGCTACCAGGACCTGCTGAACCGCTCCTGCGTCGTGATCAACCACGTCGGGCCGGGCAAACCGAACGTGAACACCGGTGATCTGGTGCACCAGTTCCAGAAGCACGTGGCACCGGGCCGGGTGTTCGTGCTGCCGTGGGACAAGCACATCGCCGCGGGCACCGAGATCCATTTCGATCTGCTGCGCCCGAGGTTCCGGCGCCGTGCCCTGGAGTTGGCGGCGGCGCTGTCCGACGACTTCGAGGGCGGCGCGGCGTTGGCTTGATTCGCGGCTCAGCCGCGGCCGCTTGATTCGCCGTCGACCAACGCCAACTCTCTGGCCACCGCAGCGTGGTACTTGTCGATGTTGGCCGGATTGACCACGCGGAACAACGCGTCCGGCAACGGGGAATCCTTGTAGGCCTCGATGGTCATCGTGCGGCTGAACAGTGTGATGTCGTTGCCGGGGCGGGTGAACTGGTACTGCACGGTGATACGGCCTTCCATGCCGCCGTTTCCGTCGCGATCGTGTCCGAGCCGGCCCACCGAGTTGAACACCCACATGCGCGGTCGCATGGCGATCGCCAGGTGCCACGTGTAGATCTGTGCGCCGTCCGGGCCGGCCTCGGTCCAGGTGTCGCCGACCTGCAGCGGTAGTCGCTCGGGCAATCCGCCGATGTGCGCGCTGCCCGGGTAGGTCTTCACCCAATTCGCCGGGTTGGTGACGAAGTCGTAGACCTCCTCGGCGGACTGGGTGAATGCGGTCTCGGAGCTGGTGGTCACGATGCCCAATGGTGTTGGCTTTCCTCGGTTTTGCAGGTCAGAGTTCGCAACCGCACGTGGCCGACGTCCCGGACGAGGGGAGTTCGGCAAGCACGTCCACGCGGGTTGCGTCGAAGCTGAGCAGCCCCTGGATGGGGAGGGACTCGGGCGGGGTGTCGGGGTAGCTCCACGCCATATCGGCGAAGACGGTGTCGCCGATGACCGCCGACCAGTAGGTCGCCGTGCCCTTGTAGTTGCAGTACGACGTGGTTTGGCTGGGCTTCAGGAGATCGGTGCGGACGCGGACGGGATCGACATAGAGCCGCGGCTCCAAGGCGGTTTCGAACACGATCACGGTCTCGTCGGTGTCGACGAGGACGGTGTCGGCGGCACTCACCCGCAAGCCGCGCCGCGTCGGGCGGCAGTCGACCCGGTGGTAGGGGTTGGGCGGATAGTGCACCAGCTTGCGGCCCTCTTCGAACCACGAATCGACGGCATCCCACGGCACCGCGGCGTACCCCGGTGCCTCGGCCACCGGTTGATGCGGAAGATCACCGAGCTCATCGGCAGGGAATGCGTAACTGAGGGGATGGCCCGCACGGTGCACCATCAGGGCGTGTTCGGTGTCGAGCAGTGCGGTACCACCGCGGAACGCCTGGATGCGCCGGGGGTGCGGCTCGATATAGACCGTGCCCGCAGCCAGCGGGGGAGTGAACCAACCGGCCGGTTGTGTACTCAACGGACCCCGTCCTGCGACGAGACTCATTGCAGCACCTCCAATTTGGCTGATGGCCAGACGCGGGCGCGTCTGCGGGACGAAGCGGTGGCGGTTGTTCGGCCGAAGGTTGCGTCCAGATACAAGCTTTACAGATTCTTTTGAGAATGTCACGCTGTTGGGTGAGGCGGGCCACACCGCAACACCCTGTCGAGAGCGCCGGCCGATGAGGCCTTGGACCCGGATTGGATGCCCTATGTCCCCACAGTCAGGAATGTCCGCGCAGTTGTCCGACGTACGCGGCGGCAACACGCTCGCAGCTCCGTTCGGCCGGCAGCGGGTGCGTCCCTCGAAGGTCCTGCAGTACGAGCTGAACGTGGTGGCAGCCGATGCCGCCGACACCGTGACGAGCATCGGCGGCTGGTTGTTCGACCGGGCCATGGCGGGCTGGCGGGTCAATGTCGCCGTCGGTGAGGGCGGAGACGCGCAGGCGCTTCGCATTCTCGGTCTGAAAGTCGTTGGCCTGAACGCGCTGTGGCGGTCGGTGGAGGCGGATTCGGTGGCGATCACGGCGATCGGCACCTCGCGGGTCGAATCCGGCGACCACGGGCTCACCTTGCGGGATCCCGTCGGCGACGTGGTCTTCTTCGGGTCCCGCGCTCCCGGCGGGTTCGAGGGACAGGTGCAGCGGGTTCAGTACCACCCGAGCGCGGCCGCGCTGGCATTCAAAGCCCACGCGTTGGCCATTGCCGGGGCAGGCCCCGGTTCGACAGATGGAGTGGAGACGCTGTTCCGGTGCGGGCGGTCGGCAGGTCTGCTCGACGCGGACCTGGTCCCGGTGTGTTGATGCAGGCAGAGGCGTCGGTCGCGGGCCTGCTGGAAGCACTGGACGTGACGCCCGCCGGTCCGGACCGATTCATCGGCGTGACCGGCCCGGCCGGGACTGACGGCAGGCGGGTGGCCAAAGGGATGCAGGCGCTGGGCCAGGCCATCGTTGCGACGGCAAAGCGATTCCCGGACAAGGTGATTCGTTCGGCTCATGCGGTCTTCACGCGGCCGGTCGAGATCGAATCGACAGTCGAATTGTCCGTCCGTGTGGTGCACGAGGGGCGCTCGACGGCGACAGCCGTGGTGGCCGTGGAGCAGGATTCCCGGCTGTGCGCGACCGTGACCGTGTTGGCCGACGTGCCCACTGGCGACGTGGTCAGCCACCATGCGCTGCGGCCCGACGTCGAGACGCCGGATGATGCCCACCCGGCCGGGCAGGCAATGGCCGGCCATGAACTGCGCCTCGTCGACGTGGTCGATGTCAACAGCCCCGACGAGGTGGGGCCGCCCGAACTCTATGCCTGGCTGCGCTACGACCCGATCCCGGAACGTGACGACCTCGCCAAAGCGCTGCTCGCCTACTTCACCGGCCAACTCGGCATCTCGACCACCATGCGACCGCATCGAGGCGTCGGCACCGCGCAGGCGCACACGACGGTGTCGACAGCATTGATGTCGACGTCGGTCAGTTTCCACGAGCCTGTCGAGTGGGACGGCTGGCTGCTCTACGGGCATGAGAGCACCGCGGCCGGACAGGGAATGTCATATGTCCGTGGTCAGGTGCACACCGAAGACGGTGAGCTGCTGGCGTCATTCGCCCAGGAGGGGATGATCCGCCCGATGCGACCGGTCGATACGTCGATCGCTGCGCCGGCCCGGTTGTAAGGCCGGCATGGGCGAGGTGCGGCTAGCGGATCCAGCCGCGGCGACGCATCCAGATGTTGCGGGCCACGGCCACGAGGATGAGGGCCGCGAACGTGATGAGGAACCAGTTCTCGACGTGGCCGATGTGATTGCCGTGCATCATCACCAGCAGGAAGAGCGCGGACAGGATGCCGCCGAGGTGGATCACCTTGATGTTGAGGTCCGACCAGCCCCACGCTGCGGACGGCACTTCCTCGACGTCGACGCCGTTGTTGCGCTCCACTTCGGTGCTGGCCACGGTTGCTCCTCCGGATCGAACTGGCTTCAGTCTTGGCTTGCGCACATTCTGACATACGACACTGCGTCGTACGCGAGCCCTGGGGGTTCAACCCAGGAGCCGGTATCTCCGCAATGCCTCCAGGCGCTCCTCGGCGTGGTCGGCGATCGGTCCGGGATAGGTCGCCGGTCGGTCGATGCCGAGTTTGTGCACGTTGGCAACGCCGGCCAACTCCGGGACCCACTGCCGGATGTAGTCGCCGTCGGGATCGAACTTCGCGCCCTGCAGCTCCGGATTGAAAACTCGGAAGTAGGGTGCGGCGTCGGTGCCGCAGCCGGCCGCCCACTGCCAGCCGTGCTGGTTGTTGGCCAGATCGCCGTCGATCAACTGGTCGAGAAACCAGCGCGCTCCCCACTGCCACGGCAGGTGCAGGTCTTTGACGAGGAACGAGGCCACGATCATGCGCACGCGGTTGTGCATGAACCCCGTCGCGGCCAGCTGGCGCATCCCGGCATCGACGATCGGGAATCCGGTCCGGCCGCGCTTCCAGGCTTCGAACGCGCGCTGCGCCGCCTCGTCGTCGTCCACTTCGATCCGGTCGAAGTCTCGATTCCAGTTGTGCCAAGCGCTGTCCGGCCAGTGATGCAGTACCGCGGCATAGAAATCGCGGAAGGCGAGCTCCCGCAGGTAGGCGTCATCGCCGGAGTCGAGGTCGACCGCCATGGTCCGCGGATGGATGGTGCCGAACTTGAGGTGCGCCGACATCCGGCTGGTGGCGTCAAGGTCGGGTCGGTCGCGGCGGGCCCGGTACTCGGCCAGGCCCTGCTGCACGAATTGATCCCACTGCGCCCTGGCTGCACGCTCACCTGCGGGAAAAGTCAGCGCTTCTGCGGTGGAAGGAATTTCGATGCGATCGCCACCGGTCTCCGGGACGTCCGCGGGGTCGATCCAGCGCGCCGAATCGGGCCCGGAATCCGCGGGAGCGCGCCAACCGTGCTCGCGCCAGGCGCGGAAGTACGGCGTGAAGACCCGGTACGGCGCACCATCCGGTTTCGTTATCCGGCCGGGCGACACCAGGTAGCCGGATCCCGTTGCGCGCAGGGCGATCTCGCCCAGGACGGCCTGTACCGCGTCATCGCGGCGCCGCCCGAACGGCGAGTGGTCCTGCGAGATGTGCACCGAGTCGACGCCGACGGCCCGGGCCAGCGCCGGAATGCGCTCCTCGGGTCGGCCACGGGTCACCACCAGTTTTCCGTGGAGGCTGTCGGACAGCTCGCGCAAAGCCCGATACAGATACTGCAGGCGACGCGCACCCGAAGATGCCTCCAGTCGCGGATCGAGGACATAGCAGGCCAGTACCTCGCCGTCCTGCTGTGCGGCCTCCAACAGGGCGGGATGGTCGTGGCAGCGCAGGTCTCGGCGAAACCAGAGCAGCGTGGGCATGTGTCCATGCTGCCCATGAACACACCGGAAAACACGCGGAAGGTCTTCAATGCAGTTCTGGAGCGGCACGGCTTTCATGGACACCACCGACGCGCTCACGGTGGCACCGTTACTCGACGACGCCGGCTACCACGGCATGGTGTGCTCGGATCACATGATCTATCCGCGCGAACTGTCGTCGCCCTATCCAGATTCCGCGACCGGTAAGCCGCCATGGACGCCGGAGACCGCCTGGCCGGACTCCTGGGTGCTGATCGGTGCGATGGCCGCGCTGACTCGCCGGCTGCGATTCTCCAACGCCGTCTACGTGGCGCCCGCGCGTCCGCTGCTCGAGGTCGCCAAGCAGGTGGCGACGGCCGCGGTGATCTCGGGTGGGCGGGTGTCCCTCGGGGTCGGCGTCGGTTGGATGCGGGAGGAATTCGAGCTGATGGGCCAGGATTTCGACACCCGGGGTAAGCGACTCGACGAGATGATCCCGGCGCTGCGCGAGCTGTGGAAGGGTGGCTGGGTTTCTTACCAGGGGCGGTACTACTCGGTGCCGGAGTTGATGGTCGAACCGCACCCGCCGGCTCCGGTGCCGATCCTGTGCGGCGGTGAATCCGAGGCGGCGCTGCGCCGCGCGGCCCGATGCTGCGACGGCTGGATCGGCTATGCCTACACCCTTGATCAGGCCACCGGCTACACCACCCGGCTGGCCGAGTTGCGTCGTGAGTACGGGCGGGACCGCGAGCAGTTCGAGATCATCCTGGCGTTGCTCGATCCTCCGTCGGCGGATCTGTACAAGCGGGCCGAGGATCTCGGCATCACGGCGGTGATGTGCGCGCCGTGGCTCACCGCGCCCAACGGCGCCACCGGTGTCGACCGGTTCCGCGGCCCCATCGAGCAGTTCGCGGAGACCGTCATCGCGAAGGTCGGCTAGCCTGCGCGTCAGATTGACGCTTGCCGTGACATCAAAATGATGTCACCATGACATCATGGACTTGCAGCCCTACGTCGAGACCGTCCGGCACGAACTCGGCGTCGCAGCCGCGGCGGGTGGTGCCGAGGCCGAGGCGTTGGCCCAGCGGCTGACCGCGCCGCTGGAATCCGCGTTGCGGCTCGCGCTGCTGGAGGCGCTGTCCGAGGCGGCCGAGCAGATCACCCGCGAACTCGCGCCCGGTTCTGTCCATGTCCGGCTCAACGGCCGTGACCCCGAGTTCACCGTCGAGGCCGCAGATATAGAGGTTCCCGAGACGGCGCCGGTGGTGGATGTTCATGACGACGACGGTGGCGGTACCTGGCGGGTTTCGCTGCGCCTTCCGGACACCCTGCGCGCCGGGGTGGAAGGCGCTGCCCGTCGTGACGGCGTGTCGGTGAACGCCTGGCTCGTCCGATCCGTTGCGGCAGCGGTCGGTGGGGTCGGGCGTCAGGGCCGCCCCGGAGAGAAAACCTTCAGCGGTTGGGTCCGCTGAACCAGACCGACAGGAGAATTCGATGCCCAAGTTCCATACCTCCGAACCCATCACGGCGGTCGTCGAAGTCGTCGCCGGTGCAGTGCATCTGGCGGCCACCGACCGGGACGACACCGTCGTCGACATCAAGCCGCGGGATCCTGACCGCGCCTCTGATGTGCGCGCCGCCGAGCAGGCCCGCGTCGATTTTCACAACGGCAATCTGGCAGTGACCGCAGGCAGGAAGATCCTGTCGCTGGGGCGCGGGGGAGCGGTCCGCGTGGACATCGCGCTGCCCACCGGGTCCCGGCTCAACCTTTCCTCGGCATCGGCCGACATCGATGCGGACGGCGTCTACTCGGACTGCCGCTGTGCCACCGCAAGCGGTGCCGTGCGCGTGGCAACGATAACCGGAAACATCAAGGCGGACAGCGCATCCGGAGATATCACCATCGGCGACGTCGCGGGCAACGCCCGCCTCGCCACAGCCTCCGGTGACGCATCGATCGATCGCATCGACGGAGACGTCAAGTTCCAGGCGGCCAGCGGCAGCCTGACCATCGGAACGCTGCGCGGGCACGTCAAGCACCAGGCCGCGTCGGGTTCCGTGACCGTCGGTGCCGCGGTCAGCGGCGCGCTCAGCGCGCAGACCGGTAGCGGCGAGGTCGAAGTCGGGATCCCCGAGGGCACCGCGGCGCGCCTTGAGCTCAAGACCCACTCCGGCACCGTCGACAACGGCCTGCAGACCTCCGACGGGCCTGCCGACGGCGACGAGACGTTCCAGATCCACGCGCGCACCGGGTCGGGAGACATCTCGATCCGCCGAGCTGTCGCGTCGGCCGCCGGCGCCTAGGCGGGATCGAACCGGAACACCGTCAAACGTCCGGCCAGCGCCTCGAATTCGTCTGGCGTGCCGTCGATGACGAGGCCGCTGCGCTTGGCGAAGCCGACACCCACCGGCACCTTGACCGCGAACGCGCGCAGCACCGGGCGTGACTGGTCCGGCGTGAGCTCGACGATCTTCACCGGCCGGGACCGTCGGCCCCTGGTAAGGGTGCCGGCGCCGGCGGCACGGGCATTGGCTGCCCAGTCCGAGCCCGGATATCCGGCGACCGTGTAGAGGCCACCGTCGAGGTCGAACGGTGTCATCGGAGTGCTGCGAGGCACCCCGCTCTTACGGCCTGGAACTGTCAGCACCATGGCCGGTCCGGTCGGGATGCCGAGGCGCTGCACCGCCATCATCAGCTTGTTCATCGGCTTGAGCCAGCGAGGCGGCTGCAGACCGGTCTTGCGTTCTGACATGTCTTGTCCTCCTCAAGTGTTCGCGAAGATCGATCGATGCTCGGCCACCCAGTCGGCGAACGTCGTCGCCGCCCGCCCGAGGATCTTGTCCACCTCGTGGGTCACCAGTGCCGGTCGCTCGACGGTGTCGGCCAGCAGACCCATGTACGCGTCGGCGAACGCCGCCGGAAAACCCAGTTCGACAAACCGCTGCCGCACCACGTCGGTCGGCGCCTCGCGGTAGCGCAGCGGCCGCCGCAGCACCTGGCCGATCGTGTCCACCAGTTCGGTGTTGGTCAGCGCCTGCGGTCCGGTCAGCGGGATGCGCTGTCCCACAAGGTCGTCGGTGAGCAGAGCCACTGCGGCCACGGCCGAGATGTCGGAGTCGGCGATCACCGCGGTGGATGCGCGCGCGTACGGACCGCTCACCACCTCGCCGGCCCGGATCTGCGCCGCCCACATGCCCGCGAAGTTGGAGGCGAACACCGTGGGGCGCAAGCTGATCCATTCCAGGCCGGAGGCGACGGCGAGTTGCTCGACTTCGCGATTGCGGTCCCCGCGCACGCGCGACGGCTGCCGGGAGTCATCGTCATCGGCGTTGATCGCCGACAACGCGACCAGACGCCGCACGCCCGCGGCACGGGCCAGGTCGACTGTCGCGGCCAGTTCCCGACCCAACGCGCGGGAGTTGAGGAACACCGCCGACGCGCCGGCTACGCCGTCGGCCGCGGATCGGACCAGTTCGACATCGGGCGGCAATCCGGCGGTCTCAGGGTTGCGGGTGACGGCGCGCACCCGGGCGCCGGCGTGGACGAGTTCGGTGACCAGCGGGCGGCCGACATTGCCGGTGGCACCCGTGACGAGAATTGTGTTCATGCGATCAAGGACGGGACGCGACCCGGGAAAGTTACACCCGCGGCGCGGTAACTTTCCCGCGCTCTGAATCGTCGTAATGGCATGAGCGATTCCGCGTCGATCGAAGAGGCCTGGCGGGCGCACCACCCGTATCTGGTCAACCTCGCCTATCAGATGGTGGGCGACATCGGCGACGCCGAGGACATCGCCCAGGAAGCGTTCCTGCGACTCTCCCGCACCGACGCCGAACACCTCGATGACGTACGTGCCTGGTTGACCGTGGTGGCCGGGCGACTGTGCCTCGATCACGTTCGGTCGGCCCGCTCCCGGCTGGAACGCCCCGATCCGGGCACGCTGCTGGAGTCGACGGCGTCGACCGACACAGATCCGGCGGACCGGGTCACGCTCGATGACGAGGTCCGCGCCGCGTTGTTCGAGGTGCTCAACCGCCTCAGCCCCGGGGAGCGCGTGGCATTCGTGCTGCACGACGTCTTCGCGGTGCCGTTCGACGACATCGCCGAGACGGTCGGCAGGCCCGTGGGTACCTGTCGGCAGTTGGCGCGACGGGCCAGAGCGAAATTCACCGGCGCCACCCACCGGCCGCTCGACGTCGCCGCGATCGAACACCGGCAGGTGATGGAGACCTTCATCGCCGCGTGCGCCACCGGCGACGTGCAGGCGCTGACCTCGGTGCTCGACCCGACGGTCTGGGGCGTCGGCACCGTCCTGGCCGATCCGGCCCCGCCGCCACAGATCAACCACGGTGCCGATGCCGTCGCGACGAACCTGCTGCGCTACCTGGGCCCGGGCGCGACCCTGGTGTGCGGCGCGGCAGGCGAGCCGGTTCTGCTCGCCTACCACCGTCGCCGACTGTTCGCCGTCGTCACGCTGACCATCCGGGGCGGTCTGGTCACCAAGATCGAGGCCACCGCGGACCCGTCGGCCCGGATGGGGTGACCATCGGCGCCACCAGGCCCGGGACGCGGCACAATGTAACGGTGAGCGACAGAATGCGTGTGCTGATACTCGGAAGCACCGGATCGATCGGCACCCAGGCGCTCGAGGTCATCGCGGCCAACCCCGACCGGTTCGAGGTTGTCGGCCTGGCTGCCGGCGGCGGTAATCCCGACCTGCTCGCCGCCCAGCGCGCCGCGACCGGCGTCGGCAACATCGCGGTCGCCGACCAGCGGGCCGCCGACAAGATCGGCGAGGTGAGGTACGCCGGGCCCGACGCGGTCACCCAACTGGTCGAGAACACCGAGGCCGACGTGGTGCTCAACGCGCTGGTGGGCGCGCTGGGCCTGGCGCCGACGCTGGCTGCCCTGGCCACCGGCGCGCGGTTGGCCCTGGCCAACAAGGAGTCCCTGGTCGCGGGTGGCCCGCTGGTCCTCAAGGCAGCCGCACCGGGACAGATCGTTCCCGTGGATTCCGAGCATTCCGCGATGGCCCAGTGCCTGCGCGGCGGCACCGCGGACGAGGTCGCCAAGATCGTCCTCACCGCGTCCGGGGGGCCGTTCCTGGGATGGACGGCCGCCGATCTGGAATCGGTGACCCCCGAGCAGGCCGGCAAGCATCCGACGTGGTCGATGGGCCCGATGAACACGCTGAACTCGGCGACCCTGGTGAACAAGGGCCTGGAGTTGATCGAGACCCACCTGCTGTTCGGCATCGACTACGACCGCATCGAGGTCGTGGTACACCCACAGTCGATCGTCCACTCGATGGCCACCTTCACCGACGGTTCGACCCTGGCCCAGGCCAGCCCGCCGGACATGAAACTGCCGATCGCACTGGCGCTGGGGTGGCCGGCACGGGTGCCCGGCGCGGCCCTGGCCTGTGACTTCACCACCGCGTCCACCTGGGAATTCCTGCCGCTGGACAACGAGGTGTTCCCCGCGGTGAACCTGGCGCGGGCGGCCGGAACCCGCGGCGGCTGCCTGACCGCGGTGTACAACGCCGCCAACGAAGAAGCGGCGGAGGCCTTCCTTCAGGGCAGGATCGACTTTCCCACCATCGTGCGAACCGTCGGTGACGTGTTGCACGCTGCCGACCAGTGGGCCGCCGAACCCGCTACCGTGGAAGAAGTACTCGATGCGCAGCGGTGGGCCAAGGACCTGGCCCGGCGCACCGTCGAGCAGAAATCCGTCAGAAAAGGGCTCGTCACCAAATGATGTTCGTTATCGGCGTCGCGCTGTTCGCGCTGGCCATCCTGGTATCGGTGGCCTTGCACGAATGCGGCCACATGTGGGTGGCTCGGGCCACCGGGATGAAGGTGCGCCGCTACTTCGTGGGCTTCGGTCCGACGCTGTGGTCGACGCGTCGCCCCAACCGCCTCGGCGAGACCGAATACGGCATCAAGGCCATTCCGCTGGGCGGGTTCTGCGATATCGCGGGCATGACCTCGGTCGACGAGATCGCCCCGGAAGACCGGCCCTATGCGATGTACAAGCAGAAGGTGTGGAAGCGCGTCGCGGTGCTGTTCGCCGGCCCGGCGATGAACTTCATCATCGGACTGGTGCTGCTCTACAGCGTCGCGATCATGTGGGGATTGCCCAACATCACCCAGCCCACTACCGCGATTGTCGGTGAAACCGGTTGTGTCGCACCGCAACTGAGCCTCGACAAGATGGGGGAGTGCCAGGGTGCGGGTCCGGCGGCGCAGGCCGGGATCCGGGCCGGTGACGAGATCGTCAAGGTCGGTGACACCAAGGTGTCCGACTTCTCCCAGATGGCCGCCGAGATCCGCAAGCTCAACGGCCCGGTGGCGATCGAACTCAAGCGTGACGGCCAGACCGTCAACACCGTCGTCGACGTGACCCAGACGCAGCGGTTCACCAGCGCGGACGCCAAGGAAGCGGCCACCGTCGGCGCGATCGGCGTCAGCGCGGTCAAGGTCGAGCCCCCCACGCCGTACAACCCGATCGCCGCGGTGCCGGCGACGATCTCGTTCACCGGCGACATGGCCGTCGAGTTGGGCAAGTCGCTGGCCAAGATTCCCACCAAGATCGGTGCTCTGGTGCACGCCATAGGCGGCGGTGAACGGGACAAGGAAACCCCGATCAGCGTGGTCGGTGCCAGCATCATCGGCGGTGAGACCGTCGAGGCCGGGCTGTGGGTCGCGTTCTGGTTCTTCCTGGCGCAGTTGAACTTCGTGCTCGGCGCGATCAACCTGGTGCCGTTGCTCCCGTTCGACGGGGGTCACATCGCGGTCGCGACGTACGAGAAGATCCGCAACATGTTCCGGGCGGCCCGCGGCAAGGTCGCCGCAGGCCCGGTCAACTACCTCAAGCTCATGCCCGCCACGTACGTGGTGCTGCTGGTGGTGGTCAGCTACATGTTGCTGACCGTGACCGCAGACCTGGTCAACCCACTCAGCATCTTCCAGTAGGAGAGATCCCACATGACAGCGTCCATCGGTTTGGGAATGCCCGCACCCCCGGCGCCGACCCTGGCGCCGCGGCGTAAGACCCGGCAGCTCGATGTGGGCGGCGTCGGCATCGGCAGCGAGCACCCGATCGCGGTGCAGTCCATGTGCACCACCAAGACTCACGACGTCAACTCGACTCTGCAGCAGATCGCCGAGCTGACCGCGTCGGGCTGCGACATCGTGCGGGTGGCCTGCCCACGGCAGGAGGACGCCGACGCGCTCGCCGAGATCGCCCGGCACAGCCAGATCCCGGTGATCGCCGACATCCATTTCCAGCCCAAGTACATCTTCGCCGCGATCGACGCCGGCTGCGCGGCGGTGCGCGTCAACCCCGGCAACATCAAGGAGTTCGACGGCCGGGTCAAAGAGGTGGCCAAGGCCGCGGGCGACGCGGGCATCCCGATCCGCATCGGCGTCAACGCCGGTTCGCTCGACCCCCGGCTGATGAAGAAGTACGGCAAGGCCACACCCGAGGCGTTGGTCGAATCGGCGCTGTGGGAGGCCTCGCTGTTCGAGGAGCACGGCTTCGGCGACATCAAGATCAGCGTCAAGCACAACGACCCGGTGATCATGGTCGAGGCCTACACCCAGCTGGCCGCCCAGTGCGACTACCCGCTGCACCTCGGCGTCACCGAGGCCGGTCCGGCATTCCAGGGCACCATCAAGTCGGCGGTGGCGTTCGGTGCGTTGTTGTCCAAGGGGATCGGCGACACCATCCGGGTGTCGCTGTCGGCGCCGCCGGCCGAAGAGGTCAAGGTCGGAAACCAGATCCTGGAGTCGCTGAACCTGCGGCCCCGCGGTCTGGAGATCGTGTCGTGCCCCTCCTGCGGGCGCGCCCAGGTCGACGTGTACACCCTGGCCAACGCGGTGAGCGCGGGCCTGGACGGGCTGGATGTCCCGCTGCGGGTCGCGGTGATGGGTTGTGTGGTCAACGGACCGGGCGAGGCCCGCGAGGCCGATCTCGGGGTGGCCTCCGGCAACGGCAAGGGCCAGATCTTCGTCAAGGGTGAGGTGATCAAGACCGTGCCCGAGGCCCAGATCGTCGAGACGCTGATCGAAGAGGCGATGCGACTGGCCGAACAAGCCGGGTCAGATGATGGCAGCGGTTCGCCAGTGGTGACCGTAAGCTGATAACGACCCTGTGAGCGGGGTCACCCAGCCTTGGCTTGAGCAGAGGGAATCGCCAATGTCGGCACCGCCGCTGTTCCGACTCGTCGACGAGCGACGGGTCTCCGTGGTGCGCGACGCCACCCCGTGTCTCCAGGTGTTCGACGAGGACCCGGTCGCGTCGTGCATGGTGGCCGCCCGCGTCGCCGAGTTCGGCGTCGAACACGGCGCGATCGGCGGGGAGCTGTGGACCAGGCGCAGTGTCACCGAGTCGCTTTGTTACGCAGGCCCCAACCTGATCCCGTTGCGTGGAGATGCCGAGGATCTCAAGGCGTTCTCGGACAAGGCGATGAGCACCGCGCGTCGCTGTTCGTCTCTGGTCGGCCGGGCCGAGTTGGTACTGCCCATGTGGCGGCGGCTGGAATCGGTGTGGGGCACCGCCCGTGACGTTCGTGAACAACAGCCGTTGATGGCGCTCGACTCGATGCCGCACTGTGTGATCGACCCGGCGGTCCGCCCGGTGCGCATGGACGAACTCGACGCCTATCTGGTGGCGGCGATCGACATGTTCATCGGTGAGGTCGGTGTCGACCCGCGGCTCGGTGACGGCGGCCGTGGCTACCGCCGCCGCATCGCCAGCCTGATCGCCGCGGGCCGCGCATGGGCCAGGTTCGAACGCGGCGAGGTCGTGTTCAAGGCCGAGGTCGGGTCGCAGTCACCCGCGGTCGGCCAGATACAAGGCGTGTGGGTGCACCCCGAGTGGCGCGGTCATGGGCTGGGCACCGCGGGGACAGCGGCCTTGGCGGCCGCCGTGGTGGGCTCGGGCCGCATCGCGAGCCTGTACGTCAACAACTACAACACCGTGGCGCGAGCAACATACGCCCGCATCGGATTTGAACAGGTCGGCACCTTCGCCACGGTGCTGCTGGACTGAGTATCGGTCTGGCCCGGGTCGCTACGACCGGGCCTTCGCCGCCTTGTACTCGGACTCGTACTGCTCGGCGACGGCGATCATCGCCTTGCCGATCTCTTCGTACTGCACGTCCCGAAGGTTCGCCAACGACACCCGGATCGACCACTCCGGCCCCTCGAAACCGCCGCCGTTCAACAACACCACCCCGGTCTGCTCGGCCAGCCGGAACAGGATGTCGGTCGGCTCGTAATTCGCCTTCACGAAGTCGATGAATCCCGGATCGCCCCGCTCGGCGGCCCAGTTCAGGAAGTCCAGTTCGACGTAGTACGCGACGCGGTTGGGATCTTTCTCGAGCTGGATCTGCATACCGTCCTGCAGCGACTTGAACCGCCTGGCGATCAGCTCCTGCGCCTGATGCTTGTAGTGGTCCGCCTGATCCAGCAGGCAGTAGGCGCTGAACAGCAGCATCTGGCACTGCTGGGGCAGGGACAGTCCCGCGGTGTGGTTGAGCGCGACATTGCGGCTGTCGGCGACCAACCGGTCGATGAACCGGATCTTGCGGGGCTGCAGGGTCAGCGGGCTGTACCGCTTGTCGAGTGCCTCCTTGTCCGCCTCCGGTAGACCGGCCAACATTTCGTCGAAGACGTTGTCCCGCGCGATCCCGATCGTGCCCAACCGCCAACCGGTGGCGCCGAAGTACTTGGAGAACGAGTACACCGTGATGGTGTTGCGAGGGGCGACACCCATCAGGGACTGGAAGCCGTCGATGAACGTGCTGTACACGTCGTCGGTGATGACGATCAGATCCTGCCTCTCGGTGTGGACGATGTCGGCTATCCGATCGAGGGTCGCCGGGGCGATGCGCACCGACGGCGGGTTGGTCGGGTTCACGCAGTAGAGGACCTTGATGTCGGGGTCCAGCAGCTTGTCGATCTCGGAATCCGGGAACTGCCAGTCGTGCCGGCCGTCCGGGTACGTGCCCGACGCCTGGATGTGGACCTGCTCGAAATTGAACTCGTCGAGTTCGGTGATCTCGAGGTACGGGGTGAAGATCGGTGTCATCAGGGCGACCTTGTCGCCGCGGTGCATCAACCGGTTGAGCATGAGCGAGTTGAAGATGTAACACATTGCCGCGGTGCCGCCTTCGACGGCGAACAGGTCGTACTCACCGAGGTCCTTGCCCGGGGCCAGTTCCTGCATCAGGTACCGCTTGGTGATCTCGTGGTTGTGCACGAGCATCCGGTCCGGCGAAGGGTAGTGGTCACCGATGATCGAGTCGGCCAGTTCCCAGACGAACGAATCGGGGTTGAAGGCGCACTGCTCGATTCCGTATTTGAGGACGCCGCTGAGCAATTCGATGCCGGGCTCACCTTGATGCTTGTCCAGCCAGATGCGGAAACGCTCGGCGATGCCGTCCTTCTGGGGCACACCGACGAGTTCCGGATCCCACTGCTTGTTGGTCCGCGACTCTTCGAGCGCGAATCCGCCCAATGCGAAGAAGGCTTCCCGGGGCGTGGGCGCGATGAAGTTCGGATTGCCGCGCCCGGCGTTGAGCATCTGAAACGTGGTGCGTTGCTCGTGTTCACCGGCGAGCTCGATCAGTTTGGACTTGAGCTCGAACGGCGACAGATGCTGCAGCTCGGCGATTTCCTCGCGGGAGATGTGTTTGAGAGTCACGTGCAGGCCTTCCGGTCGATTCGGGTCAGGATGGTGAGTCGGTATCACGCCATGAACGCGACGACGATTGCGCCGCCGATGGACAGGAAGATGTTGCCGATGGCGTACGGCACGGTGAATCCGAGTAGCGGGACACTGGATTTCGCGGCTTCACGTAACGAACCCACGGCGGCGGTGGTGGTTTGGGCCCCGGTCAGCATGCCCAGGGTCAACACCGGGTCGAACTTGAACACATACTTCGCGAGCAGCGTCATCACCACGAGCGGCACCATGGTGACGATCACTCCGGCCAGAAACAGCGACACCCCGTATTGCTGCAGGCCTTTGACGAAGCCCGGTCCGGAGGTGATTCCCACGACTGCGATGAACGCGGTCAGGCCGACACCTTCGAAGAACCACTGCGCGCCAGGGGGAATGCGTCCGAAAGTGGGGGACTTCGACCGCCGCCAGCCGATCAGCAGGCCCATCAGCAGCGCGCCGACGCTGGTGGTCAGCGACAGCGGGATGCCGGCGACCATCACCGACGGGACGCCTATCAGGGCACCGACCGCGATGCCGAGGCCCAGGGTGACCATGTCGGTGTTGGGGGTGGTGCGCTCGGGGTAACCGATGAGAGCGATGGCGTTTTCGATCAGGTGCCGCTCGCCGACGAGCAGAAGCTCGTCGCCGCGCTTGAGTCGGACCTCCGAAGCCAGCGGGATCTCCACGCCGGCACGCTTGATGCGCTTGAGGTAGACGCCGCGGAATGCCGGGTTCTCGTAGGCTTCCCGGAACGTGACGCCGTCGAGGTCGTCGTTGGTGAGCACGACGTCGAGTTCTTCCATCGCATACGACAACAACTCCGGGTCGTCGGTTTCGACACACAAGTCGGCAATCGGACCCGCAATGACCCATTCGCGGCGGCCGTTGACCGCGATGTGGTCGCCGGGGACGATTCGGGTGTCGGGATCGGCGGCGAGTTTCCGGTCCCCGTGCCGGATCTGCGAGACGAATACCCGGCCACCGGTCTGCTGCCGCAGATACTGTTCGGCCTCGGCGATGGTCATGCCCGCACCGTGCCGCTCGGGTAGCCCCCGCTCGATCCGGTAGGACCGCCGCACGATCTGATCGTATGCGGGCAGCGCATTGGCAACTTCTTCATGGAAACCCAAGCGTTTTTCGAGGTCGTGAGCGGCGGTCGGCAGGTTCTTGATGCCGAGTATCCGGGGCGCGATGTTGGCGCAGTAGATGGCCGCGCCGATGGTGCCGAAGATGTAGGTGACGGCGTAGCCCACCGAAACCAGGTCCTGCCACTGCTTTATGGTGTCGGCGCCGACGTCGAGGCCGGCGATCGAGGTCTGTGCCACGCCGATGATCGACGACTGCGTGAGTGCGCCGGCCGCGAGCCCCGCCGACAATCCAGGGTTGTAGTTGAAAATCTTGGCGAGAACGATCACCGCCGCGAAACCCACCACGATGAGGACGACGGTGAAAACCGCCTGGGGGAGCCCGTCACCTTTCAGGCCCGAAAAGAACTGCGGCCCTAGGTTGTATCCGAGGGCGAACAGGAACAGCAGGAAGAACACCTGCTTGATCACACCGTCGATATGGATGGTGTGGCCGCCGGTCTGCAGCACCGCCCCAATGATGACGCCGCACAACAGCGTTGCCGTGACGGCGCCCAACCCGAGGCCTTTGTACTGGAACTTTCCGAAGTAATACCCGCCGGCGAGGGCCAGGAAAATGGCTATCTCAGGATGATCGATAAAGACTTGGGCGATCGTGTGCAACGGCGAACTTCCCCTCGGGCGGGTGGATTTCGATGCAGTGCAGTCCAGATACTGGCACAACCCCGCGAATGTGCCGTGATTTCCGGGGAATTGAGTAACCAAGGTGTATGGCTCACCAAAAATGGGTGACCCGGTTGAAATTGGCCGGTTGATGATCAGCTGTGGCGACGTTTATCCCGTCAGCGCCGCGGTGCGCGCGGACCTGACACCGGGCGGACCCGCGTGGTGACCTCAACCTGATCTCGCGACTGTCTCGGTTCGGTATCGGTGCGCCTCCGACGAAACCGGCCTCGACGTTCCTAACATCAGCCTCAATGGCAACTCAAACATCATCAGTCACACGGACCACAGGGCTGTTCGCAGTCGTCGTGGTCCTCGGGGCAACGGCGCTGAGCGCCTGCACCCCACGTCCGGACGGACCCGAGCCCGCTGCTGAGCAGTTCTTCGCGGCGCTCGCCACTGGTGACACCGCGGCTGCCGCCGCGCTGGCGGATCGGCCCGAAGATGCCAAGACCGCCCTCAGCGAAGCCTGGAACGGTTTGCAGGCCACCGGGCTCGATGCGCAGATCCTGGGCTCGAAATACGCCCAGGACACGGGCAGCGTCACCTACCGCTACACGTGGCACCTGCCCAAGAACCGCACCTGGACCTACGACGGGCAGCTCAACATGATCCGCGACGAGGGCCGGTGGGAGGTGCGCTGGAATGCCACCGGACTGCACCCGAGGCTGGGGGAGCACCAGACCTTCGCCCTGCGGGCCGACGCGCCACGGCGGGCCTCGGTCAACGAGCGCGGCGGTACCGATGTGCTGGTGCCCGGCTACATCTACCACTACGCGCTGGATGCCCGGGCGGCCGGCAGCGCGCTGATGCCGACGGCGCGGGCCGTCGCCGATGCGCTGCGGGGTTTCGACCCGGCCCTGGGCGATCCCCAGCGACTTGCCGAACAGGCCAGCGCCTCAGCGCAGCCGATGAGCCTGCTCACGCTGAAGCAGGCCGACAATGACCGCATCGCACCCGCGATCGGCCGGCTGCGCGGTGTCGTCGTCACCCCGCAGCCCGAAATGCTGCCCACCGACCCGACTTTCGCCCCGGTGATCGTCAACGAAGTCAAGAAGTCCGTGGCCGATCAACTCAACGGTCAGCCGGGCTGGCGGGTGGTCACGGTCAACCAGAACGGCGTCGACGTCGATGTGCTCAACGAGGTGGCGGGCGATCCGGCACCGTCGATCACCATCAGCCTCGACCGCGCCGTGCAGGACGCCGCGCAGAACGCGGTCAACACCACCGGCAAGCAGGCGATGATCGTCGCGATCAAGCCGTCCACCGGCGAGATCCTGGCAGTTGCGCAGAACGCGGCCGCCGATGCCGTCGGCCCGCTTGCCACCATGGGCCAGTTCCCGCCCGGCTCGACCTTCAAGATGGTCACCGCGGGAGCGGCAATCGAGCGCGACATGGCAACGCCCAACACGCTTTTGGGCTGTCCCGGCACGCTCGACATCGGGCACCGAACCGTGACCAACTACGACGCGTTCGATCTCGGCATGGTGCCGTTGTCGCGGGCGTTCGCCAATTCGTGCAACACCACCTTCGGCGAACTCGCCAGCCGGATGCCGCCGCGAGGCTTGTCCCAGGCCGCCGCGCGCTACGGCATCGGAACTGACTACCAGGTGGACGGAATCTCCACGCTGACCGGTTCGGTGCCGCCGACGGTGGATCTGGCCGAGCGCACCGAGGACGGTTTCGGTCAGGGCAAGGTACTGGTCAGCCCGTTCGGGATGGCGCTGGCCGCCGCGACAGTGGCAGCGGGGAAGACTCCGGTGCCGCAACTCATCGAGGGGCGCCAAACCATGGTCGATCGTGCAGGCGCGCCGATCAGCCCGAAGATGGTCGACGGGCTGCGGCCGATGATGCGCCTGGTGGTCACGAACGGCACGGCCAAGGAACTCAACGGGCTCGGCGATGTGCGCGGGAAGACCGGCGAGGCGGAGTTCATGGGCGGTTCCCATTCCTGGTTCGCCGGGTACCGCGGGGACCTGGCGTTTGCCGCGCTCATCGTCGGCGGCGGCAGTTCGGAGTACGCGGTGCGGATGTGCAAGACCATGTTCGACGGGCTGCCCCCGGCCTATCTGGCCTGAACGGCGGTACCGTTGAACCTGCCATGACAGGGATCAACGAACAATCCGTGGACCTGCGCGTCTCCGATGCAGATCGCAACGGCACATTGCGGCGTCTGCACAATGCCGTCGCGCTCGGGCTGATCGACATCGCCGAGTTCGAGGAACGCTCGGCGATGGTGTCGCGCGCCCGTCTGCATTCGGACCTCGATGCGTTGGTCGGTGACCTGCCGGGCCCCGGTGCGATCGTCACCACCGCCACCGACCGGGTCGAGCTGCGCGGCGTGCTCGGCTCGCTGAAACGCCAGGGTGAATGGACGGTCCCGACCCGGCTGGCCTTGGTACGCCGGATGGGTTCGGTCGAGTTGGACCTGACCCGGGCGCGGTTCGCCGGACCGATGGTGGTCATCGAACTGGACATGAAATTCGGGTCGGTCGACATCCGGCTGCCCGAAGGCGCCAGCGCGTCGATCGATGACGTCGAGGTGATCGTGGGCAGCGCTGACGATCACCGTCGCGACGCGCCGGCCGACGGCACCCCGCACATCATCCTGACCGGCAAGGTGGTCTGCGGTTCGGTGGATATCCGTGGGCCGCGGCGCAACTGGAAGTTGACGCTGCGCCGGTCCTGACGTCAGCGCGGTTCAAGTACTGCGAACGTCAGCGTCGCGCGGGCGGCCAGCCGATCTCGGGTGGTGTCGGTGACATCGACCGACGTCACAATGAGGCGCTTGCCTGCCCGCACCACCCTCGCCTCGGCGCGGGCCGTGCCCATGATCGGGGCCAGGAAGTGGATGTTGAGGTCGGCGGTCGTCACGTCGTAACCGACACCGCTGGCGTTGCCCGCCAGCATTCCGGCCGCGATATCGATCAGGGTGGCCACCAGGCCGCCCTGCAGCGCGCCGCGGACGTTGGCGAGGTCGGGCCGGTTGTCCATCTCCAGCACCAGCCGGTCGGCGCTCGACTCCACCTCGCGGTAATCCAGCAACTGCAGGACATGAGCGGTTTCGGTCATCGCCGTGCCTCGGTCATCCCCGTACGGTAACACCATTACCGCTTCCCGAGAGGCTCGCTCTCCTCGGTGTCACCGCAGCGCCTCGGTGGTTACGGAGGCGATTAAGCTGTCCACATGCCAGTTCGTACCGCTCTGCGCCCCGGCGTGCTCTCGCCGACCCTGCCGGTTCCCAAGTCGATTCCGCGGCCGGAGTACGCCTGGCAACCCACGGTGCAGGAGGGCAGCGAGCCCTGGGTGCAGACCCCCGAGGTGATCGAGAAGATGCGCGTCGCGGGCCGGATCGCGGCCGCCGCCCTGGCCGAGGCGGGCAAGGCCGTCGCGCCGGGCGTCACCACCGACGAGCTCGACCGCATCGCCCACGAGTACATGATCGACCACGGCGCCTATCCGTCGACGTTGGGCTACAAGGGCTTTCCCAAATCCTGCTGCACCTCTCTGAACGAGGTGATCTGCCACGGCATTCCGGACTCGACGGTGATCGAGGACGGCGACATCGTGAACATCGACGTCACCGCCTACATCGACGGCGTACACGGCGACACCAACGCCACCTTCCTGGCCGGCGACGTCTCCGAGGAACACCGGCTGCTCGTCGAGCGCACCCACGAGGCCACCATGCGCGCCATCAAGGCGGTCAAGCCCGGCCGCGCACTGTCGATCGTCGGCCGCGTTATCGAGGCCTACGCAAACCGGTTCGGCTACAACGTCGTTCGTGATTTCACCGGCCACGGGATCGGCACCACCTTCCACAACGGGCTGGTGGTGCTGCACTACGACCAGCCCGCGGTCGAGACCGTGCTGGAGCCGGGCATGACCTTCACCATCGAACCGATGATCAACCTCGGGTCGCTGGACTACGAGATCTGGGACGACGACTGGACCGTGGTGACCAAGGACCGCAAGTGGACCGCCCAGTTCGAACACACCCTGGTGGTCACCGAGGACGGCGCCGAGATCCTGACGGTTGCCTGACGCTCCGGCCGTGACCCTTCTCCCGCGAGCAGACGTAAAACTGCCCTTTTTGCACCCGAACAGGGCAGTTTTGTGTCCGCTCGCGCACGGAAAATGAGCGGCGCACTACTGGTCGCGGGGACCACCTCTGACGCCGGTAAGTCGATGGTCGTGGCCGGATTGTGCCGGCTGCTGGCCCGCAAGGGCCTGTCCGTGGCGCCGTTCAAGGCCCAGAACATGTCGAACAACTCGGCGGTCACCGTGGACGGCGGCGAGATCGGCCGGGCCCAGGCCATGCAGGCCCGCGCGGCCGGACTGGCGCCGAGCACCCGGTTCAACCCGATCCTGCTCAAGCCCGGTGGGGATCGCACGTCACAGCTGGTGATCCGGGGCCAGGTGGCCGGGACGGTGGCCGCGGGCGACTACTTCACCCACCGTGACCGGCTCGCCGCGGTCGTCACCGAGGAATTGGCCTCGCTGAGATCCGAATTCGACGTGGTGATCTGCGAAGGTGCGGGCTCGCCGGCCGAGATAAACCTGCGCGCGACCGACCTGGCGAACATGGGGCTGGCCCGCGCCGCGGACCTGCCGGTCATCGTGGTGGGCGACATCGACCGCGGCGGACTGCTGGCCCACCTGCACGGCACCGTGGCCGTACTGGACCCCGACGACCAGGCGCTCATCGCGGGATTCGTCGTCAACAAGTTCCGGGGCGACCCGGCCCTGCTGGAACCGGGGCTGCGCCAGTTGCTTGAGCTGACCGGTCGTCCCACCTACGGGGTGATCCCGTTCGACGACGGGATCTGGCTCGATACCGAGGATTCGGTGTCGGTCAGGCCAGGTGGCGTGGTGGGCACACCCCAACCGCCTCGCGGGGCGCAATCGCTCACTGTCGCCGCGATCCGGTTGCCCCGCATCTCCAACTCCACCGACATCGAGGCCCTGGCCTGCGAACCGGGTGTCGTGGTGCGCTGGGTCGCCGACGCCGCCGATCTCGCCGACACCGACCTCGTGGTCATCCCGGGGAGCAAGGCCACCGTCACCGACCTGGCCTGGTTGCGGCAACGCGGCCTGGCCGAGGCCATCCTGGCGCATGCCGCGCAGGGACGGCCCGTGCTCGGGGTGTGCGGCGGGTTCCAGATGCTGTGCCGCCGCATCGACGACGCGGTCGAATCCTCGAGCCCGGACCCTGTCGAGGGTCTGGGTCTGCTCGATGCCGACATCGAGTTCGCCACCGAGAAAACGCTGCGGCACTGGGAAAAACCGTTGTGGGGCTACGAAATTCATCACGGTCAGGTGACTCGTGCGGCAGCCGACGACTGGCTCGGCATCGGGCTGCGCCGGGGCGCTGTCTATGGCACCCATTGGCACGGCCTGCTCGACAACGACCGCTTGCGCCGGGGCTGGCTGACCGAGATCGCGGTCAGCGCCGGCCGCAGCGAGTTCGTGGTTGCTGACGATACCGACGTTCGGGGCCGACGTGACGCTCAGCTGGATCTCATGGCCGACCTGCTGGCCGCCCACCTCGATATCGGGGAGTTGATGGACCTGGTGCGGCACGGGGCGCCGTCGCGGCCCACCATGAGCACTGCGCTCCTCGCCCCACGTCGGTAACCTGGGCAGATGTTGCGGTGCCATCGATGGGTGGCAACTTTGGTCGGGTTGGTCACCATGCTCGCGGTGTCCGGCTGCGCCCCGGTGGTCGCCGGGACCCCGACCTGGCCGGGCGCCACCATGGAGAAGGTGTTGCTGACACCCGCCGACTTCCCGCCCGGCGTGCAGGTCGACCGGGTCACCGATGACGGCCTGGGCCCGGGCGGATCGGGTGGACCGCCGCCGATGCTGTCCACCCCGGCCGGATGCAGTGACGGGCTGACGAAGGTGATCGCCGAATCCGCCGAGCGGGGCCCGGGCAGTGCCGCGCAGATCATCGCCGCCTACGACGGGGCGCGCATGGTGCTGACCGTGATGGCCTCGCCACTGCCGCTGGACCGGTTGGCGGCGACCGCAGAGCGCTGCGCGAAGTTCTCCACCTACTTCGATCCTGCGGACGAAGGCATCCCGATGACCACCACCCAACTGACGGCGCCGCGCGCGTCGGCGTTGGCCTATCAGCAGACCATGCAGCTCGGCGGCAGGGATGAGAGCATCTTCTTCGCCTTCGAAAACGTCGGCAACTGGGCGGTTTTCGGGATTGCCTTCCCGACGCAGGATCCGTCGATCGCCGCCAAAGGTGTATTGCCACAGACATTTCTGGACGTTTTCGGCATGCAGGCGGAACGTCTGTCCACTCGTTGACGCAAGCGTCAAGACAATGTTGATTTCGACCCGCCCGTCGCTACTGGACGGTAGTTTGTCCGAATGCTTACCACCGTCGCGACGATCGACGGATTCACCACACCCGTCGACGTCTCGGGACCCGAGCAGGGTTCCACCGTGGTAGTGCTCAGCGCCGGCCACCACGGTCCGGCCGCATACGAGCCGATCTGCCGGCGCCTGCACACCGCGTCTTTGCGCACCGTGATCATCGGTCCCGATCCACGACTGACCGCCAAGTCGGTGGTCGGCATTCTTGATTCGCTCAACATCAAATGGGCACTGCTGGTCGGCGACCGGCTCGGGGGAGAACTCGCCTGGGAGCTCGCCGCGACCCGGTTGGACAAGTTCATCGGCCTGGTCGTGGTGGATCGTGGTCACCCCCGCGTCGCCGACGCCACCGGATCGATCCGCGACGACGATTGCCCGCCGGTCGAGATGAACACCACCGTGCTCGTCAGCTCTCCGGCTGCCCGGGCCGTCGCCAAGGCCAGCCAGCGGTACGTCTACGGGGACTTCCGGCTCGTCGAGATCGCGGGACGGCGCAATGCCGGTGACTCGACCGCTCAGCTCGCCGCCGAGATCGTGCTGCGCACCAGCAGCTGGTAGCAGCGCTCAGCCAACCGCATCGAAGGAACCGTGATTTGTGCACGATTCTTCGCGGCTGACGCGGAAAATCGTGCACAAGTCACACGGTTTGCCGCTCAGTCAACCGCCTCCGAAGGTGTCCAGGCTTGCGGCAACCCCGGCTGCTGCGGGAACAGGAAATCCACGAATGCGGCCGCGGTGGGTTGCGGCTCGTGATTGGCCAGGCCCGGGCGTTCGTTGGCCTCGATGAAGACGTACTCCCGGCCCGTCACGTCCGGTACCAGCAGGTCGATCCCCGTCACCGGGATGCCGATCGCCTCGGCGGCGGTCACGGCAACCCGGCACAATTCGGGGTTCACCTCCGCGGTGACATCGTGAATCGTTCCGCCCTGATGCAGATTCGCCGTCCGCCGCACCCGCAGGCGCTCGCCCTCGGGCAGCACGTCGTCGAATGACCAACCGGCCTCGGCAACCGTGCCCTTGGTGACGTCGTCGATCGGGATGCGCGATTCGCCGCCGGTGGCGGCGGCCCGGCGCCGCGACTGCGTCTCGATCAACTCACCTACCGTGTGCTTTCCGGTACCGACGATCTCGGCGGGGCGGCGGATCGCCGCGGCCACCACCTTGCCGTTGATCACCACCAGCCGAAGATCGTCGCCGGAGGCGCGCTGCTCGATCAGCACCTCCGGGTACTGCTCGCGGGCCCGGTGCAACGCCGCATCCAGCTCGTCGCCGCCGTCCACCCCGACCGTGATGCCCTTGCCCTGTTCACCACGGGTGGGCTTGACCACCACGTCGCCTACCTCCGCCAGAAACTCGTGGTCCTCGTGGTCGAAGGTGGCCAGCCGCCCCTTCGGCACCGTGATACCGGCCTCGGACACGATGCGCCGGGTCTGCCGCTTGTCGTCGCAGCGCGCCATGGCCACCGCAGAAGTGAACTCCGACAGTGACTCTCGGGTGATCACCGTGCGGCCGCCGTGTGACAGCTTCATCTCTCCCGCTCCGGCGTCGAGCACCTCGACCCGGATGCCGCGCCGCATTGCCTCGTCGGCGATGATGCGCGCATACGGATTCAGATCGTCGACCGTCTCCGGCGGATGGGTGAACAACGGCTCGTTGATCGCGTTCTTCCGTTTGACGGCGAGCACCGGCACCCGGTGGAAACCCAGCTTCTCGTACAGCGCGATCGCCGCGGAATTGTCATGGGCCACAGACAGATCCAGATAGGCCCGACCCCGCTCACGGAAGATGCCTGCCAGCGTGCGGGTCAGTGCGTCGCCGACCCCGGGTAGCCCGGCCGCCGGGTCCACCGCCAGGCTCCACAGGCTCGACCCGTCCTCCGGGTCGGCGAACAACCGCTTGTGGTCCACACCGGTCACCGTGCCCACCACGGATCCGTCGTCATCGCGGACCGCGACCAGATAGACCACCGCGGGAGTAAGGGTGTGGTTGTGCCAGATGACGTCGACTGGTGCCGGCACCATCCCGCACCGCACGTACACCCGGTTCATGGCGTCGGCGTCCATCGGCGTCTGGAGGGTGCGCACGGTGAACCCGACAGGTTCGGCCGCGGCGAGTTCGTCGGTGAACCGCAGCCGGTAGGTGTGGCTCGGATCGATGAACAATTCGGCGGGGGAGCGGGCGATCAGTACGTGCGATTCGCGCGCGTAGATGCAGATGTCGCGCCGACCCGGACCCTCTTGCTGCAACACCTCGGCAAGCTGCTCGGGATCGGCGAAGGTCTGACCGAAAATCAATCGGCCCCAACCTAATTCGAGTACCACGTCATCGGCCATGGCGTCGACGAGGTGCTGCGGCGAGGCGTCGTGCAGGCCCAGTGTGATCGCCTCGGTGTGGTCGGCCCCCATCGGAGCCTCCGATGCGTCGTGGTCAGTGGCGGTCACGCCGCGGCCCCCGTCACCCCGTGGCGCTGCAACCACAACTCCAGCAGCGCGATCTGCCACAACTCATTGCCCCGCAGCGGGGTCAGTCTGCCGTTCGGGTCTGCCAGTAGGCGGTCGACGGCGTCTGGCCGGAACAGGCCGCGCTCCTTGGCTTCCGGCGCGTACAGCGCATCACGGACCATGTCCAGGTAGGGCCCCTCGAGGTGGGTCAGCGCAGGCACCGGGAAGTACCCCTTCGGGCGGTCGATCACCGCTGCCGGAATCACCCGGCGCGCAGCTTGTTTGAGCACACCCTTGCCGCCGTACGCGGTCTTCAGTCCCGGCGGGCAGGTGGCGGCCAACTCGACGAGTTCGTGATCGAGGAACGGCACGCGGCCTTCCAGCCCCCACGCCATGGTCATGTTGTCCACGCGCTTGACCGGATCGTCGACCAGCATCACGGTGGTGTCCAGACGTAACGCCCGGTCCACGCCGGTCTGTGCGCCCGCCGCGGCGAAGTGATCTCTGACGAACACTCCGCTGGGATCGCCGTCGGCCCAGTATGCGTCGCTGATCAGCGCGCCCACTCCGGCGCTGTCCCGGTCGAAGAACGCACCCCGGTAGCTGGCCACCGAGCCGTCGAGACCGGCCGCACCCGGCTCGGCCATCGGCGGATACCAGTGGTAACCGGCGAACACCTCGTCGGCGCCCTGTCCGGACTGCACCACCTTGACGTGCTTGGCCACTTCCTGGCTGAGCAGATAGAACGCGACGCAGTCATGGCTGACCATCGGTTCGCTCATCGCTCCGATCGCTCCGTCGAGAGCCGGCAGCATGCGGTCGGTGTCGATCCGGATCTGGTGATGGTCGGTCTCGAAATGCTCGGCGATGATGTCGGAGTACTTGAACTCGTCCCCGGCCACCCCGCCCACGGACTCGAAACCGATCGAGAAGGTGGACAGGCCGTGCTGGCCGGCCTCGGCGAGCAGCCCGACGATCAGAGAAGAATCGACGCCGCCGGACAGCAGGCATCCGACGGGTACGTCGGCGACGAGCCGACGCTCGACCGCTCGCCGCAGCGACTCCAGTACCGCGTCCTCCCAGTCCCGTTCAGACCAGTCGGCCCGGTCGGCGTGGCGGGTGAAGTCCGGCGACCAGTACACCGTGGTGTGCCGGCTGCCGTCGGGCTCGATCGCGACCACCGACGCGGGCGGCACCTTCTTGATCCCCTGCAGGATCGTCAACGGCGGCGGGACCACCGAATGGAAGGTCAGGTAGTGGTGCAGGGCAATCGGGTCGATCCGGGTGTCGATTCCACCGCCGGCCAGCAAGGCGGGCAGCGACGACGCGAACCGGATCCGGTGGGCGTCTTCGGTGATGTAGAGCGGCTTGATACCGAGCCGGTCCCGGCCCAGCAGCACCCGGCCGGTGTCGCGTTCGACGATCGCGAAGGCGAACATCCCCATCAGGTGCTCGACGAACCGGTCGCCCCAGTGGTGATAGGCCTTGAGCAACACCTCGGTGTCGCTGTGGGAGAAGAAGCGGTACCCGTGCCCGGACAGTTCCCGGCGCAGCTCTTGGTAGTTGTAGATGCAGCCGTTCCAGCAAACGGTCAATCCGAGTTCGGGATCAACCATGGGCTGGGCGCCCGCTTCGGTCAGGTCAATGATTTTCAGGCGGCGGTGACCCAGCGCGACCCGGCCTTGCGACCACACACCGGCCGCGTCCGGGCCCCTGGGTGCCATCGCGTCTGCCATGGCCGACACCGCTGAAATATCCGGTGTCCGGCCATCGAGACGCACCTCCCCGGCGGCTCCACACATCAGTTCGACCCTACACAGGATCTGTCGACGGCGCGCCACCCGCGGTGTGTCGGGGGTGTGACCAGGACATGTCGGACACTGGCCCTATCCTCCTCGCATGAGGCCTGAATTCGGCTTCGGGATAGCCCGTGACGAGCTGATTCGCGATTTCGGCGCGCAGTCGACCGTGCGCGGTGAGCGCTATGCCGCCGAGGGCCGGGTCCGTGACATCGAGTTCGATGCCGACGAACGTCTGCTGCGCGGACGGTGCGTGGGCTCGCATGGTCAGCTGTACGTCCTTGAGGTCGGACTGTCGCCGGGAAGTCGGGCTGTCGTCGAGTGGGCACTGTGTTCATGCCCGGTGGGGTCGTTCTGCAAACATGCGGTCGCCCTGGTACTGGCGGCGGCACCTCCGGACCCGGCGCACCCTCCGGTGGAGCGGTGGCGCTACGTGCTCGACAAGGTGCTCGACGAGGTCGCCGGTCCCGATGATGGTGGCAAACCGATCGCGCTGGAATTCTCGGTGACCGGGCCGACGCGCTACCGCCCGGGTTCCGTGCTGACGGTGCGCCCGCTGTCCCTGGGGAAACGCGGCACCTGGATCAGCCGGGCACTGACGTGGCGGCGCCTGGTCGACTACGCCGAGCCCGGCGAGTTCGACCACGATCAATACCGCGCGGTGCGGGCGCTGCTGTCGGACATCGTGCGTTACTCGCCGCCGCACGGCGGGGGCGAGGGCATGGTGCTCAACGGAATGCCCGCGACGCTGTGGCCTCGGCTCGCCGAAGTGCTCGATTCAGGGGTGACCGTTCTGGCCGACGCCGCGAGCGGCATCCGGGCGGTCGAACTGGTCAAGAACGTCCACCTGCGGTTGGACTTCGCGGCCGAGGGCGCCGGCGGTGCGGTGATGTCGGTGACGCTGATCGTCGACGGACAGGACAGCGACCCGGACGGGGTCGGGTTGCTCGGGATGCCGGCCCCGCACGGGATGTTTCAGGTTGTCGACTCGGTGCTGCGGCTGGGGGCGTTCGACCCGGTGCCGGGGCGCACCATGGCCGAGTTACTGGGGCACCACGAGCAGGTGCACATCCCGGCCGACATGGCGCGCGAACTCGCTGTCGACATCCTGCCGCGCCTGGCCGGCACAGTGGACATGGAAGTCGCCGACGGTCTGTTCGTGCCGCCGGCCATCACGGGCCCCTTGCCGGCGTTGACGGTAAAGGTGGTCGACGGCGGCGCACGAGCGTTCTGGAGTACGCGGTACCAGGTCAACGATCAGCATCACGACTTCGATCCGATGTCCGCGGCCGGGTTGATCGGGTACCGGGATGCCGCGGCCGAACAGGCGCTCTGGCAGCGGGTACTGCCCGCGTTGCAGGCGGTCGCGGCGGCGGCGCAAGACTGGAAACGTCAAGCGTCCCAGCACGTGAACCGCCGGATCACCACGACTCTGGATACCGATGCCGTCCACGAGTTGCGGGCCATCGTCAACGCTGCGAGCTCCCGGGATGCCGTCGCGGTGGCGTCACAGCGGACGCTGCTGGGCGGGGTGATTCTCACCCGCGTGGAGGCCGCGGTGCTGTGCGACCAAACGTTGCCGCAGCTGGACTGTTTCGCGGACCTGACGATCGACGCCGATGACCGGTACCGGGCCGCGGGCGCAGATCCGGTGTTGTCGTTCTCCGGCGACACCTCGCTTCCGGGGGACTGGTTCAGCCTGAACGTCACGGTCAGCGTGGACGGTGAGACCGTGGCCCTACCCGACGTCATCCGCGAATTGGCCTCGGGTGCAACGCACATGCTGCTGCCGTCGGGGATCTACTTCCGGCTCGACACGCCTGAGCTGGTCCGGTTGCGGGCGTTGCTCGACGAGGCGCGAGCGCTCGGGGAGATCGACGGGGACCGGGTCAACGCCGCGTCGCTGAACATCACCCTGTGGGACGAACTGCTCGAACTCGGTGTCGTCGACGAGCAGCTCGCCCGGTGGCGGGCCAACCTGGCGCGGCTGGCCGCGGCCCGTCCACCGGTGCCCGTCGACCCGCCTGCGGGGCTGGCGGCCGAGCTGCGCGACTACCAGCGGGACGGGCTGGACTGGCTCTCATTCCTGTGGGACAACGGGATCGGCGGGGTCCTCGCCGACGATATGGGCCTGGGAAAGACCGTGCAGACGCTGGCGCTGATCACCCGCGCCGTGTCCGGCGGTGCAGGCAAGTTCCTGGTGGTGGCGCCGACCAGCGTGGCGCGCAACTGGGTGGCCGAATGCCGCAAGTTCACCCCAGGATTGAACGCGGTGGTGGTGACCTCGACCGATGCGCGAGCCGCCGTGGGGCTGGCCGAACAGGTGGCGGAGGCCGACATCGTCGTCACGTCCTACACTCTGCTGCGCATGGATGTCGCGGCATACTCGCAAATCCAATGGGCCGGAATGGTTCTCGACGAAGCGCAGTTCGTCAAGAACCACCACAGCAAGACTCATCAGGCCGCGCGGCTGCTCGACGTGCCGTTCAAGTTGGCCATCACCGGCACCCCGATGGAGAACAACCTGATGGAGTTGTGGTCGCTGCTGTCGATCACGGTGCCCGGGTTGTTCCCGTCGCCCAAGGTGTTCGAGACCTATTTCCGCAAACCGATCGAATCGGGTCAAGCCGACGACCTGCTCCCGGTGCTGCGCCGGCGGATCAAACCGGTGCTGTTGCGACGCACGAAAAGCCAGGTGGTCCGCGAGCTTCCGGCGAAGAGCGAACAGGTGCTCACCATCGGCCTTGGCGCCAAGCACCGCAAGATCTACGACACGCGGCTGGCCCGGGAACGGCAGAAAGTGCTCGGGCTGCTCGGGGACTGGGAGAAGAACCGGTTCCAGATCTTCCGCTCGCTAACCCTGCTGCGGCAGCTGAGTCTGCACCCGGGACTGGTCGACGACGCCGCACGTGCGGTGGGGTCGGCCAAGATCGACTTCCTGGTCGAACAACTGGATCAGCTGGTCGCAGAAGGTCACAGTGCGCTGGTGTTCAGCCAGTTCACCGGATTCCTCGCGATCGTGCGGGCACACCTGGATTCGGCGGGTATCGCCTACAGCTACCTGGATGGCTCGGTCGACTCCGACGGAAGGGCCAGGGCCATCGAGGAATTCGGTGCCGGCACCAAGCAGGTGTTCCTGATCAGTTTGAAGGCGGGCGGGTTCGGGCTCAACCTCACCGCCGCCGACTACTGCTTCCTGTGCGATCCGTGGTGGAGCCCGGCCGCTGAGGCGCAAGCCGTCGACCGGGCCCACCGCATCGGGCAGACCCGGCCGGTCACCGTCTACCGGCTGGTCGCGGAGAACACCATCGAGGAGAAGGTGGTCGCGCTGCAGGACCGCAAGCGGGCCCTGTTCGCCGCGGTGGTCGACGACGGGGATCTGTTCGGCTCGACCATCTCCGCCTCCGACATCCGCGAACTGCTCGGGTGATCAGCCCGGTAGCTCGGCGCCGGCCGCGTCCACCTGCTTGATCGGACCGGTGAACCAGTGCTTCACCGACACGTGCCAGTAGATGAACAGCAGCACCAGCACGCCGCCGACCAGCAGCGGCGTGTAGTTCACGAACTTCCACTGGAAGCTCGGATCCCACGGCATGCCGCCCAGCGAGGTCGGGAACATGGCGATGATCGAGGTGACGATGATCTCGACGATGGCCACCGGCGCCATCCACTTGTACTTGTTGCCGACATTCCATTTGCCCTGCTCGAAGGAGTCGCCGGCCTTCCACCGGAAGTAGATCGGCACCGCGAAGCACAGGTACAACCCGACCACACCGATCGAGACGACCGCAAAGAACGCGACCGGGGAGGGCACTTCCACACCGTTGACCGGAATCTTCACGGGCACGATGGCGGGCAGCGTGATGATCGCCGCGATCACCGCGGTGATGATCACCGCATTGGCTGGCACGCGGGTGGCGCTGACCTTCGACCACAACTGGTGGCCGGGGACCGCGCGGTCGCGGCTGAACGCGAACAGCATGCGCGAGGCGCTGGTCTGGCAGGCGGTGGTGCAGAACAGCTGCCCCGCGGTGGCGATCAGCAGTACGACACCAGCCCACTTCGACCCCAGTGCCTGGGTGAAGATCGTCGCCACAGCTCCACCGTTGGCCGATACCTCGTCGGAGTTCTGCACCGCAAACAGGAACGACAGCAACAGGATCCAGCCACCGATCGCCGAGTAGAAGATCGACTGCCAGATGCCCTTCGCGGCGGCGTTGGCCGCGCTCTTGGTCTCCTCGGACAGATGCGCCGACGCGTCGTAACCGGTGATCGTGTACTGAGTGAGGATGGCCGAGATGGGCAGCACGAACAGCAGGAAGCCCCAGCCGGACGTGGAGCCGGAGAAGATCCCGGAGTTGTTGATCGTCTTGGCGAAAACATCGGAGACAGTGGCGTGTTGGTCCGGAAGCAGCCACAGGATCGCGATCACCGCGGTGGCGCCAGCGACATGCCACCACACCGAGACGTTGTTGATGACGGCCAGCAGGTGTGACGAGAAGATGTTGATCACGGCCGAGGCCGCCAGAATGACCAGGAACATGATGAACACCCGGGTCAGGCTGTATCCGGCGAGCCAGGACTCACTGAACGTCCCCAGCGTCAGGTCCAGGAATGTCGCGCTGCCGTACGACACCGACGCCAGGATCGCGACCAGACCGATCAGGTTGAGCCAGCCGGTGTAGAACCCGGCCTTGGGGCCGCCGAGTTTTGAAGCCCACCAGTAGATCCCGCCCGAGGTCGGGTAGGCGGAGACGAGCTCGGCCAGGCAGAACCCGATGATCAGGATGAAGACCGAGACGATCGGCCAGCCCCACGCGATGGCGGCGGGGCCGCCGTTGTTCCAGCCGAGCCCGAACGAGGTGAAGCAGCCCGCCAGGATCGAGATGATCGAGAACGAGATGGCGAAGTTGGAGAATCCCGACCAGGACCGCTGCAATTCCTGGACGTAACCGAGTTTGGCGAGATGTTGTTCGTCGTCGGAAAGGTGTTCGGCGAGTTCTTCGTGCCCCTCGGGCATGGCGGCTCCTCGTATGCAGGGCGGTGGGCGGTCTGCACACGGACAATAGAACGTTATTGGTCTGCTGTCCTACCTTTTGGCGTGACAATCATGCTAATTCGGGGCACGATCATCACGTCATCGGCGAGGCAATGGTCGGCTGGACGTCAGGTTGGCTGCCGAGTCTCACACGGGCAGGAGGGTGCGCAATGAGCCAGAACCCCGGCATGCTGGCACGAGCCGACCTGGAGCAAATGGTGGCGGCGGGTGAGATCGATACCGTGATCGTCGCCTTCTGCGACATGCAGGGCCGGCTCACGGGCAAGCGGGTTTCGGGCCGGTTGTTCGTCGAGGAGGTCGCCGCTCACGGCGCGGAGTGCTGCAACTACCTGCTCGCGGTCGACGTCGACATGAACACCGTCGGCGGCTATTCGATGTCGAGCTGGGACACCGGCTACGGGGACATGGTGATGACCGCCGACTTCACGACACTGCGGTTGATCCCGTGGCTGCCCGGCACGGCTCTGGTGATGGCAGATCTGTCGTGGCTGGACGGTCGACCCGTCGAGCAGGCGCCGCGCAGCATCCTCAACCGTCAGATCGACCGCCTGACCGAGCGGAGACTGGTCCCGTATGTCGGTACCGAGCTCGAATTCATGGTGTTCGACAACACGTTCCGTGAGGCCTGGGCCGCAGGTTACCGCGGTCTGACACCGGCCACCGACTACAACGTCGACTACGCCATGATGGCGTCCACCCGCATGGAGCCGTTGCTGCGCGACATCCGGCTCGGCATGGAGGGCGCCGGACTGTACTGCGAGGGCGTCAAGGGGGAGTGCAACCTGGGGCAGCAGGAGATCGCCTTCCGGTACGACCATGCCCGCAGCACGTGTGACAACCACACGATCTACAAGAACGGTGCCAAGGAGATCGCCGATCAGCACGGCAAGAGCCTGACGTTCATGGCGAAATTCGATGAACGCGAGGGCAATAGCTGTCATATCCACATATCGCTGCGTGGCGAGGACGGGACGCCGGTGTTCTCCGACGAGTCCGGTCCGAACGGGATGTCGCCGATGTTCCGCAGCTTCATCGCCGGCCAACTGGCGACGCTGCGCGAGCTGACGTTGTTCTACGCGCCGAATGTCAACTCCTACAAGAGGTTTGCCGACGGCAGTTTCGCGCCAACGGCCATCGCCTGGGGTATGGACAACCGGACCTGTGCGTTGCGCGTGGTGGGCCACGGATCGAGCATGCGGGTGGAATGCCGGGCGCCCGGAGGTGATGTCAACCAGTACCTGGCCGTGTCGGCGTTGATCGCCGGTGGTCTGTACGGCATTGATCACGAGCTGGAACTTCCCGACGCGCTGCCGGGCAACGCCTATGCCAGTGCGGCGCAACGGTTGCCCACCACGCTGGCCGAGGCTGCCGAGCTGTTCGCGAAGTCCGAGGTGGCGCGCACGGCGTTCGGGGACGACGTTGTCGAGCACTACCTCAACAATGCGCGGATCGAACTGGCGGCCTTCAATTCGGCGGTGACCGACTGGGAAAGGGTGCGCGGCTTTGAGCGGCTCTGACGTCGGCGGTGCCGAAGCCACTCGCCCGGTGATCGGCATGACCACCTATCTCCAGCAGGCGCAGACCGGAGTGTGGGATGTGCAGGCGAGTTTCCTGCCGCAGGTCTACTTCGAAGGCGTCACCCGGGCCGGTGGCATCGCCTTGCTGTTGCCGCCGCAGCCGGTGGACGACGACATCGCCGAGCTGGTCCTCGATCGCATCGACGGCCTGGTGATCACCGGCGGTCCCGACGTCGATCCGGCACGCTACGGACAGCAGTCGCACCCGGCCACCAACCAACCGGCCACCGCTCGCGACGCCTGGGAGTTCGCCCTGCTGGAAGCCGCACTGCGGCGGGGTATCCCGGTGCTGGGCGTGTGCCGGGGCGCCCAGGTGCTCAACACCGCCCTCGGCGGCACCCTGCACCAGCACCTGCCCGACGTGATCGGGCATACCCACCACCAGAAGGGCAATGCGCAGTTCGGTACGTCAGCGGTGCGCACCGTGCCTGACACCCGGCTGGCCGGTCTGATCGGCGAGACGTCCGACGCGCAGTGCTATCACCATCAGGCCATCGACCGGCTCGGTGACGGGCTGGTGGTCAGTGCCCGCGATACCGACGGGGTGATCGAGGCAGTCGAACTCGACCCCGCGTTGCCCGGCGATGCGTTCGTGCTGGGCGTGCAGTGGCACCCCGAAGAAACTCTCGACGACCTGCGGTTGTTCGCCGCTGTCGTCGAGGCGGCCAGAGCCTATGCGACAGAAAGGGTCTCATGACATCCAGCCAGGTCGTCAACCCCGCCACCGAGGAGGTGCTGACCACCGTCGACCTCCTGGACGTGGCGGCCGTCGATGACGCGGTGGCACGCGCAGCGGCCGCGCAACGGGCCTGGGCCCGGCAGGCGCCGGCCGAGCGGGCCGCGGCGCTGCGGGCATTCGCCACCGTCGTCGATGCCCACATCGACGAGCTGGCCGCCCTGGAGGTGGCCAACTCCGGGCACCCGATCGGGCAGGCCGAATGGGAGGCCGGGCACGTTCGGGATGTGCTGCAGTTCTACTCGGCCACCCCGGAACGCTTGAGCGGCAAGCAGATCCCGGTGGCCGGTGGTCTGGATGTCACCTTCAACGAGCCGCTCGGCGTCGTCGGGGTCATCACCCCGTGGAACTTCCCGATGACCATCGCCGCATGGGGCTTCGCCCCGGCCCTGGCGGCCGGCAACGCGGTGGTGCTCAAGCCCGCCGAGTGGACCCCGCTGACCACGATCCGGCTCGGTGAGCTCGCCAACGAATCAGGTTTGCCTGCCGGGCTTTTTCAGGTACTGCCCGGCAAGGGGTCGGTGGTGGGGGAACGGTTCGTCACCCACCCCGGGGTGCGCAAGGTGGTGTTCACCGGATCCACCGAGGTGGGGACGCGGGTGATGGCCGGCGCGGCGGCCCAGGTCAAACGCGTCACCCTGGAGTTGGGTGGCAAGAGTGCGAACATAGTGTTCGACGACTGCGATCTGGAGAAAGCGGCGGCCACCGCACCATACGGCGTGTTCGACAATGCCGGGCAGGATTGCTGTGCCCGCAGCCGGATCCTGGTGCAGCGCAGCGTCTATGACCGGTTCATGGAGTTGCTGGAACCCGCGGTCAAGGGCGTCGTAGTGGGTGACCCCACGACGCGTGACACCGAGATGGGGCCATTGGTGTCCCGTCCGCACTGGGAGTCCGTGTCCTCCTACGTGCCCGACGGGGCCCCCGTGGCGTTCCGGGGTTCGGCCCCGAGCGGTCCCGGGTTCTGGTTCCCGCCAACGGTGTTGACGCCGCAGCGCACCGACCGGACAGTGACCGAGGAGATCTTCGGCCCGGTGGTGACCGTGCTTCCGTTCGACGACGAGGCCGATGCCATCGCGTTGGCCAACGACACGCCCTACGGTTTGTCGGGCTCGATCTGGACCGACAACCTCTCGCGAGCGATGCGGGTGTCGCGGGCAGTGGAAGCGGGCAACCTCAGCGTCAATTCACATTCGTCGGTGCGCTACAACACCCCGTTCGGTGGCTTCAAGCAGTCCGGGCTGGGACGTGAGTTGGGACCCGACGCACCGCTGTCCTTCACCGAGACCAAGAACGTCTTTTTCGCGATTGAGGAGCTGTAGATGGATCTGACCCAACGTCTGGCCGGCAAGGTCGCCGTGATCACCGGTGGCGCCAGCGGTATCGGCCTGGCCACCGGCAGGCGGTTGCGCGCCGAGGGCGCCACGATCGTGGTGGGCGATATCGACCCAGCCAGCGGAGAGGCCGCCGCCGAGGAACTCGACGGCCTGTTCGTCGCCGTCGACGTGTCCGACCAGGATGCCGTGGACCATCTCTTCGACACCGCCGCAGCCACTTTCGGTTCGGTCGACATCGCGTTCAACAACGCCGGGATCTCGCCGCCCGAAGACGATCTCATCGAGACCACCGAGCTCCCGGCCTGGCAGCGGGTGCAGGACATCAACCTGAAGTCGGTGTACCTGTCGTGCCGGGCGGCGCTGCGGCACATGGTGCCCGCGGGCAAGGGTTCGATCATCAACACCGCGTCGTTCGTCGCGGTGATGGGTTCGGCCACCTCCCAGATCTCCTACACCGCGTCCAAGGGCGGTGTGCTGGCGATGTCGCGCGAGCTCGGCGTGCAGTACGCGCGGCAGGGAATCCGGGTCAACGCGCTGTGCCCCGGCCCGGTCAACACGCCCCTCCTGCAGGAGTTGTTCTCCAAGGATCCCGAGCGCGCCGCGCGGCGGTTGGTCCACATACCACTGGGCCGGTTCGCCGAGCCCGAGGAGCTGGCCGCGGCGGTGGCTTTCCTGGCCAGTGACGACTCCTCGTTCATCACGGGCTCGACATTCCTGGTCGACGGCGGCATCAGCTCCGCCTACGTGACGCCGCTGTGACACCCTGGTAGCTCACCATGACAGCCGAATCGGACCCGCAACCCGCCGCAGAACCCGCCGGTGCGCTGCTGCGTCCGGTCCGGCTGGGCAACGCCTTCGAGGACACCGTCGGCAGGCTGCTGGAGACCATCCGGCTGGGGGTGTTGGGGCCAGGGGAGTCGTTGCCGCCCGAACGGGAACTGGCCGCGCGCCTCGGGGTCAGTCGTGACACGGTCAGGGAGGCGATCAAATCGCTGGCCGACGCCGGCTATCTGGTATCCAAGCGGGGGCGGTACGGCGGCACGTTCTTGGCCGAGGAGCTACCGCGATACACCGCCGACGGCCCGAGCCCGACCCGTGAGGAGATCGACGACGCATTGCGGTTGCGCGAGATCCTCGAGGTCGGCGCGGCGCGGATGGCGGCCGGGCGCACGCTGAGCGCGGCCGAGCGCGACGGGCTGTGGTCGCGGCTGGCCGATGTCCGCGGTGCCGAGCCCGACGACTACCGTCGGCTGGATTCGCGGCTCCACCTGGCAATCGCGGAAGCGGCGGGGTCCCCGTCACTGGTGCCACTGGTCGCCGAGAATCGGATGCGGCTCAACGCCCTGCTGGATCAGATTCCGCTGCTGCCGCGCAACATCGCGCATTCCGATGAACAGCACGAGGAGATCGTGATGGCGATCCTGGCCGGTGACAGCGAGCGGGCCGCCGCGGCCATGCTGGCCCACGTCGGGGGATCGTCGGCCTTGCTGCACGGCTTTCTGGATTAGATTCGTACCGTGGACCGGCACGGTAAAGCCGGCCAGGTCGAGCGCGCGACGTCGGCCCTGGCCGACGTCGACACCTCAGGGTGGGCGCAGCGCTTCGACCTGCTGTCCGATCCGCATCGGCTGGAGATCCTGCTCGGTCTGCACCGGGCGCCGGGAATCTGTGTCAGCGATCTGGCCACCGCGCTGGGACGTTCGGAGAATGCGGTATCGCAGGCTTTGCGGGTGCTGCGGGACCAGGGATGGGTCACCGCGACCCGGGTGGGCCGCACCGTGAACTACCGGCTCGACGACGACACCGTGCACGACCTGCTGCACTGGATCGGCGCACGGCACAGCTGACCCGGATTCTCATCTGTTCGCCTGGACAGATATCGGCGGTCGTCTTACGCTCGGTCGATGACCATCGGCGCATCGCAGGCCACCGCCCGATCCGCCCGATTGGCCACCCGATTCGACCGTGCCGACTGGACGTCGATCGCCGCCGTCACCGGATTCGTCTTGCTGCTGCATGTCATCGGTTGGGGTGTACTGGTTTTCGGGGTGGCACCGCAACACATCACGCTGGGCTCGGCGGGCGTGTTCGGGGTCGGCCTCGGCGTCACCGCGTACCTGCTGGGTGTCCGCCACGCCTTCGATGCCGACCATATCGCCGTCATCGACAACACCACCCGAAAACTCGTCGGTGAGGGCACCCGGTCGATTTCGGCGGGTTTCTGGTTCTCCCTGGGCCATTCGAGCGTGGTGTTCGGGCTGGCCCTGCTGCTGGCACTGGGGGTCCGGGCGCTCGCGGGCCCGGTTCAGGACGAAGAGTCTGCGATGCTGCAGACCCTCGGGCTGGTCGGCTCGCTGGTGGCCGGAACGTTCCTGATCCTGGTCGGCCTGACGAATCTGTTCGCCGCGGTCGGGATCGCCAAGGTTTTCCGGGCCATGCGCCGTGGCGAGTACGACGAGGCCGAGCTCGAACGTCAGCTCGACAGCCGGGGTTTCGTGGCCCGCCTGTTGGGCCGGGTGATGCGACGGGTCAACAAGCCCTGGCACCTGTACCCGGTGGGGTTCCTGATGGGACTGGGCTTCGACACCGCCAGCCAGGTCGCGCTGCTGGTGCTGGCGGCGGGAACCGCAGCCTTCTCCCTGCCCTGGTACGCCATGCTGGTTCTGCCGGTGCTGTTCGCGGCGGGGATGAGCCTTTTCGACAGCCTGGACGGCATCTTCATGGCGCGGGCCTACGGCTGGGCCTTCCTGCAACCGGTCCGCAAGGTGTACTACAACCTGACCGTCACCGTGCTGTCGGTGATCGTGGCGCTGGGCGTCGGGGTGATCGTGCTGGCCGGTCTGCTGGTCGAGCGTCTCGGGATCACCACCGGGCCACTCGCCCTCGTCGGGTCGGCCGACCTGGAATTCGTCGGTTTCGCGATCGTCGGACTCTTCGTCGTGAGCTGGCTTGTGGCCCTGGCGATCTGGCGGTTCGGCCGGATCGAGCAGCGCTGGGCGGCCCGGGCCTAGTCGCTCAGGCCCAGCAGGGCGTTCTCGATCACCTCGGCCAGCGCCGGGTGAATCCAGTATTGGCCCCGGGCAACCTCCTGGGCGGTCTGCCCGAAGCTCATCGCCTGGATCAGCGGCTGGATGATCGAGGACGCCTGATAGCCCATGATGTGGGCGCCCAGGATCTTGCCGGTGGTGCGGTCGCCGATCAGCTTGGCGATGCCGGTGGTGTCCTCCATCGCCCAGCCGTACGCGGTGTCGCCGTAGGCCTGAACCTTGGTGACGTAGTCGTAGCCCTCGTCGCGGGCCTGCTCCTCGGTCAATCCGACCATGGCGATCTGCGGTTCGGTGAACACCGCCGACGGCACGAACCGGTGATCGCTGCGCACCATCGCCTCGGTGTCGTCCCAATCGCGGAGCAGGTTCTCCTTGACCACGCGTGATTCGTGGTTGGCGACATGCTTGAGCTGGAAGTCGGAGGACACGTCGCCGAGTGCGAAAATGCCACGCGCCGTGGTGCGTTGGTATTCGTCGACGATGACCAGACCGTCTTCGTCCACCTCCACCCCGGCGAGCTCGGCGTCGAGCAGGTCCCCGTTGGGGATGCGGCCGGTGGCCACCAGCAGCATGTCTGCGGGCAGCGTCTTGCCGTCGTCGAGCTCCAGCACGATCTGGTCACCCTCGTGATGGGAGCCGATCACGTTCTCGTGCCTACGCAGATCCCACTTCTCGGCGGCCAGCGCACTGAACTCGTGGCAGATCGTCTCGTCGCAATGGCTGAGCAGGCAGTCGCCGCGCACCACGATCGTGACTCGCACGCCGAGTGCGGAGAACACGTGGGCGAACTCGGCGGCGACGAACCCGCCGCCGACGATCACCAGGTGCTCCGGCAGTTCGGGGATTCGCATGATGTCGTCGCTGGTGTAATACGTCACGCCGCAGTCCACGATCGCCGGTGGGACGTAGGCGCGGGATCCGGCCGCGATCACCACCTGATCGCTGCTGAATTCGTCACCGGCCTCGGTGCGCAGCGTGTAGCGACCGTCGGCGGTCTTGGGCCCGAACCGGGTGTGGCTGGCGTACACCGTGATGTCCGGATCGTTGCGGCGGTAGTCCTCGCCGCCTGCGGCGATCGGATCGATCCGGCCGAACACCCGCGCGACGATGTCGGGCCAGCGCACCTTGTCGATGTGGGAATCGATGCCGTACCTGGCGCTGGCCTTGATCGTGTCCGCCACATCGGCGGCGTAGACGAACATCTTGGTGGGGATGCAGCCGACATTCAGGCAGGTGCCGCCGAACGTGCCCTGTTCGCAGATCGCGACCTTCTTGCCGGCGTAGCGCTCGTCGAGAACGCTGTTGCCCGAGCCGGTGCCGATGATGGTCAGGTCGTAATGCTCCATGTGCGCTCCCTATCCGGAAGATGTTGTGCTCGGCCGGGTTTGCAGGTTCAGGTAGTAGTCCAGCCAGCGGTCGAGCTCGCGGTAGGCCGCGGCCCTGGCGTCGGCCGTCGACAGGAAGACGTCGTGCTTGGCGTCGGTGATCGGAGCGACGGTGGAGTGGTTACCCACGCAGCCGGACCACCGCGCGATCTGCCGGACATCGAGCACGGCGTCACCGCGCTGCATCGCGGCCGGATCGGATGTTTCGGTGACACTGCGGTCCGACCGCAGGATCAGGTTCGGCACACCGACGTCCAGGCCGCGGTGTAGCCGGGCCTGTCCGCGGCGGATCGCATTGATCCACCCGAGGGTGACGGGGAAGCCTCCCAACGGTTTCCAGTCGAGGTTGTAGTCGAACTCGCCGCCGTAGTCGCGGTGCAGGGTGGTGCCGTACCCGCCTTCGGTGGGTTTGCGGATCACCGACAGCTTGCGCAGCCGGGCCAGCGCGATCAGGGCGGCCGACGTGGGTGCGGTACGCAGGATCGCCGGTCCGTGCAGGTCGAAGAACGGACTGTTGAGGATCAGCCCGCCGACGTGATGGGTGTCGAGCCTTCCGCTTCGGCGCAGCCGGTCGGCGAACAAGGTGATGATCAACCCGCCCGCCGAGTGCCCGTACAGGCACACCGTGGCGTTGCCGGTGTCGGCGGCGATGATCTCCAGAGCCCGCTGCAGTTCGTGGTCGTAGCGCGCCAGGTCGGTGGTGAAATGTGCGGTCTGCCCGTCGCGCCGGGAGCGCCCGCACTTGGGCAGATCCAGTGCGTAGAACGCGAAGCCGCGCTCGGCGAATCGGTCCGCGAGTTCGGTGTGGAAGAAATAGTCGGTGTAGCCGTGCAATGCCAGCACCGCGTGGCCGTTCCCGTCGGGCGCCGGGCCGCGGCGAACGAGGGTGGCGACCAGGTCGCCCTCGCCGTCGGGATCAGGCCCTGCCTCGATGGTCTGCTGCCAGAACCCAGGCAATACATCCGGCTCCCAGTCGGGCTCCCGTGACGTCACGGTTCCACCCTAACCGCGCGCCGAAACTCAGAGCCGCAACGAAGCCAGGAATTCGGTGGTCTTCGCCACGGTCGAGGTGTCGCCCTTGGGGGAGGCGACGAACTCGGTGACCCCGATCCCGGCGAACCGCCGCAACTGCTTCTCGACCTCGGCCTCGTCGCCGACGATGCACACGTCACTGATGCCGTCCGCACCTTCCTTGTCCAGCACGGCGCGGTAGGCCGGTGCCTGCCCGGCGATCTCGAAGGCGGCCGCCAGGGCGTCGCGCGCTGCTTCGGGGTCGTGGGTGAGCACCACGGGCAGCCCGACGATCACCTGCGGTGCGGGTCGGCCGGCGCGGGAAGCGGCCCGGGTCAGGCGCGGAATGATGAACTGCTCCAAGGCAATCGGCCCGGCCCAACTGGTGATGGTGCCGTCGGTGAGCTCACCGGCGACGTCGAGCATGTGAGGGCCGAGGGCGGCGGTCACCACCGGTGGCGCCTTCGCGCCCGCGAGCGTCACCTGCCCGGTCGTGGTGATCCGGGGGCCGCGGTGCTCGACGGGCTCGCCGGCCAGTGCCGGGACGAGCACCTCCAGGTACTCGCGCAGGAACGCCGCCGGTCGCTCGTAGGAGTAACCCAACGCCTCGACCATGAACGGGTGGCTGACACCGATGCCGAGCGTGAGCCGCCCGCCTGCGGCGGCGTTCGTGGTCAGTGCCTGGCGGGCCAGTGCCAGCGGATGCTGGGTGTAGGCGACGACGACACCGGTGCCCAGGCCGATGCGACTGGTGCGCCCGGCGGCGACGGTCAGTGCGGTGAGTACGTCCCACGGCGCCATGCCGGCCATCGGCGGTAACTGGGGCATCCAGGCCCGGTGAAACCCGGAACGATCGGCGGCGACGACGGGCGCGATGGCCGCGTCGAGACTGTCCCGGCCATCGGGGGCCGGCCCCGGATCGGGCACGGACATGACGGAGACATGCATGCAGTGCTCCCGGAGATAGTATTCGGAGACTTCCTCCGGTTAATATATGGAGGCTGTCTCCGTTTGTCTAGATGAGTCGAGAGGAGCAGGGCGGTGTCCAACCCCAGCCCGCGCCCGTTGCGGGCCGATGCCGCACGCAACCGGCAGGCACTGCTGACCGCCGCCGCGGCCGCATTCGCCCGGGACGGTGTCTCGGCCTCACTCGACGAGGTGGCCCGGGCGGCGGGGGTGGGGCCGGGCACGCTGTACCGGCATTTCCCGACCCGGGATCAGCTGGTGCGTGCCGTCATCGACGACGGGCTGTGGGCTCTGCGTGATCACGGGGAGGCGCTGCTGGACGCCGCCGATCCCGTTGCCGCGCTGACGGAATGGCTCGATGCCTACATCACGCAGGGCAACGTGTATGACGGCCTGGCCCGCACCCTGGTCGACGCCGTACCCGACGGAGAAGGGTCGCGGAGTTGCCACGCCGCGCGTCAGTCCGGGGCCCGGTTGGTTGCCCGGGCGGTCGCGCACGGCGCGATCAGGGCTGATCTCGAAGTCGACGACGTCCTGGATCTGGCCGCCGGGATCGCCTGGGTCGGTCAGCAACCCGATCGCGACGAGAATCAGCGTGCCCGGCTGGTCGGGCTGCTCATCGACGGGCTGAGGGTACGGGCCGGGTGATGGATCGCACTACCATGCCTGGCCAACCGGGATTCGTCGCGCGATAACCTTGGCATAACAGAAAGCCGTCGACGAAGACGGGCCGCGCAATACGAAGGACGAGCGATCAGGGTGTCTGAGGCAAACGTGGGTACGACCGAGAAGACTGACGTCGTGCTGGTTGGGGCCGGCATCATGAGCGCAACCCTCGGTGCGCTGATCCGGCTGCTGGAGCCCGACTGGTCCATCACCATGATCGAGCGGCTCGACGGTGCCGCCGCGGAGAGCAGCGATCCCTGGAACAACGCGGGCACCGGGCACTCGGCGCTGTGTGAGTTGAACTACACGCCTGAGCTGTCGGACGGCTCCATCGACACCACCAAGGCCATCAACGTCAACGAGCAGTTCCAGGTGTCGCGGCAGTTCTGGGCCTACGCCGCCGAGAACGGTGTGCTGCCCGACGTGCGGGGCTTCCTGAACCCGATCCCGCACGTCAGCTTCGTGCACGGAGCCGCCAACGTCGACTACCTCAAGCGCCGCCACGAGGCGCTGGTCGGCAACCCGCTGTTCGCCTCGATGGAATTCATCGACGACAAGGACGAGTTCGCCCGCCGGCTGCCGTTCATGGCCGCCAAGCGGGACTTCTCCGATCCGGTCGGGCTGAACTGGTCGCAGCACGGCACCGACGTCGACTTCGGTGCGCTCTCGCGCCAGCTGATCGGCTTCACCGCGCAGCGCGGGATGAACACGCTGTTCGGTCACGAGGTCCGCAACCTGCACAAGGAGTCCGACGGCAGCTGGACGCTCAAGGTGACCAACCGGCGCACGGGTCTCAAGCGCAAGTTCAACGCCAAGTTCGTGTTCGTGGGCGCCGGCGGCGGTGCGCTGCCGTTGCTGCAGAAGTCGGGCATCCCGGAGGCCAAGGGCTTCGGCGGGTTCCCGGTGGGCGGCGCGTTCCTGCGGACCAACAACCAGGCGCTGACCGCCGGACATCAGGCCAAGGTGTACGGCCTTCCGCCGCTGGGTGCCCCGCCGATGTCGGTGCCGCACCTGGACACCCGCGTCATCAACGGCAAATCCTGGCTGCTGTTCGGTCCGTTCGCGGGCTGGACGCCGAAGTTCCTCAAGCAGGGCAAGTTCACCGACCTGCCGTTGTCGGTCAAGCCCAACAACATCATGTCCATGCTCGGTGTCGGGCTCACCGAGATGGGCCTGGTCAACTACCTCGTCGGCCAGCTGCTGCTCAGTGAGGCCGCACGGGTCGACACCTTGCGGGAATTCGCGCCCAGCGCAGTCGATTCCGACTGGGAGCTGGACATCGCCGGCCAGCGTGTGCAGGTGATCCGGCGCAAGGGTGCCGGCGGGGTGCTGGAGTTCGGCACCACCGTGCTCACCGCGGCCGACGGCAGCATCGCCGGCCTGCTGGGTGCCTCGCCCGGGGCGTCCACCGCAGTGCCTGCCATGCTCGACGTGCTGGAGCGTTGCTTCGCCGATCGGTACCAGAGCTGGCTGCCCAAACTCAAGGAGATGGTCCCGTCACTCGGAACCAAGCTGTCCAACGAACCCGGCCTGTTCGAAGAGGTCTGGGCGTGGGGCACCAAGGCGCTCCAACTGGACGTCCCTGTGACTGCGTGACAGGCTCGGGCGGATGACGGTCGCACTACGCCGCAGCTGGGCCAAAGACCTCGACGTACCAACGCTTTACGAGCTGCTCAAGCTCCGTGTCGAGGTGTTCGTGGTGGAGCAGGCGACTCCGTATCCAGAGCTGGACGGCCGAGACCTGCTCGCCGAGACCCGGCATTTCTGGCTGGAAAGCCCCGACGGCGAAGTGATTTCGACGTTGCGGCTGATGGAGGAACATCCCGGCGGCGAGAAGGCGTTCCGGATCGGCCGGGTGTGCACCAAACGCAGCGACCGAGGCCGGGGCCACACCGCCCGGCTGATGCAGGCCGCACTGGCCGAGGTCGGCGACTACCCGTGCCACATCAATGCCCAGACCTATCTGGTCGACATGTACGGCCGGCACGGATTCGTCCGCGACGGCGACGAATTCCTTGATGACGGAATCCCGCATGTGCCGATGGTGCGCCCCGGAATCGATATGACGCGAGAGCGAGTCTGATGACGGTGGAGACCCACACCTACCCCTTCAGCGCACTGGTGGGGCAGGACCGGCTGCGGCTGGCCCTGCTGCTGTGCGCTGTGCACCCGGAGATCGGCGGCGTGCTGATCCGCGGGGAGAAGGGCACCGCGAAATCGACTGCGGTACGCGGCCTGGCCGCGGTGCTGTCCGCGGTCGACGACGACGCCCGGCTGGTGGAACTGCCGATCGGGGCGACCGAGGACCGGGTGGTCGGTTCGCTGGATCTGCAGAAGGTGCTTCGCGACGGCGAACACGCCTTCTCGCCCGGCTTGCTGGCCCGCGCCCATGGTGGCGTGCTCTACGTCGACGAGGTCAACCTGCTGCACGACCACCTGGTCGACGTGTTGCTGGACGCCGCCGCGATGGGCCGGGTTCATGTTGAGCGCGAAGGGATTTCGCACTCACACGAGTCCCGCTTCGTGCTGATCGGCACCATGAACCCTGAGGAAGGCGAGCTGCGTCCGCAGCTGCTGGACCGATTCGGGCTGACGGTGGACGTGGCCGCGTCCCGTGACGTCGACGTCCGCGTCGAGGTGATCCGGGCCAGGATGGCGTTCGAGGCCGATCCGCGGGCTTTCGTCGAGCGCTACGCCGTCGCCGACGCGGAGCTGGCCGATCGCATCGCCGCCGCCCGCAAGGCGATCGGGTCGGTGGAACTACCCGATACCGAACTGCGCCGAATCGCGGCCCTGTGCGCGGCATTCGACGTCGACGGGATGCGAGCCGATCTGGTGGTCGCGCGCACCGCCGTCGCCCATGCGGCCTGGCGCGGCGCCACCACGGTCACCGAAGAGGACATCCGGGTGGCAGCTGAACTGGCTCTGCCACACCGGCGTCGTCGCGACCCCTTCGACGATCCGGGGCTGGACCCCGAGCGTCTCGATGAGGCGATGCAGCAGGCCGACGAGTCTGCCGCACAGTCGGGGCAGGACACCGAGCCGCCCGATCCCGACTTCGATCCTGACTTCGACCCGCCCGGCGGCGGTGCCGATGCCGGCGCTGAAAGTTCTGCGCCGCAGGGTAATTCGAAATCGTCGACCCGTCCGAGCGCGCCACCGTCGGCGGTGTTCCGGACCAGGGCCCTCGTGGTGCCCGGGGTCGGCGAGGGCGCCCCGGGGCGCCGTTCGCGGGCCCGCAACCGTACCGGCACCCCGATCGCGTCCACCGCCGAGCCCGGCAGCGGACACGGACTGCACATGTTCGCCACCCTGCTCGCCACGGCGGGCCGCCAACAGGGTGCGGGTGTGCCGAGGCCGCGCCCCGAGGACGTCCGGCGCGCGGTACGTGAAGGCCGCGAGGGCAATCTGGTGATCTTCGTCGTCGACGCCTCCGGGTCCATGGCGGCCCGTGACCGGATGTCGGCCGTCACCGGGGCGACACTGTCGCTGCTGCGCGATGCCTACCAGCGCCGGGACAAGGTCGCGGTGATCACGTTCCGGCAGCAGGACGCCCGCGTGCTGCTCCCGCCCACGACGTCGGTGCACATCGCCAGTCGCCGGCTGTCCCGCTTCGACACCGGCGGCAAGACGCCGCTGGCGCAGGGCCTGCTGGCCGCCCGCGATCTCGTGATCCGGGAGAAGGCCCGCGACCGTGCCCGGCGCAGCCTGGTCGTGGTGCTCACCGACGGCCGCGCCACGGGAGGTCCGGATCCGCTGGGCCGCACCAGGCAGGCCGCGGCCGCGTTGGTGGCCGAGGGGGCCGCGGCCGTGGTGGTGGACTGTGAGACCTCGTTCGTGCGACTGGGATTGGCCGGTCAACTGGCCGAGCAGCTGGGCTCGCCGGCGGTACGGCTCGAGCAGTTGCGTGCCGCCGAACTGACCCGGCTCGTCCAGCACCAGACCGCCGCCTAGCCTGGCACGAGATCCTGCGCAGGAAGGACCGCCCATGCCACAGGGACAGCCGCTCACCGTTCCCGACGACGGTTTGACCACCAAGGCCCGCCGCAACGCACCGTTGCTCGCCGTGCATACCGGCCCCGGAAAGGGCAAGTCCACCGCGGCCTTCGGGATGGCGCTGCGGGCGTGGAACCAGGGCTTCTCGGTGGCGGTGTTCCAGTTCGTCAAGAGCGCGAAGTGGAAGGTCGGCGAAGAGGCCGTGTTCAACCAACTCGGCCGGCTGCACGATGAGCACGGTGCCGGCGGGCCGGTCGAATGGCACAAGATGGGCTCGGGCTGGTCCTGGACCCGCAAACACGGCAGCGACGTCGACCACGCGGCCGCGGCTGCCGACGGCTGGGCCGAGATCAGACGGCGGTTGGCCGACGAGCGCCACGATTTCTACGTGCTCGACGAGTTCACCTATCCGCTCAAATGGGGATGGGTGGACGTGGACGAGGTGGTCGAGGTGCTGGCCAACCGTCCGGGCACTCAACACGTGGTGATCACCGGCCGTGACGCCCCGCAGGCCCTGATCGACGCCGCGGACCTGGTGACCGAGATGACCAAGATCAAGCATCCGATGGATGCCGGCCGCAAGGGCCAGAAGGGCATCGAGTGGTGATTTTCGGCATGCTCGTGGACGCTGAGTGTGCGCATAGTGCTGCGGTTTCGCGGCGTGTCGGGCAGCAGACACGCACGCTCGCGGTGCTGAGGTGAGCACTCCGGCGGTGGTGATCGCCGCACCGGCATCGGGCAGCGGAAAGACCACCGTGGCAACGGGTTTGGTCGGCGCGCTGCGTCAGGCCGGGCACACCGTGGCGCCGTTCAAGGTCGGGCCGGACTTCATCGACCCCGGCTACCACGCCCTGGCCGCAGGCCGTCCGGGCCGCAACCTGGACCCGGTGCTCGTCGGCGAGGATCTGATCGGCCCGCTGTACCGGCACGGGTGTGCCGGCGCCGACATCGCGGTCGTCGAGGGGGTCATGGGCCTGTTCGACGGTCGTATCGAAGGGCAGATGACCGGCGTCCCTCGCGGTTCGGCGGCCCAGGTCGCCGGCCTGCTCGGAGCCCCGGTGGTGCTGGTGGTCGACGCCCGCGGACAGAGTCACAGCATCGCCGCGCTGCTGCACGGGTTCGTCACGTTCGACCCGGCGGTGCGAATCGCCGGGGTGATCCTTAACCGGGTCGGCTCCGACCGGCATGAGGCGGTATTGCGACAGGCTTGTGAGCATGCCGGTGTGGCCGTGCTCGGCGCGATTCCACGAGCCGACGAATTATCTGTTCCGTCAAGGCATCTCGGGCTCATCACCGCTGTGGAGCACGGCAGGCAGGCGCGCGACGCGGTGGCTGCGATGACGGCTCTGGTGGCACGGCACGTCGATCTCGGGGCCCTGGTGGCGGCATCCGCTGCCCATGTGACCGGCGCGCCGTGGAGCCCCGTGGCCGAGTCGGTGACCGATGTCACGGTGGCCCTGGCCGCGGGTAAGGCGTTCAGCTTCAGCTACGCCGAGCACGCCGAGTTGTTGCGCGGAGCCGGCGCGCAGGTGGCCGAGTTCGACCCGCTGGCAGAACCCCTGCCCGCCGGGGTGGACGCGCTGGTGCTGCCCGGCGGATTCCCCGAACAGTTCACTGCCGAGCTGTCGGCCAACGATCTTGTCCGCCAGCAGATCAGGGATCTGGCCTCCCGCGGCGCCCCCATCCATGCCGAGTGCGCGGGCCTGACCTATCTGGTCGACGATCTCGACGGCATACCGATGTGCGGTGTGCTGGCCGGCTCGGCGCGGTTCACCGAGCGTCTCACCCTGGGTTACCGCGACGCGGTCGCAGTAGTCGACTCCAGCCTGCACGCGGCCGGTGCTCGCCTCACCGGACATGAATTCCACCGGACCGCAGTGGAATTCGCCGACGATCTGGCGCCGGCCTGGGCGTTCGCCGGTCCGGGACAGGCGGGTCGGCGCGACGGCGCGGTGCAGCGCGGCGTGCACGCCGGGTACCTGCACACCCACCCTGCGGCGCACCCAGAGGCCATCACCCGCTTCGTCACCACAGCAGCAACCACTAAGCTCGGCGGGTGACCACCGAGAATGCCTACCTCGTCGGCCTGCGCCTGTCGGGCAAGAAGGTCGTCGTCGTCGGCGGCGGAACCGTCGCGCAACGCCGGCTGCCCCTGCTGATCGCGCACGGCGCCGACGTACACGTGATCGCCCGGGCGGCCAGCCCCGCGGTGGAGGCGCTGTCGCACGACGATCCGGGGATCACCCTGCAGCTGCGTGACTTCCGCGCCGGGGATCTCGACGGTGCCTGGTATGTGCTGGCGGCCACCGACGATCACGAGGTCAACGCCGCCATCGCCGCCGAAGCCGACGAGCGGCGCATCTTCTGCGTTCGCGCCGACATCGCGCGCGACGGATCCGCGGTGACCCCGGCGACATTCGATTCCGACGGCCTCTCGGTGGGCGTCCTCGCCGGCGGCGAGCATCGCCGCTCGGCGGCCATCCGCACCGCCATCCACGAAGCGCTCCAGCGCGGCCTGCTCACCGCCGACTCCGGCGCGGAGCCGGGGGAGGCACCCACGGGCGTGGCCCTCGTCGGCGGCGGCCCGGGAGACCCCGAGCTGATCACCGTGCGCGGACGGCGCCTGCTGGCCCGCGCCGACGTCGTCGTCGCCGACCGGCTGGCCCCCCAGGAGTTGCTCGCCGAACTCGGGCCCCATGTCGAGGTCATCGACGCGGCGAAGATCCCGTACGGGCGGGCGATGGCGCAGGAGGCGATCAACCAGGTTCTGGTCGACCGGGCCCGCGCCGGCAAGTTCGTCGTCCGCCTCAAGGGCGGCGATCCCTTCGTCTTCGCCCGCGGCTACGAAGAGGTTCTGGCGTGCAGCGAGGCCGGCATCCCCGTCACCGTGGTCCCGGGTGTGACAAGTGCCATATCGGTGCCCGCCCTGGCCGGGGTTCCGGTCACCCACCGGGGCATGACCCACGAGTTCGTGGTGGTCAGCGGCCATGTTGCGCCTGGTCACCCCGAATCGTTAGTGAATTGGAATGCGCTGGCGGCGCTGACCGGCACGATCGTGCTGCTGATGGCCGTCGAACGCATCGAGCTGTTCACCAAGGCCCTCCTGGACGGCGGCCGACCTGCGGATACGCCGGTTCTGGTGGTGCAACACGGCACGACCGTCGCGCAGCGCACCCTGCGGGCCACCCTCGGCGACGCGCCCGAGCGGATCCGAGCGGACGGTATTCGACCTCCGGCGATCATCGTGATCGGACCTGTGGCCGCCTTCGCCGGTTAAAGGATTCTTAAGATTCCGGTAAGGTGGCCCCCTATGACGGCACTCAACGACGCAGAGCGCCAGGGCCTCGCCGCCCGCCTCCCGTCCTGGTTCCCGTCCTGGGGCTTCCTTTCCGCTGTGATCGCGATCGGCGGTATGCAGCTGCTGGCCACGATGGACAGCACGGTCGCGATTGTCGCGTTGCCACGGATCCAGGACGAGCTCGGCCTGTCCGACGCCGGACGTAGCTGGGTCATCACCGCCTACGTCCTCACCTTCGGCGGACTGATGCTGCTAGGCGGACGCCTCGGCGACACCATCGGCCGCAAGCGCACCTTCATCGTCGGCGTCGCGTTGTTCACGATCGCCTCGATCCTGTGCGGCATCGCCTGGAACGAAGCGACGCTGGTGACCGCCCGGCTGCTGCAGGGTGTCGGCGCGGCGATCGCCTCGCCCACGGGCCTCGCGCTCGTCGCGACCACGTTCCCGAAGGGTCCGGCCCGCAACCTCGCCACCGCGGTGTTCGGTGCCATGACGGCCATCGGCTCGGTGATGGGCCTGGTGGTCGGCGGTGCGCTCACCGAGGTGTCCTGGCGGCTGGCATTCCTGGTCAACGTGCCGATCGGCCTGGTGATGCTCTACCTGGCCCGTACCGCACTGCGTGAGACCAACCGCGAACGCATGAAGCTCGACGCCGCGGGCGCCCTGCTGGCGACGCTCGCCTGCACGGCCGCAGTGTTCGCGTTCACCCAGGGCCCGGAGAGCGGCTGGCTGGCGCCGGTCACGCTCGGCTCGGGCGCCGCGGCCGCGGTGTTCGGCATCGCGTTCCTGATCGCCGAGCGCAGCGCCGAGAACCCGGTGGTGCCGTTCGACCTGTTCCACGAGCGCAACCGGGTCGCCACGTTCGCGGCGATCTTCCTGGCCGGCGGCGTGCTGTTCACCTTGACGGTGCTGATCGGCCTGTACGTGCAGGACATCCTCGGCTACAGCGCACTGCACGCCGGCATCGGCTTCATCCCGTTCGTGATCGGCATGGGCATCGGCCTGGGTGCGTCCTCCCAGATCGTCCGCTTCTTCCAGCCCCGCATCGTGGTCATCGCGGGCGGCATCCTGGTGCTCGGCGCGATGCTCTACGGCTCGACCCTGCACGCAGGCATCCCGTACTTCCCGAACCTCGTGCTTCCCATCACCATCGGCGGCATCGGCATCGGCATGATCGTGGTGCCGCTGACCCTGGCCGCGATCGCCGGCGTCGGCTTCGACCGCATCGGCCCGGCCTCGGCCATCGCCCTGATGCTGCAGAACCTGGGCGGTCCGCTGGTCCTGGCGATCATCCAGGCCGTCATCACGTCGCGCACCCTGTACCTGGGCGGAGTCACCGGACCGGTCAAGGATATGAACGGTCCGCAACTGGCGGCCCTGGACGCGGGCTACACCTACGGCCTGTTGTGGGTGGCCGCGGTCGCAGTCCTGGTCGGTCTGGCGGCGCTGTTCATCGGCTACACCTCTGAACAGGTGGCGCATGCCCAAGAGGTCAAGGACGCCATCGATTCCGGAGAGCTCGAGCTCGACTGACGGCTGGCCTGATCGATGCCGCTGAATCGCCGGGACATCTCCGAGGCCGTCGGCCCGCTGGGTTGGCGCCTGGTCCTCGGCGCCGTCTACACCGAGGTGCTGGTGCCCTCGATGGCCGACGCTGCCGCTGCCGCCTCCCATGCCGTGCACGCGGCCGGTCGTGATGCCTCAGGCCATCTTTCGATCGACATCCGATCCGACCGGGCGGTGCTGCGTCTGCGCACGCGCGACGCTCATGCGCTGACCGAGCGGGACCTCGAACTGGCCCGCGAGCTGTCGCAGGCGCTGGCCGCACATGGCTTCGAACTGACCACCGGGGCCGGGGCCATCCAGGCCTTCGAGGTCGCGATCGACGCGCTCGACATCGGCGCTGTGCGCCCCTTCTGGAAGGCTGTCACGGGCTACATCGACGAACCGGGCAATGCGGACCTCAACGCCGGGCTCGTCGACCCGTTCGGCCGCGGCCCGGCCATCTGGTTTCAGCAGATGGATGCGCCCCGGCCCCAGCGCAACCGAATCCACCTCGACATCGACGTCACCCACGATGCGGCGCAGGCCCGGGTCGACGCGGCCTTGGCCGCAGGCGGCAGATTGCTCAGTGACCGCGTGGCGCCGCGCTTCTGGGTGCTGGCCGACGCGGAGGGCAACGAGGCCTGCATCTGTACCTGGCAGGGCCGTGACTGACGACACGCCTTAAGGTTGTCGGCTGTGATCACCCGCATGTCCGAGCTGTTCCTGAGAACCCTCCGCGACGACCCCGCTGATGCCGAGGTGCCCAGCCACAAGTTGCTGATCCGGGCCGGCTACGTCCGTCCGGTCGGCCCCGGCATCTACAGCTGGCTGCCGCTGGGCCTGCGGGTGCTGCGCCGGATCGAGAAGATCGTGCGGGAAGAGATGAACGCGATCGGCGGCCAGGAGATCCTGCTGCCCGCGCTGCTTCCGCGTGGGCCCTACGAGACCACCAACCGGTGGACCGAGTACGGCGACACCCTGTTCCGGCTGCAGGACCGGCGGGGCAACGACTATCTGCTCGGGCCGACGCACGAGGAGATCTTCACGCTGACGGTCAAGGGGGAGTACTCCTCCTACAAGGACTTCCCGGCGATCCTGTACCAGGTCCAGACCAAGTACCGCGACGAGGCGCGCCCGCGTGCGGGCATCCTGCGTGGCCGCGAGTTCGTGATGAAGGACTCGTACTCGTTCGACGTGGACGACGACGGCCTCAAGAACGCCTACCACGCCCACCGCGAGGCCTATCAGAAGATCTTCGGGCGCCTCGGCGTGCGCTACGTGATCGTGTCGGCGGTCTCGGGCGCGATGGGCGGCAGCGCCTCGGAGGAGTTCCTGGCCGAGAGCGAGGTCGGCGAGGACACCTTCGTGCGCTGCCTGGATTCCGGGTACGCCGCCAACGTCGAAGCCGTGATCACCCGGGCGCCGGCGCCGCTGCCGATCGAGGGGCAGCCCGCGGCGCAGGTGTACGACACCCCGGACACCCCGACCATCGCGACGCTGGTCGACTGGGCCAATTCGGCTGGTCTGGCGCAGTTCTCGGGCCGCGAGGTCACCGCCGCCGACACGCTGAAGAACGTCCTGCTCAAGACCCGTGAGCCCGGCGGCGAGTGGGAGCTGCTGGCCATTGGCGTGCCCGGTGACCGTGAGGTTGACGAGAAGCGCCTCGGCGCTGCGCTGGAGCCCGCCGAATTCGCTCTGCTCGATGACGCCGACTTCGCCAAGAATCCGTTCCTGGTCAAGGGCTATGTGGGCCCGAAGGCGTTGTTGGACAACGAGGTTCGTTATCTCGTTGATCCGCGCGTGGTGGACGGCACAGCCTGGATCACCGGGGCCGACGCACCCAACAAGCACGTGGTGGGCCTGGTCGCAGGCCGCGACTTCACCCCGGACGGCACCATCGAGGCAGCCGAGGTCCGCGACGGTGACCCGTCACCCGATGGTGCCGGTGTACTGACCTCGGCGCGGGGCATCGAGATCGGCCACATCTTCCAGCTGGGTCGCAAGTACGCCGACGCCTTCACCGCCGACGTGCTCGGCGAGGACGGCAAGCCGGTGCGGCTCACGATGGGCTCGTACGGCATCGGCGTGTCCCGCATGGTCGCGGTGATCGCCGAGCAGCAGCACGACGATCTGGGCCTGCGCTGGCCGGCGTCGGTGGCGCCGTTCGATGTGCACGTGGTGGTGGCCAACAAGGACGACGCCGCACGGACCGGTGCGACCGAACTCGTGGCCGCGCTGGACCGGCTCGGTCACGAGGTGCTGTTCGACGATCGCAAGGCCTCGCCCGGCGTGAAGTTCAAGGACGCCGAGCTGCTGGGCATGCCGTGGATCGTGGTGGTCGGGCGCGGGTTCTCCGACGGTGTGGTGGAGCTGCGCAACCGATTCACCGGCGAGAACCGCGAGATCGCAGTCGACGACGCTGCGACAGAGATCTCGGCTGCGATCAGCGAGGGCTGAGCGGCGTCGACTTCTACGCCAGGGCTGCTGCTGATCGCGGGCAGCAGCCCTCGTGTGGAAAGCGGCGACCCGGCTATTCGCCCCCGCCAGGGAAGGCGACCGTAACCGGCCAGGCGTTCACGATCGCGCGCCACTTGGCCGCCGTGACGGCCGTCTCTGACAGTGCGGTCACCGCGAACGCGCGGTCCTCGGCGCTGGTGGCCTGTTCGAGCACCGCGCGCCAGGCCACCGAGGTGTCCTCTTCCATGCGTATCGCGAGGTTGGCGGCATCGGTCGGGTCGGTCACCGGCGAGGGCAGCTGATATCCGGCCGCGGGCAGCGGCGGGGTCACCGAGCGTGCTTCGAGCATGCTGATGGCGGATTCGCGACGTGCCCGGTGTTCGGCCATCGCCGTGGCCACCAGGGCGTTGTCCTCGGCCGTCGAATGGGCCGACACCAGCCCGTAGCCGTAGATGGCGCCGTGCTCGACGGCCACCGCGTCGAACAGTGCGGCGTCAGCGGCAGTGGTCGGGCGGCTGGGTGAGGTGGTCGAGCGTGGTCCCGGTGAGGTCACTGCGCACCTCCCAGCGCGACGGTGTAGGCCGCCGTGCACGAGGCGGCGATCGATCCGAGCAGGCCGGCGCGATAGCCGGAGAGTGTGCGCGCCAGACCCGCCGCGCGCTCCGCGGACTCTTTGAGCGCGTTGGCGACGTCGTCGACCCCGGGAGCGGACCCGCCTGCCTGGGTGCCCGGGATGGTCTTGGCCGTGCTCCGGGGGGCGGTGGTGCTCGTAGCGGTGTCCGCAGGGGCCGAACCCGTCATCCGGGTCAGCTCGTCGGCCAGGGCCTTGGCGTGCGCAGCGCGATCGCCTGCGACCGCGTTCAGGGCGCGGGTCGCCG